>JAIRPF010000173.1 GCA_031257115.1 Accumulibacter sp.
GGCTGGAACCCCGGCCTGGAAGGCCGGGGTTTCGACCGTAGCTACTTGGGAGGGGTGCAAACCCCTTCCAAGTTCGTTCACAGCGACAGGCATGAATGCCTGTCGCTAATTAGTTGCTCTACCGAGCTATCGTGATAGACAATGCTATGGGAACATTTCCGCGGGCCGGGGAAGTCGACGTCGGGTCGGTCGGCGTCGAAGCCGTGGCGACGCTGTTCATCGGCATGATCCGCGCCCAGGCGCAGCTGGAATGCCTGATGCATCCGCAGGCGCGACCGTCGGCCGCGCAAAAGGATCGCTGGGTGCGGCTCGCGGTGACGACTTTCCTCAAGGCGTTCGGCGTGGCAAGGAACTGACCGCCGGCGGAAAAGGGTTTCAGGGGATTTCCGGGGGGGGGTCAGAGGGTTCCAGGGTTTCAGAGGGCTTCAGCCGGGCGTCTGGAACAGCGCGACCGCCGCTTTTTCCGCGAAGTCGAGTCCTGCCGCCGCGCCCGGCTCGAAGAGCGAAAGGCCCGGTTCGTAGGGCACGGAGGCGAAGAGCGGCTTGGGCAGGGTCTATGGCTACTATCGGGATTCCGACGACTATCACGATTTCGTGAAGGACGGCACGACCTTTATCGCGGTCGACCATCCGGGCGCGAGCACCACCAGCACCCAAATCCTCTCCGTCAACGCCTTGGGCCAGTTCGCCGGAACATACAGCGACGACAGCGGTATCCACGGTTTCGTGGCGTGATGACCGGGAATCGTGAACCAGGCGGCGGCAAGCCGGCCGGAACCCCCGCCGATCCCCGCCGCCCGCAGTTCCGCCTCCCCACGCCTCTGATGAACCTCCCTCTCGAGGGAGGTGGCTCGCGCGATGGCGCGGGTCGGAAGGCGTTGGGCGGCTGGATCATCGAAGGCGGCGGAGAAAGCAAAACGCCGTGACTCTCTCCGTCGCGCGGCGCGTGCCGCATGACGCCTCCATCGAGAGAGAGGCCTTGATCGGAGCGCGGGCGTTCCGCCCGCAAAAAAGCGAACGAAGCGGACGGAGCGCTCGCGCTCCATTTTGACCCGCGCCGCCGCGCTTCCGGCTTTGGGATAGAATCTCAGGGCCGGGGCGGCAAAAGGCCCCGCGCGGAAAGCCTTCGCGCCAGTCACGCTCGTCACGTTCCGATGAGGGAGGCGACCCGAATGGCGAGTGGCTCTGGAGATCGTCGCCAACGCTGGATCAAACGAGTGATCCGAGGGATCGTTCCGGCAATCCTCATGCCGTCAGGCAAGCGTTGCGATCAACGTGGCGCCCGCCCCGCGCGACAACGCGGGCGGGCCTTCGACAGGTGGAAAAATTGGAAATATCGTGGCACGGATGGCTTCGGCTCAAGCCGTTTGACGGAAAACCGTCCGATCTCCGCAAACTGCGGTCCAGCCTGATCGTCCTGGCGCTGGCGGTCGCGCTCGGCGTCGCCGCTTTCGTGGCTTCCCGCGACAGGCTGCTGGCCGCGCGGGCGTCTTTCCGCGCCGCGCAGGGCGAGCGCGACGCGATCGGCGGGAAGCTCGGACAGGTGCGCGGCGAGGAGAACGAAATCCGGCGGAAAGCCGCGCTGTTCGGCCAGCTCCGGGCGCGCGGCGCGCTTGGCGACGAACGGCGCCTGGAATGGGTCGAACTGCTCCAGGAAATCCGCGACCGGCATCGCCTGATCGAAATGCGCTACGAGTTCGCTCCGCGCCGCGCCATCGACAGGGATGGGGCGCGGGCGGAAAAACTCGGCCTTTACGCCAGCGCCATGAAATTGCAGGCACGCCTGCTGCACGAGGAGGATTTGACCCGGCTGCTCGGCGATCTGCGCCGGCAAGCGCCCGCGCTGATCCAGGTCAGGCGCTGCGATCTCGCGCGCCTGCCGGGCGCGGGCGACGCGCTGCGGGAAGGGACGCTGCGGGCCGATTGCCTGATCGACTGGATCACGCTGCGCGAAACCGGGCCGGGCGGAGGAGCGCCGAAATGAATTCGCCGCGCCGCCGGTTTTCCCAGGGGCCGCGCCGCGCCTGGCCGCTTTGCGCGTTCCTCCTGGCCGCTTCGTTCCCGGCCCCGGCCCAGGAACTCGGCCGCCTGTTCTTCACCCCGGAGCGCCGGGAGGCGCTCGACCGGCAGCGGCGGGCCAAGCTCCCGGAACGGAAGGAAGTCCCCAGGGATCCGGCGCTGAGCATCGACGGCGTGGTGACGCGCAGCAGCGGCAAGCGCACCGTGTGGATCAACGGCGTCGCGCAGGATGAGCGGCGGCCCGGCGGCGGCGTCGCGGTCATTCCCAGCCGCGCCCATCCCGGCCAGGTCATCGTTCTTCCCGAAGGCGGCCCGGACGCCCAGGCCAGCGTCGGCGACACGGTCGACCGGAATACCGGCGAGACGGCCGACCGGCTGGGCGGCGGAAAAATTCTCGTCAAACCCGTCCCGTCCCGATGAACGCCAGGCGACGCGCCGGATTCCAGCGTCCGGGCGAAAGCCGGGGCGCGGCGCTGCTCATGCTGCTGCTCGCGGTGGTTCTCGCGTTCGGCGCGCTTCTGGTGACGTCGCTGGCCGGGAACGACCACGAAATCGCGCGGCGGCAGAGAACGATCGAGGCGTTGGCGCGGGCGAAGCAGGCGCTCGTCGCGTGGGCCGTCATGCAGGGCGACATCGGCGCGGATTCTTATCGCCGCCCCGGAACGCTGCCCTGTCCCGACACGAATTTTTTCGGCAGCGCCAGTTCGGGGAATGCGTCGGGAAGCTGTTCGAGCGCCGGCGGAACGTCCCTGGGACGGCTTCCCTGGAAATCGCTCGGCGTCGAAGCGTTGCGCGACGCGCACGGAGAATTGCTGTGGTACGCCGTCAGCGACAATTTCCGCCGGCCGAACGATCTGAACAACAAGGCGATCAACAGCGACACCAAGGGTTCTCTCCTGCTCTACGCCCCGGACGGGGACGCCCTGCTGACGCCTCCGGGCGAGGAACTGGCCGCCGTCATCCTCGCGCCCGGCCCGCCGCTGCCGGGCCAGGACAGGGGGGCGCTGTCCAACGCGGCGTCGAGCTATCTCGAAGCGTTCAAGGGGAAAAACAACGCCAGCGCCGCCGGGCCGTTCGTCATGGGGCCAGTCAGGGACCCGAACGGCAACCCCGCCGTCAACGACCTCGTTGTCGGCATCGGCGCGCGGGAACTCATCGCGGCCATCGAACTGCGCGCCCTGAAGGAAGCGCAGAACGCGCTCAAACGCCACGTCGCGGAAACGGGAAGCCTGCCCAATCCGGCTCCCGGCGACGCTCCGGGCTGCCTGTCGCCAGTCACGAACGTAAAGTCGGTCGTTCCGTGCGCCAGCGCCGCTGCCACATGCTCCGGCCGGCTGCCGGAGGACGCGCTGACGCCCTACGTGGCGCCCTGGTTTTCGCAGAACGGCTGGGGCCGCGTCATGATCTACGCCATCGATGACGCCGGCGTCGGCTGCGCGACGTCGCTCAACGTCGAGGGAAAACCGAAAAACCACGTGCTCATCACCACAGGCGTCGCGCGCAAGGGGCAGACCCGCCCGTCGGCTCGGCTTTCGGACTATCTCGAAAATCCGGGCTACGCGGACGGCTGGCCGGGCGATTCCGGTTTTTTCGTCCCCGGCACGGACAGCAACGATCAACTCCGGAGCGATCCATGAAACGAATTTCGCGCCATCCGGCTTGCGCGGGCTTCACCCTGGTTGAACTGACGATCGTGCTCGTCATCGTCGGCCTGCTGATCGGAGGGCTGCTGGTTCCGCTTTCCGCCCAAAGGGAATTGCAGGATTCCAGGGAAACGCGAAAGCAACTGTCGGATATTTCCGAGGCCCTTTTGGGCTACGCCGCCAGCCACCGGGCCGCCGACGACGGGAATCCCCATCTCCCCTGCCCGGATACCGACGGCGATGGATTCGAGAACCGGGCGGGCGACGCCTGCGCCGCCCCGGAAGGCCGGCTCCCCTGGGCCGATCTGGGCGTCGGCCGCGAGGACGCCTGGGGCAACCGCTTCCGCTATCGCGTCGCGCCCGCGTATTCCGACAAAAGAATCGGGTTTACGTTCGACTCGACCGCGCCCCTGAGAGTCTGCGAAAATCCGGCGTGTACCACGGTCATCGCCAACGGCCTTCCCGCCGTGATTGTCTCGCACGGAAAGAACGGCGCCGGCGCTTTCAACGCCTCCGGCGGAACGAATCCGCCGCCGGCCGGAGCGGATGAAATATCGAA
>JAIRPF010000023.1 GCA_031257115.1 Accumulibacter sp.
TCTTTTTTGGGAATTCCCACGGTAACGATTTATCGCAGGAGAAATCCGCGATTTTCCTGGCGTCCCGGTTGGGCGCAAGGGCGGGTGGTGTGTCCGCGCTTTGTTCTGCCGCGGTTGCCAGGTATGCGCGCGCCGCTCTGGCGTCCTTTTGTTCTGGAACGGGATGTAATCGCCGCCTTGCGCGCGCTTGGTACGTGATTTGGCAAGCAGGACGCATAGTTTGGGGCGAGCAAGGCCCCCAACATTTGAGGTGATCCGCGGGCGTGTGTGTTCGCCCTTGCGGCTTTCCGCGAATTACCTGGCTTGCGTTGCAAAGGAATGAACGGGAAACGCTCCAAATCCTGATTTTCAGTCCAGGGCGGCCGCGTCATCCGCGAGGTCACTTGAGCCGTGGTCGATCTTCTTCCACGCGCACTGCCTCGCCCTCGATGATCGTCGCGCCGCGTGGGGCGTCGTTTGCCGCGTTGCCGCCGGGCATTTCGAATCGCTGTCCGCGCATCGCTTCCCGCAGGGCGCGCGTTTTCCATCGCCAGTAGCCCCAGAACGCCAGCGCGGCGAGCGCGAGAACCGCGAAGAGTACCAGCGAAAACATCAGCGCCACGGCGAACGCGAGCGCCGCGCACAGGGCGCCGGCGATCCGGGCCAGCAGGCTTTTGGGGCGGCCCGATGAATCAAAGCTGATAAACATCCTCGCCTCCCGCGCCTTCCATCGCTCTGTCGACGACGTGCTTCGACAGATGCGGGGCAAACAGTTCGATGAAGCCGTATTCGAAACGGCGCAGGCAGGTTCCCCGGCGCAGCCCGATGCGCGTGGTGTTCAGGCCGAACAGCCGCGATACGTCGCGCGCCTGCAAGCCTTGATCCCGCGCCGGATCGCAGGCCATGCCGGCGATGATGCCCAGGCCTAGGCCCAGGCTGACGTAGGTCTTGATCACGTCGGCGTCGATGGCGGTGAGCGCGATGTTCGGCTCCAGCCGCGCGCGCTCGAACGCCCGGTCGATCAGGGGGCGTCCGGCGAACGCCGGATCGTAGGTGATCAGCGGCCAGCGCGCCAGGGCAGCGAGCGTGACGCCGTCTTCTTTCAGGATCGGATGGCCCTCCGGCGCGATGACGCTGTGCCCCCACTGGTGGCACGGCAGCATCAGCAGTTGCGGATAGCGGTCCAGCGATTCGGCGGCGATGGCGATGTCCGCCTCGCCCTTGAGCGTCCACTCGGCGACCTGCGCGGGGCTGCCCTGGTGCATCGACAGCCGCACGTCCGGGTATCGTCCGATGAACCGCTTTATCACGGCGGGCAGGGCGTAACGCGCCTGGGTGTGGGTCGCCGCCACGGACAGGCTGCCGCTGTCGCCGCCCGCGTATTCCTCGCCGACCCGCTTGATGTTGGCGACTTCCTGGAGGATGCGCCCGGCGATGTCGAGGACGAGCCGGCCCGGCTCGGTCACCGCCGTCAGCCGCTTGCCGCTGCGCTCGAAGACCACGACGCCCAGCTCGTCCTCGAGCATCCTGATCTGTTTCGACACGCCCGGCTGCGACGTAAACAGCGTCTCGGCGGCGTCCGACACGTTGAGTCCGCTGCGCGCCACTTCGACCAGATAGCGCAACTGCTGGAGTTTCATCCCGCGATCCAGGTAAGGTTCGGTTTCGATAAGCTAACGTAACGCGCCTTTTCGTTCAACCGCTCCGCGTCCGGTTCGCGTCCCCGTTCCGCCGGGGCAGGCGCAGCAGGCGGGTCAATTCCAGCCCATCGACCAAGCGGATGCGGTGTTTCCCGGCAAAGCCGCGGGCGTTGTCGGTCACGCCGTCGAGCGCGACGTAGAGCGCGTCGTGGGCGTCTTCCGCCTCCCGCCGCCCGTCCAGTTCGCGCAACGGCTCGATGCCGTGGCTGGCCGCTTTCCAGCGTTTGCAGCAGACCAGCGTCGTCTTGCCCATCCGGGTGAGCTTGAAGTCCGCCGGGCCGGCGAGGCGCGCCACCGTGTAGCCCTCGCGCTGGAACGCCTCTTCCACCCGCGCCGAAAAATCCCGCCAGGACATCGCCCTGACGGCCTCGACGGTGGCCGCCACGCGGGCCGCGCCGGGAACCTTCGCCTGCTTCCACAGGCCGATGGCGCCGATGATGAAAAACGGCAGCGAGCACGACGCGGCGGGCACGAAATAGGTTCCGTAAAAGAAGAGCCGGGCAAGCAGCAGCACCGCCAGCGCGAGCGCGAAACTGATCCACCAGCTCGAACGCATCAGGACGGAAAACAGGGAATTTTCGGCGATCTTGAATTTCGGTAGCACGTCGGAAATCTTTCAGGGGAAAAGTGGGTCGGAAGGTATCGATCGTCGCGTCAGGAAGCCTCTTGCTCGCCGGCGCCCTTTTTCATCGTCTTGCCCTCGGCCGCGCGCTGCTTGCGCACTTCCTTCGGGTCGGCGATCAGCGGGCGGTAGATTTCCACCCGGTCGCGGTCGCGCAGGACCGCGTCGGGCTTGACTACCTTGGCGAACACGCCGAGCTTGTTCTTCGCCAGATCGATTTCGGGAAATTTCCCGGACAGGCCCGAACGCTCGACCGCCTCGCGCGCCGTCGCGCCGGCGGGCAGCGTGAGCGCCACCAGTTCCTGCCTGTCCGTGAGCGCGTACACCACTTCGACCGCGATCGATTCAGCCACCCGGCGCTCCGTAGACCTGGCGCGCCCGCTTCACGAACGCTTCGACGAAGGTATTCGCGATCTGGTTGAACACCGGGCCGATGATTTTCTCGAACAATTTGTTTGAAAACTCGTAGGAAATCTGGAATTCGACCTTGCAGGCGTTCTCGGCCAGCGATTTGAAGCGCCAGCCGCCCTCCAGACGCCGGAACGGCCCGGAGAGCAGCTTCATGGTCATCCACGCGGGATTTTCCTTGGCGTTCTCGGTGGTGAAATGCGCCTTGACGCCGTGGAAATTGATGTGCAGCGTCGCCACCGTCCGCCTTTCGTCGCGGTAATCGACCCGCGTCGCGCCGCACCACGGCAGAAACAGCGGATAGCTTTCGACGTCCTCGACGAGGTCGAACATCCGCTGCGCCGAATGCTCGATCAGTAACGATTTTTCGACCCCCGACATCTCTGACCGTATTCCTCGAATCCTGTAAAATGCCGGATTCTAGCACCATCGCCGCGCCATCCGCCGGAAACGCCGCCATGAGCATCGTCGCCAACAAAAAAGCGTTCCACGACTACTTCATCGAAGAGCAGTTCGAGGCCGGCGTCGCGCTCGAAGGCTGGGAGATCAAGGCCATCCGCGCCGGGCGGGCGCACCTCAAGGAATCCTACGTGATCGTGCGCGACGGCGAGGTCTTCATCTTCGGAATGCACCTCACGCCGCTCAGCCAGGCATCGACGCACGTCAAGCCCGATCCGACCCGTACCCGCAAGCTCCTGCTGCACACCGCGCAGATCAACAGACTGATCGGCAAGGTCGAGCGCGCCGGCTTCACCCTGATGCCGCTCGACCTGCACTACGCGCGCGGCCGCGTCAAGATCCAGATCGGCCTGGCCAAGGGCAAGAAACAGCACGACAAGCGCGACGCCGAAAAAGACCGCGACTGGGAACGCGAAAAGGCCCGCCTGATGCGGACAAAAGTCTGAAACCGGGAGAGGCGAAAATTTTAGCCACGGAGAACGCGGAGCGCACGGAGAAAAGCGAAGATTTTCAAAAGGGTTTCCTCCGTGAAAAGGTTTCTCTCCGTATTTCTCCGTAAACTCCGTGGCCAGGGCGATTGATTACAGCGGACGCGACGAAAGGCAAAATCTGTTTTTCGCTTCCCGCCGCGCCCGTCGTGGTCAACGATTTTTGCCTTTGACTTTCTTCGTGGTTAAATTTCTCGCCCGCGCCGTTGATCGACCGCCTTCAACTCATCGATACCCATTGCCATGACTCCCATTCTCGTCTTCGACATCGAAACCATTCCCGACGTGGCGGGCTTGCGCCGCCTGCACGGCCTCGATCCGGCGCTGTCCGACGCCGAGGTGGCGGAAATGGCCTTCCAGCAGCGGCGCTCGCAAAGCGGCAGCGATTTCCTGCCGCACTATTTGCAGCGCGTCATCGTCATCTCCTGCGTCCTGCGCGCCGGCCAGGACGTGCGCGTGTGGTCGCTGGCCGAGCCGGAACAGGGCGAGGCCGGAATCATCCAGCGCTTTTTCGACGGCATCGAAAAATTCACGCCGCAGCTCGTCTCCTGGAACGGCGGCGGCTTCGACCTGCCGGCGCTGCACTACCGCGGCCTGATCCACGGCGTCACCGCGCCGCGCTACTGGGACATGGGCGACGGTGATTACAGCGACAGCCGCGATTTCAGGTGGAACAACTACATCAGCCGCTACCACGCGCGCCATCTCGACCTGATGGACCTCCTGGCCCTGTACCAACCGCGCGCCAACGCGCCGCTCGACGACCTGGCCAAGCTGATCGGCTTTCCCGGCAAGCTCGGCATGGACGGCGGCAAGGTATGGGAAGCGTGGCAGGCCGGCGAAATCGCCGGCATCCGCGATTACTGCGAAACCGACGCGATGAACACCTACCTCGTCCATCTGCGTTTTCGCCTGATGCGCGGGGAAATGTCGCGCGAAGAGTACGAAAGCGAAATCCGGTTCATCCGCGGCGAACTGGAAAAGCTGGACAAGCCGCACTGGCGGGAATTCCTGGCGGCCTGGACGGACTGACGGGCCGGATACGGACGGCGCGGACCTCGCCGCGCCACGGTTTCCGGCGAATTCAGGGCGAGGCCGTGGCGAGACTCACCCGCGCGTCGAGTCCGGCGACGCCGTTTTCGCGGATGGCGTTGGAAAGGGCGATCGAACCGTTGAGCGAAAGAACGATTTCCCTGGAAATGGCGAGTCCCAGCCCGCTGCCCGAGGCGGAAAACGAAAGGCGAAGAAAGAGCCTGTCATACCAGCGCAAGCCGGCATCCGACTCGTTCGTCAAGAATGAAACGCGAGCGTTCCGCCCGCAAAAAAAAGCGAACGAAGCGGGCGGGACACCCGCGCTCCATTTGGCAAGGGAACGGCAGGGGAAGAAAAGCGATGGCGAAACCGCCCCCGAAACCACCAAAATCACCATCCCAGCGAACGCATCGAAAGCCACCGCCATTCCAGCGAACACTTCCAACCACTCGTCATTCTCACGCAAAGCGCGAGACGGAAGGAGTTGTACGGTCGAGGAGAGAGCCGGGCGCTTGAATTTCTAGGCGCGGATATTCGACGAACGAACGGGATTCTGGCGATTGAGAGAATGGCGGTTCCTGTTCGTTTCGCGTTTGATAATTTGACCGCCAAACCACCAAACGCAAACGAAAAAACCACCGCCAAATGCCGCCATCATTTTCCCAACCGCATCCGGAACCCCAACCGCCCGACTCCTCCCGCCCATGGCTTCGCCGTAAGCCACCTCCCTCAGAGAGAGGTTTTTCGCGTGGCGCGGCCTTCGTCCAAACCGGAATTCTTGGCAGCCGCCAAACCCATTGGAGCGCGGGCGTCCCGCCCGCGCCCCATCCAAAACCTCCCTCTTGAGGGAGGTGTCGCGCCGAAGGCGGGACGGAAGGAGTCAGGTAGTCGATGGAAAAGCCGGCAGCTAGACTTGGAGCGTTTTCGATTCAAGCGATGATCGCTCCCCTCCTCCGTCAT
Organism: Accumulibacter sp.; assembly: GCA_031257115.1. Classification (GTDB taxonomy): domain Bacteria; phylum Pseudomonadota; class Gammaproteobacteria; order Burkholderiales; family Rhodocyclaceae; genus Propionivibrio. The sequence goes on from JAIRPF010000023.1 coordinate 5,649, forward strand.
TCCCGCGCAAGCGGGAATGCAGCGCGCACATCCGGCGCACCGCGCCGCATCCTTTAGAATTGACGGTATTTCGGGCCGGAGACAAGGAACTGGATTCCCGCGTTCGCGGGAATGACGAAACGACTTGATGGCCTGATTCCTGATACTTGTTTTCCGATTCTCAACCGCCCTACTCTCTCATCATCCCCCCAACCGCGTCCGGAACCCCGTCCGCCCAACTCCTTCCGGCCCACGGCTTCGCCATGGGCCACCTCCCTCCTGAGAGAGGCCTTTCGCGCGGGCGTTCAATCGCGGGGCATGAACCGCTCGATCGCCTCGGCCACGCGCTCCGGCTGGTCGTGTTGTACGCTGTGGCCGGAATCGGGGATGGATACCGTGGCGAGGTCGCGGAAGCTGGAAAGGAGGCGGTCGAGCATCCGCGGGTCGTTGCCGAAGCGCCGAACGACATAGCCGTGTTCGGCGATCTGTAATTGCACGGGGACTTCGATGCGCCGCCAGCAGGCCAGCGTGTCTTCGATGCGATAGACCAGCGGCGACGGTACGCGATGCCACGGGTCGCAGGCCATCGTCACCGTTCCGTCGCCGTTCGCGCGGCTCGCGTGCCAGGAAAGGAAGGCCGCGCGCGCCTCGGTGAGGCGCGGGTTGGCTTCCATCAGCCGGGCGGCCAGCGCCTCATGGTTCGGATACACGCTCATGGGAGGGCCTTTGCCGACCTCGCGCAGCCACGCGCCGAGCAGCTTGGGCGAATCGTCGTCGATGGCCGGCCTGAGTCCGAGGAAGTCGAGCATGACCAGCCGGGAGACCCGCCGCGGTCTGACTCCGGCATACGATCCGGCGATGTTGGCGCCCATGCTGTGCCCCACGATGCGCGCCGGACGATCCGGCGAATAATGCGCCAGCAGGGCATCCAGGTCGGCGTAGTAGTCCGGAAACCAGTACGGCTGGTTCAGCCATTCCGATTCGCCGTAACCGCGCCAGTCCGGCGCGATCACGTGCCACGGCTGGGCGAGCGCATCGACGACGAACTGGAAGGTCGGCGAGCAATCCAGCCAGCCATGCAGGAAAAACATCGCCGGCGCGTCATCCGGCCCCCAATGGCGAATGTTGTAGCGCAGGCCGCGGATGTCGATTTTCTCGGTTCTCGATTTTTCATGCCGCATGGCGGGCGAAACGGCGAGGGTTGTCGATGGCGCGGAATTCTGCCATGAAGACGATTTCACCATAAAACGGACTCCGGTTTGAAACCCCGCCTTTCAGGGCGGCGCGAAGGCGGGAACCCCGGCCTGAAGGCCGGGGGTTCGACCGTGGCCACTTGGGAGGGGGGCGAACCCCTTCCCGGTTCGCTCACAGTGGCAGGCATGAATGCCTGCCACTAATGAGTTGCTGGAAACCGATATGCCACTGATTGCGTGAGTGATTGAGCAAGCGGTCGATACTTTGCATAATTTGATGATTCCGTCACATACGAGTAAGTAGTATGGTGCTATACTTCTTGTTTTTCTGTTCAGTCCTTCTCCAGCGTAAACCACGGTGAATCGGGTGAGTCGATCGCTCCGGGGTTTAACAAGTCGCATATGCCTCTATTCGACGAAAAGCGCAAGTCACTCGACCGCAGGGTGTGGAATGACGGTCCGTTGCCCGGAAACCGGGAACGCCGAAGCAAAAAGGACCGGCGGCAGACCCAGATTTCGGAAATCACGTTCCACGAATGGGCCTTGCATCTTCTCAGATTCAAAAAATATTTCGCCACGAGAGCCGCGACGCGGAAAAAGTCCGAAGAAACGAAGACCCGGCAGAAAAACGACGCTTCCGTCATCCACGGTATGTCGACAATTTCTTTCTGATCCTTCCGGCGCGCGCCCGTCAGCCGCGCGGCAGCCCGGCGGGAGGAGTCCGGGCGTCGATCCGGGGTCGTCAGCGCCCAGGCGGCTAACCGGAAATACGCCCGATCCCCCGCGCGGCGAATACGGACATCGGCGCGAAAAAGCCCGCTTGCCGGAAACGGCGATCGGCTTTTCCGGGCAAAGAAAAACCCCGCCTTCCGGGGAAGGCGGGGCCGTCCGATGGCGGCGCCGTTTCCGGCGCCGCGCCGCCGGGTCAGCCGGTCATTGCGGAAGCGCCAGGCCCTTCTGGGCGCCCAGTTTGAAGTGAAGCTGGGACGGCACGAAAATTCCCTTGTTGTCGTCGCGCCCTTGCAGCAGGAACTTCGCGTCGGGCTTCTTGTAGGTATCCACCGCGATCTTCGAGAACTTGCCGACGTCGGTCGTCGCCTTGCGCAGACGGTTGACGACCAGCACCAGCTTCGTGTCGGCGAAATCCTGCATCATGTTCTGGTCGCCTTCGCTGTCCCCGGCGACGAAGATGGGGCCGTAGCCGTAGCGCGAGACGAGGAAGCGCTTGATCATCTCCGTTTTTCCCGGCCCCTGGGTTTGCGCGTAGCCCTTGCGGTATTCGGGCTGGATCACGCCGTTGGCGTCGCGTTCGAGTTCCATGGCCAGGACGCGATCCGCCGAGTTGCCGTAACCGAAGGCGGGATTGGACGAAATTTCCTTGATGACGTCGATGAACGAAGCGGAGCAGACATAGACGTCGAAGCCGGCGGCGCGGAATTTGTTGTACAGATCCTTCATTTCCGGCACGAGGCGCAGGCCATTCTTCCAGGAAATCGAAACGACTCCGGCGGCTCCCGGCAATTCGGCCGGGCTTTGCCATTTCACCGATTCGACCGGCTGGGTTTCCTGCCACAGCGTCGTTTCGGCCGCCAGCGCGCGCACCTGCGCCTCGGTCATCCCGGCGAACAGGTAAGTGACCCAGGGATAGGAGGTGGCGTGATCGAAGGTTTCGCCGATCGCTTCATAGAGGAAACGCACCTTGACGATGAAGTCCTTGTATTGCGGCGTTTTCTTGATCTCGCTGAGCGGTTTGTCACCGGCGAATCCGACGTAATTGCCATAGAGCCAGGTGTAGCTCTTGTTGATGTCCGCGGCGATCTTGTCGATGTTGATGGCCTGCCCCGCCGCGTTCTTGAGCGCGAAATCCTTGGCCGGAATGTTCATGCGGACGGCCTTGTCCAGTTGTCCCGGCGTCGCGCCGAAGCGCAGGTTTTCCAGTTGGTAGATCAGCGTGGCTTCCTCGATGTCCAGGAAAACCGAAGTGTTGTCCCAGTCGAAAACGACGTAGGGCGGCTTGGCCGGATTGTAGTTCGGGCTGAATTTGCCGTAGGTCGTGATCAGGTTTTCGATCCTGGAACGGTTGAAGGTATCCCAGTTGCCTTCGATCAGCCTGACCTGCGAGGCGCGGGTGGCCAGCGCGGTCTGGGCCGATGAAGCCGTCGGCGCGGTATTGCACGCGGAGAGCGAGAGGGAAAGGGCGGCGGCGACGGCCGCCGTCAGGATGGATAAACGCATTGTCTTCATAAAGCCTCCTGGGAGTGTTACTCGGTTGTGGTTAAAAAAGAGCTTCCACCAGCTGGTGGTGCGGGCGTGGAATGACCGTGCGATGGACCAGCAGGCCCTTGTCGGCCGCGAGACCCGCGCCGGCGTCGACCGCCGCGTTGACGTCGGCGACGTCGCCCGTCAGCACGTAATAGCACTTGCCGCCGATGCCGAAAGCCAGATGCGTGCGGACGGGCACGACGCTGGCCGCCTTGACCGCCGCGTCGGCCGATTCGATGCAGGCGGCGACGCTGAAGGTTTCCACAACGCCGACGGCGCGCATCCGGTCGACGGGCGTGACGCCGCTGATCGACGGCAGGATGGACGGATGGACGTTCGGGATGACGAAATGGTCGACCAGGACGCGCTCGGCCAGCGCCGTTCCGGCGGCGACCGACTGGCGGACGGCCGCCACGTCTCCGCCCACCATGACGATATATTTCCCCGGACAGATGGTCTTGGCGACCAGCAGCGCGACTTCCGCCGTTTTCAGCATGGCGTCGCCCGCTTCGATCCCGCTGGCGATGCTGTTGACTTCGATCAAACCGATGGCATGGTGCACGGATTCACCTCTCGATGACGACCGCGTCGGGGTTTACTTCGGCCACGACGCCGTCGATGCTGGCATGGACGGGAACGCCCAGCGCGCCGGCGGGCGCTTCCCCGACGCATTGCCCGCGCCGGACCGCCTCGCCGGGCTTGACGCAGGCCAGCGCCGGCGCGCCGATGTGCTGGCGCAGCCTGATCGTCACGCGCTTCGGCTCATGCGTTCGCGGCGACAGCGGCGCGGCGCGGTTGTAGGGCGCCAGGCCGAGGCGCGCGACGAGGCGCGAAACGGGAAGCAACCGCCCCTCGATCATGGGATCGGCCGGGCGCAGCGCCCCCTCATAACGCGCGCCCTCGGCGCGGAGCCTGGCCTTCAGCGCCTGGTTCAGGCGCATGGGCGATATTCCGACGGGACAGGCGTAGGCTTCGCAGACGCCGCATTCGGAGCACGTCAGCGCGGAAAGCGGGACGGACGGCTGCGCGACGTGGCCGTAATTGACCGAGCGGACGATGAGGTGCGGGGAAAGCTCGTGCCCGATCAGATGCCTCGGGCACAGCTCGGTGCACAACATGCACTGCTCGCATACCGTCCGCGCCGCGTTGACGATGGAACGCATGTCGGCGCGGCGGCGGCGGATCAGCGGGTGATCGGCGGGGAGCGCGATGACGCCGCCGGTCGTTTTCGTGACGGGCGCGTCCAGCGCGCCGAGCAGCTTGCCCATCATCGGCCCGCCGTCGATGTACGCCGCGTCCTTTTCATCGATGCTCAATCCGCCGGCCAGTTCGACGGCCTCGGAGAGCGGCGCGCCGATCGGCAGGGTCAGCGTCGCCGGCTGCCTGACCGCGCCGGTCACGGTCAGCGTGCGGTGCGTGACGGGCGCGTCGTCGTCGACGGCGCGCGCTACGTTGATGAGGCTCTGCACGTTGCCGACGACGACGCCGATATCGAGCGGAAGCCCGCCCGGCGGCACGCGCCTGCCGGTCGCCATCCAGATGGCGAGAACTTCGTCGCCCGCGGGATAGACGTCCTTCAGGATGTGGATGCGCATGTTCGGGGAGAGCAGCGGCGTGAGCGCCTCGATGGCTTCATGGTACTTGGCCTTGAGCGCGACGACGCCCTCCTTCGCGCCGGTCGCTTCCATGCCGAGCGAAAGCCCTCTCACCAGCAGGGCGGCGTCCCGCGCGGCCAGCTGCTGGTCCGTTTTCAGCAACGGCTCGCATTCCGCGCCGTTGACGAGGTAGATCTCCGCCTTGGCGCCGAGCTTCACGTGCGTCGGGAAACCCGCGCCGCCCGCGCCCACGACGCCGGCCCGGAACACCTTCTGGACGATTTCCCGCGCGGTTTCGGTCATGGGTGGACGTTTCCGAAGGAAGTCACCTAGCGATCCCCGGCGCGCGCGCCGTCGTTCCGGAGATAACGCTCGCCTTTCTTGCGCAAAATTCCTTCTTCGAACATTTCTTCCAGAACGTGTCCGTAGTCGGCGTATTCCGGGAAATATTTCACGATTTCCGCCCAGCGGCGGCCCGACCGGGACTTGGCGATGAAAGTGAACATCACCGCGCGGGCCTCCGCGACGCCGTCCGTGGCGGAATCGCTTTCGGCGGGTTCGGCCGGTTCATCTGGCTCGGCTGGCTTGGCCGATTCCGCCGGTGCCGATTCCGCCGGTTTGGCCGGTTTTTCCGGCGGCTTTCCGTCGCCGTCCGGAACGGCCGGCGGCGGCGCGGGTCTGGGCCGCTTCCTGGGCGGTTCCGCGCCCGCGCCGCCGCCGGGCGGGGGAACCAGCGACAGGATCATCGTTTCCGTGTCGCCGTCGGGACGGCCGATCTCCAGACGGCTGACGACTTCGCCCAGGCGCGCGGCGGCGGCGACGCCCGCGTCGACCGCCGCGCGGCAAGCGCCGAGGTCGCCCTCGACGACCAGCGTGATCAGCCCCGGATTGATCTGGTGCTGGCGGATCAGCCGCACGCTCGCCGTTTTCAGCATGGCGTCGGCCGCCTCGATCGCCGCGACCAGCCCGCGAACCTCAACCAGCCCGAACGCGTCTATTTTCATTTGAGACGGTCAGCCACGGAGTTCACGGAGAGCGCGGAGAAAACAGGATTTTTCATGAGATTTCTCCGTGAACTCCGTGACAAAGGTTTTTCATCGCCCGTGGTCGGGAACCCACTCTCACCCGCCACGGCGGATGGGGTTGCGGCCAATTTCCAGGACGGCCTCGGTGAAGGCGTTGCACGCCGCCTTGCAGGCAGCCTGCGAGCCGGTCAGGAAAGCGCCGGAATAGTTGGTCTCGGAGGGGGGCGGAACGTACATGGCCATCTTGACGTCCGCCGCCTTGATGGCCGCGTCCAGTCCGTAGGTCGCTTCCAGCGGCGGCGCGATCAGATAGGCGATCGGCTGCCCCGCCGGAATGTTGGCCAGGCCGGAAAGATACGAGCCGGTGCGCGATATGAGATGCGCCAGGAACGCCGTCGTCTGCGCCTCGTCCGCCCAGCGGAAGGCCGGGCCGTCCTCGATGGTCGCGATCATCGCGTCGAGGCCGGCGAGCACTTCCGCCGGCGTCGGCCCGCCGAGCATGATGATGACCTCGCCCGCCGTCGGCGACGAACTGTGCGCCGCGCCCGCGTAAAGCGAACGGCCATAGACCACTTCGACCTGGGCCTGTTTCGTGGCTTCGTCGGCGGCGATGTAGGTGACGTCGTCCGAATCCGCCGTGAGCAGCCCCAGGCTGTTCACGTAATCGGGGAGCTTGAGGTGCTGCTTGAAGTCCGGCGCGATGGAGGCGATCAGGCGCACCGCCTGCACACTGGGTTTGATGATGTCGAGGACAGCCATGAGATTATCTCCAGTTAAGCCAATGAGGTCATTTGTTCAGGGCGATGCCGGACGCCTTCTGTTCCAGCATCCGCTTGGCGAGATCCACGATGACCGCCGCCGCTTCCACCGGCGGCGTGCCGCCGTGGTGGATGTTGGATATGCAGGTGCGGTCGGCTTCGACGGTCGCGGCCGTCGGGCTGTACACCATGTAGCACGAAAGGCTTTCGGACTGCCCCAGGCCGGGGCGCTCGCCGATCAGCAGGATGACGACCTTCGCCCCAAGCAGCTCGCCGACCTGGTCTTCGAGCTTGACGCGCCCGTAGCGCACGAAGAACGGCGTGCCGACGTCGAGCTTCGCGCTCTCCAGACCCTTCATGAGCGGCGGCAGTATTTCGTCGTAGTTGGCGGTGATCGCGTCGGTGGACAGGCCGTCGGAGACGATCACCTGGACTTGCGGATTCTTCTTGCACTTGGCGCCGATGATGTCGATCGCTTCCTTCGACAGGCGGCGTCCCATGTCCGGGCGGGTGAGGTACTGATCCTTGTCGGTGATCTCGCTCTGCACTTCGAGCAATCCCGTCTTTCCGATCCACTCGCTGGGGACGTCCTGCAGCACGGTGTCCTTGGAACGCGAGTGATCCGCCAGGAAGCGCAGGAAGGAGGTCGTGCGCGGACGCATGCCGACGCGGCCGCAGCACACGCGCGACGCCGTGCTCTTCTTCAGTTCCTTGAGCACTTCGGGGCGCTTCGGGTCCTGCACGCCGATCCAGTTCTTGACGTCGTCGCTCCCCAGGTCGGGAAGGACGCCGTCGACCGCCGCCGCGAGAGAAGCGCCGACGCCCGGCCTGCCCTGCGCGCCGCCCTTGTCGCCGCCGCCGATTTTTTCCATGACGGCGCGGACGATGTCTTCGATTTGTCTTTGGTCCATGGTCAATAAATCCTCGCGCTCAGAAGAAGAAAGAGGCGTCGCCCGCCGCGGAAGTCAGCCTGCCGTTTTCCATCAGCCCCTGTTTTTCCAGCCAGCGTTCGAATTCCGGCGCCGGGCGGCAGTTGAAGAGCTGGCGCAGCGTCGCCGTGTCGTGAAAGGCGCTGGTCTGGTAGTTGAGCATGATGTCGTCGCCCAGCGGCATGCCCATGATGTAGTTGCAGCCGGCGGCGGCAAGCAGCACCATCAGGTTCTCGTTGGAGTTCTGGTCGGCTTCCGCGTGGTTGGTGTAGCAGGTGTCGCATCCCATCGAAATGCCCGACAGCTTGCCCATGAAGTGATCCTCCAGCCCCGCCCGGATGATCTGCCGGTCGTTGTAGAGGTATTCCGGCCCGATGAAGCCGACGACGGTATTGACGAGCATCGGATCGTAATGACGGGCCAGCCCGTAATTGCGCGCTTCCATCGTCACCTGGTCGGCGCCGTGGTTGGCCCCGGCGGAGAGCGCGGAACCCTGCCCGGTCTCGAAATACATGCAGTTCGGGCCGGCCAGGCGGTTGTGCGTGCGCCCGATCGCCACGGCCTCGTCGAGCATGTCCAGCGTGACGCCGAATTCCTTCAGCCCCTTTTCGCTGCCGCAGATGCTCTGGAAGATCAGTCCGCCGGGCGCGCCCGCCTTGATCGCGGCGATTTGCGTCGTGACGTGCGCCAGAACGCAGCCCTGCGTGGGAATCCCGTATTTGTCGATGATCTCGTAGACGGTGTCCAGCAGGCGGCGGGCGTTTTCCACGTTGTCGGTCACGGGGTTGACGCCGATGACCGCGTCGCCGACGCCATACGAAAGCCCCTCGAAAATTTGCGCCCGGATGCTTTCGACGTTGTCGCGGGTATCGTTGGGTTGCAGGCGGGCGCACATGCGTCCGGGCAGGCCGATGGTGGTATTGGCCTTCTTGATGACCGGCATTTTCTTCGCGGCGTAGATGAGATCGGCGTTGGAACATATCTTCGCCACGGCGGCGACCATCTCCGCGGTCAGGCCCTTGCGCAGAAAGGCGATGTCGTTGCCGGTGGTTTCCTCGCGGAACAGGTACTCGCGCAGTTCGCTCACGGTCCAGTTTTTGATCTTGCCGTAGGCCGCCTCGTTGATGTCGTCCTGAATGACGCGCGTGACGCAATCCTCCTCGTAGGGCACGGCGGGATTGTTGCGCAGGTCGGCCAGCGTCAGTTCCGACAGCACGTATTTCGCCGCGACCCGCTCGCGGGCGCTTTGCGCCGCCACTCCCGCCAGCACGTCTCCGGAGCGCGGCTCGTTGGCCTTGGCGAGAACCTCCTTGACGTCCTTGAATGAATAGGTCTGTCCAAACAGTTGAGCCTTGAGTTTCATGGGGAAATTACCTCAAGAAAAAAAGAAATCGCCGGCAAGCCGCCGTAAAAAATTCCGAATCGACACTGTCCGCCCTCCCAGCTCCGGCCCGCCGTCGCGGCGGACACTCGATCCCCGGCATGGCTCTTTACGAAAAAATGGTACGCCGCGCTTTTCCGATGCGATAACAAAAATCGGCAAGTTTGATCGTTCTTTTCGGCGGGATGCCGTTTTTTGACGTAATCTTCCGGCTGATCTAATCTGAAAACACGGCATCGCCGCTTCGATCCAAGCATTGCCTTGGCTCCCGCATTGGTATCGAGCGGACAAACGAAGGGGACGTCATGGATGAGGCATCGCATTTTTCGTCCGTGCGGAAAGCGGTTCCGCCGAACGGAAAGAAAAGCGCCGGCGAACCGGCGGACGGCGGCGAAATACTCCCGCTGGGCGACATGATGGGAAAGCTGCGCGTCCAGGAAGTGCGCGACGCGGACGAGCAGGCGGCCAACATCACGGCGTGGTATCAGGAATACGACCAGATCAGCGCCGGCAAATTCTACGGCATGACCAGCGAGACCTGGCTGGGGCGCACGCAGTTCTTCCTGGAGCGCACCAACCGGGCGTTGCGGCAAACCTGCGTCGTCTGGCCCGGCGCTTTCTGGTTCGGGCTGCCGCGCTACGACAGCGCGGACGCGCGCGTCGACATCTTTCCGCTGAAAAACGACGCCATCGCCGTCCGCCCCGGAAGCGTCGACTTCGAGCTGCTGACGCCGGACGCCTACGACATACTGGGCATCGTCGTCGGCGAGGACATCCTGACGCGCTACGCCGAGGCCATCGAGTTTCCCGGCCTGGCGGAAGTCGTGCGCCGGGGCGAGGTGTTCTCCGTCGGCCAGGAGCGCAAGAAGGATTTCTGGTGGCGTCTGTCCTCCACGCTGGAGAACGCCAAGCGGATGAGCGACGCGGGCAGCATGTCCGAGGCCGCGTGCGGCATGATGGAAGAAGAAATAGTCTCCGGCCTGATCGGCCTGATCGCCAGCTCCGCCGGAATGAGCGCGCCGAGGCGCAGCAAGCTCAACTACCGGAAAGTCGTCTCGCGCGCTCGGGAATACCTGCTGGCGCATCCCGACAAGGTGATTTCGATCACGGAACTGTGCGAAAACCTCTACGTGAGCCGCCGCACGCTGCAAAACTGTTTCCACGAAGTTCTGGGCATCTGCCCCATGACCTATCTCAAGGCGCTGCGGCTCAACGCCGTGCGGCGCGCCCTGAAGGAAGGCGTCTCGCGCGACGGCCGGACGGTGCAGGACGTCGCGGCCTCTCACGGTTTCTGGCACATGAGCCAGTTCGCCGCCGACTACCGCCGCCTGTTCCAGGAACTGCCCTCCGAAACGCTGCGCGGCGGCCGGAGATAGCGCGAAAATCTTTCGACCACGGCGGGCGCGGTGGACGCGGCGAAAGGCGGCGCCATGAAAATTCCCCTCCATGCCGGCGGAATCCGGTATCCGGAAAGTTCAGGAGTTTTCCGGCCGCCATTCCGGACATCGCCCCGCGCCGGTATGATAGATTCCTTTTTCCGCTTCTCGCCGCGTCCGCCGTGGTTGAAAAGATTTTTCGTCGTGTTCATTGTGTTCGTCGTGGTTGAAAAAATTTCCGCCCTGCGCCTTTCGCCGTGGCTGGCCGCTTTCATGAGCCTTTCTCCGCGCCTTTCCGCGCACTCCGTGGCCAAGGGAAAAAGAACGGCGATCGGGTCATGGAAGTAGAACTTTTCGATTATCGGCTCCCCGAAGAATTGATCGCCCAGCGCCCCGCGCCGGAACGGGACGCTTCGCGCCTGCTCGTCTGCGCCGCGGGGGATCGCCCGTTCGCGCACCGGCGCTTTTCCGACCTGCCCGATCATCTGCGGGCGGGCGACGTGCTCGTCTTCAACGATTCCAGGGTCATCCGCGCGCGGCTCATCGGCGAGCGCGAGGGGACGGGCGGGCGCGTCGAACTTTTTCTGCTCCAGCGCCACGCGAGCGGCGATCCGGCGCGGGAGCAGGAACGATGCGACGTCTGGCAGACGCTCGCGAAGCCCGCCAAACGGCTGCGCGCGGGCGACCGCGTCCTTTTCGGCGGCCTTGCCGCGACCGTCATGCGCAAGTCGCCGGACGGCTCCCTGATCGTCCGCTTCGCCCCGCCGCCCGGCGAGGACTTCGACGCGGCGCTGGAAAGGCTCGGCCACATCCCGCTGCCGCCGTATATCCGCCGCGCGGACGACGCGGAGGACGCGCGGCGCTACCAGACGGTCTATGCCAGCGCCCCCGGCTCGGCCGCCGCGCCGACGGCCGGCCTGCATTTCACGCCCGATCTTCTCGACCGGCTGCGCGCCCAGGGCGTCGAAACGGTCTTCGTCACCCTCCACGTCGGCCTCGGCACCTTCCGCCCCGTGAAAACGGAACGGGTCGAGGATCACGCGATGCACACGGAGCACTACCACATCGGCGAGGACGCCGCCCGCCGCATCAACCTCGCGCGGCAGGAGAACCGCCGCATCATCTGCGTCGGCACGACGGCCGTGCGCGCCCTGGAAAGCGCGTCCCGCCGGGATCACGCGGGCAACCGCCGCGTGCCGGCCGGCTGGGGAAGCACCGACATCTTCATCTATCCCGGCCACAACGACCGTTTTTTCATGGTCAAGGGCCTGATCACCAATTTCCACCTGCCGAAATCGACCCTGCTGATGCTCGTGTCGGCCTTCATGGGCCGCGAGGAAACGCTGCGCGCCTACCGCGAAGCGGTGCGGGAACGCTATCGCTTTTTCAGCTACGGCGACGCGATGCTGCTACTGCCGGACAGGGAATACGGCGACTGATTCCATTCCGGGAAAATACTTTGTCGAATTCGCGTGTCGTTTCCATTGCGGAGGCGGAATGAAATAACCACGACGAACACAACGGACACGGTGAAAAGCGAAAGAAAGAAGCCGTCATATCGGCGCAGACGGAAATCGAACACTGGCGCATTTCCGTCATTCCCGCGAACACGGAAATCCAGCGCGTACATTCCAGCGCAAAGCGCCGCAAACCAGGTTTCCCTCACGAGAGATATGGAACCATTCATTCGGTCTGCAAAATAAATGCCTTTGCCCCTTTAGTTCCGGCCCCTTTGATTGGGCCGTTTTTGTTGGATTTCGCCTTACTCACCCAGCCTATACAAGCTTCTCATCCTTGTACTCCTCATAGAATCGATCGTAATCCTTTTTGAAAATCTGCATCCCGACCACGGTGATGTCGTGGTCGAGGCGCATGGACTTTCGCTTGGCGGGCGTCCCCCGGTAGATCAGCACGTCGAGTGGCCCCGTCTCCTTGTCACGCACCTGCTCCAGGAACCGTTTCCAGCCCGTGAGCAGGATCGGCGGGACGATGATGAGGATTGCGCCTCGCCTCGCCCATCAGCGTCTTGTACAGGGCGGAAACAGTGGACATGACCGTCTTGCCCAGGCCCATGTCGGGGTAGTACCCGGCGCGGACCAGCGGGGCAAGCGTGTCGATGGTTCGTTCCTGGAAGGGGTAGAGATCGAAGGGGAGTTGGTAATACTGGAGGACGGTTTGGGTCGGGGTCATGGGTTCTCATGACCCCCTGTGGATACAGGGGGGCAAGGCCTCATGCCGCCTTCCTTATCCTTGTGGAGTGCAGCGTCTGTTTTGGTGCCTTGGCGCTTTCCTTTAGCCGTATTTCCGCCGCTACGTCGTTTAGCAGACGTTTCTTCTCATGCTCGGCAAAACGCTTCAACGCTTGACGCATCAGGGTTTGGTACCCAAGCCCGTTGATAGTGGCGATCGCCCTAAAATCATCGATCAACGATTTTTCCAACCGAATCGAAATAGGTTGCAAGCCAAGCGCGGCATTTACAAGGGCCTCGGTCGTCCCCTGTTCTTCATTGCTCAGTACCCTCATGAACTTATCATCCTCGCCGAGCGCACCAGATTCCCAAGCCTCATCAGTCCCTTCAATAGTAGCCTGCGTGGTCATAGTATCTCCTAACTAGCAATAAAAGCATCAACAATTATTTAGCCAATAGCTGCTTTTTTCTATACATATCCTGGATTTTAACAGTTGCATCGTAAGCGGATTTAATATAAATACCTTCACCACGCTCTACGAATATCACCTTCAATTTCCTTCCGTAATCCGTTTCGGATACAAACCACTTGGTAGGCGGGTCAGTTCTATGCTCCTCACGGGTATCCTCTACATAGTTCCCCATGAGGTTAGCGAAGCACTGCTTAATATCGCACTCAGTAACAGGAGGGGACTTGCCAGCGAGTTTGTTCCGTATACGTGGTGATACCACCAACCTTTCCATAGGCACCTCCTGAGGATGAACAGAACTCCATTGTATATACAACCAAAGCGGATGTCTACAGATTTTATAGGTATACAAAATCGTCCTCGCGGCTTGCCCCAGTTCCAAGGAAACTACTGACTGGTCATTTGTGCCGCTCCATGTAGTCCTCCAGGATGGTGAGTTCCAGGTCCCGCGCCTCTTGATCCTCTGGGTAGGGCGGTGTTTTCGATCCCTTCCCAAGCGTTTGCTGGAAGTAGTCCAGTACGACGACCAGGATGAAAAAGATGAGGGCGGACCAGAGGATGATTTTTACCATCTACTTCCTCCTGACCGGGAACGGGATCACGTTCGATGTGGTCTGGGCCACGAGCTTTTTCCTTGATTTCGGTTTCGATTTCGGCGCTGGGTAGGGGACTCCTTCGTCGTCGATCAGGGCATTGCCTATCATCCTGGATTCCAGAAGAGGGGCATTTTTGAGGGCAGCCTGAAATACTTTTTCACCAACGCCATAACCAGAATCGCGCTCGAATAGCTCATATGTCAAGGTATGCTGATATGGTCTCTTCATGTACTCGGTAATGAATTCGGTTGGAGTCAAAACCTCCGCCAGGTCTTTTATACCATACGTATTGTCCTCTACATCCATTCTCATCCCGACGCGAGCACGAGTGTCATATGGTGCTTCATTCCCTGCTACCAATACCCTCTCAATACCTTTTAAGGTACCGTCATATAACCCAAGAGACTCATAACAGAATAACCATACAAGATTCCACTCCGCCAGATACTTTCCAAAAATAAAGTGTGCCGTGGCGTCATTGCCGCAGGGGTACCTGGTGGTGTATTTCTCCAAAAGCTGCTTGAACGTCACCGGCGACCACAGCAAATATCCCTTTTCCTCTTTCATGATTCGTCCCGTATTGGTATAACTCATATCATCCGCTCCTTGTCAAGATTCAAGATAGAACAGCTTGCCGCGAACCAGGAGCGCGCTCCTGGCATGATACAGGATTTTCCCCGTCACGGTGTCGAGGAATCCGTTCGGCGTGGCGGGTCGTAGGTGGCCCTGCGGGTGCCGGAACGGCCTCCCGATGCCCAGCAGGCGCAGCAGGTAGGGGTTTTCGCTCACGTAGTCGCTGATGTCGGAGACGCCCCAGGCGGTGGTGGCGATCAATCCCTTCAATTTCAGGGCTGTTTCGTTCTCTTCTCGGAGGCGGGGCCTCCTGGCAGGCGCGTGAGGAATCCCGGTAGCCCGGTATATTTCCCGCGGCATATTGAGAGAGGAACCCCATTGCGCTTGCCATAGAAGAATACTCGTCAGTTTTTTTACCTGTTCAGCCTCGGCTTTCACACGGTAGGCCGCAAGGTCGTCCGCGCGCTTCTTCACCTCGGCGCGGAAATCCTTGAGGAGCAAAACCATTTTCGCGTTGGACTTGTTGTACGGGAGATCATGCCCCTGGTAGCTCACGCCCTTCCAGTCAAGCAGAATGGTTTCGGCAAACACCTCCGCCATCAACTCGTTGGACAACTTGTCGGATGCCTCGTCATTGGCCTCCAGCGCGGCCCGGTGGCACTCTACCAGCGAAGTCAGCAAACGTCCGTAGTTAAAGTTATTGGTGCGGGCGATAAGAAATTCCGCGTCGCCGATCTTCTGCCAAGCGCCATAAACCTCGGCGTTCTCGTCCGTTGCGAAGGTCTCGAAAATATCCATCATCACTCCTTTGGGGTTATCAGGAAGCCGCCACGTGATCGCGGCGGCGCCACATCAAGCATACACCCGCGACTCTCGCCATCCATGATGGCGGCGAAGGGCATCCCGATCATGACATCCTGGTTGATCGCTCCGGCCACCACCTTGCCGCCGGAATACTTGATCTTTGGCAGAATGAAAACGCGGCCATTCTTTGAAGCGATAAAAGGTCAGGCGCATTCACTTTAATTCCGCATCTTTGCTCAAAACATAAATCTTTCCAGTCCTTATTCTCTTCCGTCACGCGGCCAATAATTCCATTTCTCATTTCCCTTGCGAAATGTAATTGCCGTGTCGAGCGCGAAGATGAGCAAGACGCCGCAATTCATCTTGCGGCTTTCGGGCGTGATCGGAGGATCAACGGATCAGCGTAGCTTGAGTAAACGCGAAGCGGTACAACCCGGCAATAGGGGACGCCGGAAAAATGCGATGAACGAATGCCGGGCCGCGCTTTGCCTGCTCAATCCGCGAATCCGAGGAACCGGCGGCGCGCGGGGTCGAGGCGGGCGAAGCGAATCCCAACCTTGCGGAATTCCGGTCGTTTGTCAATAATTACGCTGCGTCGCGGTATCGCGGGCGTCATGGGACGCTTGCCAGCGTCGTGTCCCGGCTCCCTGAACGACGTGCTCGCCGCCGCGCGGCGGTTGGCCGGAAAGGTCGTCAAGGAGTTGAAGTGAAAAACCTTTTGGAGCGTTTCCGATTCAAGTGATGGCCATTCCATTTCCTCGGCATTCCCGCGAAAGCGGGAGTCCGGCGCGCTGCCTCCGGCCCGAAAGGCCGTGGATCCAAAGGATGCGGCGCCGCGCGCCGGAATATACGCGCTGGATTCCCGCTTTCGCGGGAATGACGGGAATTTTTGGGCGAATGATGGAAATTTGCTGGCGTTCGATTCAAAAACGCGCCACCTGCGGAGATACGGAGGCACGGGGAAAACGCGGAGACAGGCCCGAAGGGCGTGAGACGGCCTGCGGAGCGGGACGCGGCGACGCCGCGCAAAATCTTTTGCGTCGCCTTTCTCCGCGCATCTTCCACGGCTCCGCGCTTCCGCGCCGGGCGGTTCGATCATGAGCGATTTCCTGTTCTACGCGCTGGCCTTCGCCGTGTTGCTGGGGGTGCTCATCGTCGTGCACGAACTCGGCCATTTCGTGGTTGCCCGCTGGGCGGGCGTGAAGGTGCTGCGGTTCTCGGTCGGGTTTGGCCGTCCGCTCGTCCTCTGGCGGGCGGGCAAGGACGCTACCGAATGGGCGATCGGGATTTTCCCCCTGGGTGGATACGTGCGGATGCTGGGCGAGGGCGATGACGGCGGCGACGTGGCGCCGCACGAGGCGCACCGCAGTTTCGACCGCCAGAGCGTCTGGAAACGCATGGCCATCGTCGCCGCCGGGCCGCTGGCCAACCTGGCGATGGCCACCGTCCTCTACTGGGGCCTGTTCATGCACGGCACGGAGGAGTTGCGCCCCGTCCTGGGGCCGCCCGTCGCCGCCAGTCCGGCGGATCTGGCCGGAATACGCAACGGGGAACGGGTGCTCAGGGCGGGCGGCGAGGCCGTCGAGACCTGGGCCGATCTGCGCTGGATTTTGTTGCGCCGGATGATGGAGCAGGATTCGGTGGAGCTGGATCTCGTCGATGAGCGCGGCGAAACCAGCGTTTGCCGCCTGGCGCTGGCGGAGGCGCGCAATCCGGGGCCGGGCGAGGATCCCATCGAGCGCCTGGGGCTGAGAATCTTCCAGCCGGCCATTCCGGCCGTCCTGGGGAGCATCGCGCCGGGAAGCGCGGCGGCCGCCGCCGGACTGCTGCCGGGCGACGAGGTGGTCAGCATCGACGGCCAGGCCGTCGTTTCGTGGACGGACGTGGTGCGGGCGGTCCGCGCCGCGCCGGGAAGGCCCCTGCTTTTCGGCTATGAAAGAGGCGGGGCGGCGTTTACGGTGGAAATCACGCCCGCGCCGGTGGAGAGCGGCGGCCGCGAAATCGGGCGGATCGGCGCGATGGTCGCCGATCCCGGCTTCGACCGGGACGGCCTGCTGGTCACGGTCCGTCACGGTTTCCTGCCGGCCTTGGGCAAGGCGATCGCGGAGACCTGGGACAAGTCGCTGTTTACCCTGCGCTCGATGGGCAAGATGATTACCGGCGCATTGTCCTGGCACAACATCAGCGGCCCGGTGACGATCGCCGACTACGCCGGGCAGTCCGCCAGGCTGGGTCTCGACCATTACCTGCGCTTCATGGCGCTGGTGAGCCTGAGCCTCGCGGTGCTCAACCTCTTGCCCGTTCCGGTGCTGGACGGCGGCCATTTACTGTATTATGTCGTGGAAATCGCGAGAGGCAGGCCGCTGCCCGACCGATGCCTGATGATCGGCCAGAAGATCGGACTGGCATTGATCCTGATGTTGATGGTCTTCGCGCTCTACAATGACTTCACTCGATTGATTCCTGGCTGATCCATGAAAAAAATCCTGCTCGCCGGCGCGTTTTTCGCGTTGTGCCTATCAAACGCCATCGCCTTCGAACCTTTCACGGTAAAGGACATCCGGGTCGAGGGCATCCAGCGAACCGAGGCCGGCACGGTGTTCAGCTATCTCCCGGTCAAGGTCGGCGAAACGATGACCGACGAGAAGGCGGCGCAGGCGATCAAGGCGCTGTTCGCCACCGGGTTTTTCCGGGACGTGCGCATCGAACTCGACGGCGGTATCGTCGTGGTCGTCGTCGAGGAGCGGCCGGCGATCGCGCAGATCGATTTCGTCGGCCTCAAGGAGTTCGACAAGGAGCAGATCATCAAGGGCCTGAAGGACGCGGGATTCGCCATGTCGCGCCCGTTCGACCGCAGCATGCTGGAGCGGGCCGAGCAGGAACTGAAACGGCAGTACCTGACGCGCGGCAAGTACGCGATGACGGTGACCACGACGGTGACGCCGCTCGAAAGGAACCGCGTCGGCATCAACTTCAACATCGACGAGGGCGATTCCGCGCTGATCCGGCAGATCAACATCGTCGGGGCGTCGGCGTTCAAGGAGAAGGAACTGCTTGATCTTTTCCAGCTGCAAACGCCGAACTGGATCAGCTGGTATACGAAAAACGACCAGTATTCGCGGCAAAAGCTGTCCGCCGACCTGGAAACGCTGCGGTCTTTCTACATGAACCGGGGATTCCTCGAATTCAACATCGAGTCGACGCAGGTTTCGATCAGCCCGGACAAGAAAGACATCTACATCACGATCGCCCTGTCGGAAGGCGACCGCTACGTCGTTTCCTCGGTGAAGCTGGCGGGCGACCTGATCCTCGCCGAGGACGAATTCAGGAAAGCCATGAAGATCAAGGCGGGAGAAATTTTCTCGCGCGAAACGGTCAACGAGAGCGCCAAGGCCATCGGCGACAAGCTGTCGAGCCAGGGTTACGCTTTCGCCAACGTCAACGTGGCGCCCGAAATCGACAAGGAAAAAAGGCAGGTGATGCTCACCGTTTTCGTCGATCCGGGCCGGCGGGTCTACGTCCGCCGCATCAACATCGGCGGCAACACCAAGACGCGCGACGAGGTCGTCCGGCAGGAAATCCGGCAGATGGAAGGCGGCTGGTACGACGACGAGCGCGTCAAGCTCTCGAAGCAGCGCATCGACAAGACCGACTATTTTTCCGAGGTGGCCGTCGAGACGGTTCCCGTTCCGGGAACCACGGATCAGATCGACATCAATTACAGCGTGGCCGAAAAGACGACGGGGAACATCACGGTCGGGGCGGGTTATTCGCAGTCGGAAAAGGTCATTCTTTCAGGCTCGATTTCCCAGGCCAACATCTTCGGCAGCGGCAAGTTCGCCTCGGTCCAGATCGGCACCGGGAAGATCAACCGCGCCATCGGATTCAGCTACAACAACCCGTATTTCACGGTCGACGGGATCAGCCAGGGATTCGACATCTATCACCGGAAGTCGGACCCGACCTACCTCGACTACATGTACAAGACGACATCGACCGGCGGCGGAATCCGGTTCGGCATTCCGATTTCCGAGAAACAATCGATCAATTTCGGAGTGTCGGTCGACTACACGAAAGTCACCATCGAACGGAACGACGGGGATACGCCGCGGCAGTACGAGAAATTCATCGACGACTTCTGCGGTACCAGCGCGAGTTCCTGCGGCAATCTGTCGGTGCCGCTCACGGCCGGCTGGGTCAGCGACGGGCGGGACAGCGCGATCGACCCGACGCAGGGCGTCTACCAGCGGGCGACGTTCGAGGTCAGCCCCGGCGGCGACCTGCGTTACTACAAGGCTTCCTACCAGTACCAGCGTTATTTCCCGATGACCCGGAACCTGGTGCTGATGCTGAACGGGGAAGCGAGCTACGCCAAGGGCCTGGGCGGGCAGAAATTGCCGTTCTTCAAGAACTTCTACGCGGGCGGCGTGGGGTCCGTCCGCGGCTGGGACACGGCCAGCCTGGGGCCTTACGAGATCGACCACAACGGCGACGAAGTGCGCCTGGGCGGCTCGAAGCGCTTCATTTTCAACGCCGAACTGATGATGCCGCTGCCTGGCGTCGGCCTGGACAAATCGTTCCGCGTCGGCCCCTTCTTCGACGCCGGGCAGGTCTATTCGGACGACAAGGTCGAAGGCACCTGCCACACGATACGAAAAACTTCCTGCGGCGAAGGCCCGGTCCGCATGTCGACGGGGTTTGCCGCGGCCTGGCTCTCGCCCCTGGGGCCGCTGAAGTTCAGCTTCGCGTACCCGCTGAACAGGCAGAAAAATGATAACATTCAACGTTTCCAGTTCCAGTTGGGAACGATGTTCTAGTCTAGGAGAAACAGCTTGAAAACGAAATTTGCCACACTGCTGGTTCTGTTGATGCTCGTATGGCCAGCGTCGTTCGTGGCGGCTCAGGAGTCGGTGAAAATCGGGTACGTCGACACGCAGCGGATATTCCGCGACGCGCCCGCCGCGGTAAAGGCCGCGAAGAAAATCGAAGCCGAATTTTCCCGGCGCGACCAGGAACTGCAAAACATGGACAAGCAGCTCCGGGGCATGCAGGACGCGCTTGAGAAAAACGCCGTGACGATGAGCGACACGGACCGGCGCGCCAAGGAGAAGGAATTGAACGAGCTGGCGCGGGAATTCCAGCGCAAGCAGCGCGAATTCCGCGAGGATCTCAACCTGCGCCAGAACGAGGAAAACGCGGCCATCATCGAAAAGGCCAACCGGGCCATCAAACAGCTCGCCGAAAGTGAAAAATTCGACCTGATCGTCCAGGACGTGGTGTGGGCCAGTCCGAAGCTCGACATCACCGACAAGATCATCAAGGCGCTGACCGACGGCAAGTAATCGACGTGACAAGACACGGCGGGTTTCGTCTCGAAGAGATCGTCGCGCGGCTGGGGGGACGGGTCGAAGGCGACGCCTCCGTCGCCGTTTCGCGGGTCGCCGCGCTGGCCTCGGCGGAGCCGGGCCAAATCGCTTTTCTGTCCAATCCCAAATATCGCGGGCAGCTCCGGTCGACCCGGGCCTCGGCGGTCATCGTGCCGCCGCGGTTCGCCGGCGACACCGCGCTGCCGAAAATCGTCCATCCGAATTCCTATGCGTACTACGCGCGCGTGGCGGCCCTGCTGAATCCGCCGCCGGCGCGGCCGGCCGGGATTCATCCGAGCGCGATCGCGCATAGCGCCGTGCCCGGAACGGCGCGGATCGGCGAGAACGTGGTGATCGGCGAGAACGCGACGATCGGCGAAAACGTGACGCTCTACCCCGGCTGCGTGATCGGCGACGGCGTCTCGATCGGCGACGACTCGGTGCTGTACCCGAACGTGGTGGTGTACCGCGATTGCGTCATCGGCCGCCGCGCCGTCGTGCAGGCCGGCGCCGTCATCGGCGGCGACGGTTTCGGCTTCGCCCAGGAGGATGGACGCTGGGTCAAGATTCCCCAGATCGGCCGCGTGGTGATCGGCGACGACGTCGAGATCGGCGCCAATACCTCGATCGACCGGGGCGCGCTGGACGACACGGTGATCGGCGACGGCGTCAAGCTCGACAACCTGATCCAGATCGCGCACAACGTCGTGATCGGCGAGCACACGGCGATGGCCGGCTGCGTCGGAATCGCCGGCAGCGCGCGGATCGGGCGGCGCTGCACGATCGGCGGCGCCGGCATGATCGCCGGCCACCTCGAACTGGCGGACGACGTGCATATCTCCGCCGGAACGCTGGTAAGCAAAAGCCTGCGCCGGCCCGGCCAATACACCGGCATCTTTCCCACGGAACCGCACGAGGAATGGCTGCGGCACGCGGCGCAGTTCAAGCGCCTCGCCAAACTGGCCGAACGGGTATCCGAACTTGAGAAAAAACTCGAACTCATGGAGAAGACATCTTGAATACAATGGATATTCATGAAATATTGAAGCACCTTCCCCACCGCTATCCCTTTCTCCTCGTCGACCGGGTGGTCGATATCCAGCTTGGGTCGGAACTGGAAGAAAAATCCATTCACGCCTACAAGAACATCACCATCAACGAGCCGTTTTTCGTCGGGCATTTTCCGCATCATCCGGTGCTCCCCGGCGTGCTGATCATGGAGGCGCTGGCGCAGGCCGCCGGCATCCTGTCGTTCAGGGCGCTGGGCGCCCTGCCGGACGAGAGTTCGCTGTTCTATTTCGTCGGCATCGACAACGCGCGTTTCAAGAAGCCCGTGACGGCGGGCGACCAGCTCCATCTGCACGTCAAGACCATCGGCCGGCCCCGGCGCGGCCTGTGGAAATACGAGGCCGTGGCGCGCGTCGACGGCGAAGTGGCCGCCGAGGCCGAACTGATGTGCGCCAAGCGCGACGTGGCGTGATCGTGGAAAAAGCGGTCAACCACGACGTGCGCGACGGGAAACAAGGATATTTCAAAAAGGCTTTCATCGTGTCCGTCGTGCCCGTCGTGGTTGAAATTTCCGCCCTTTCTCCGTGCTCTCCATGCTCTCCGTGGTCAATTACCGAGGTTTTCAAATGATCCATCCTACCGCGATCATCCATCCCGGCGCGCGTCTGGGCGAGGGCGTCGGCGTCGGAGCGTATTCGATCGTCGGCGAGAACGTCGAGATCGGCGACGATACCTGGGTCGGTCCGCACGTGGTGATTACCGGGCATACCCGGATCGGCCGCGACAACCGGATCTACCAGTTCTCCTCGATCGGCGAAGCGCCCCAGGACAAGAAATATGGCGGCGAGCCGACGCGGCTGGAAATCGGCGACCGCAACACCATCCGCGAATTCTGTACGTTCAATTCCGGCACCGTGCAGGACGCGGGCGTGACCCGCATCGGCAGCGACAACTGGATCATGGCCTACGTGCATATCGCGCACGATTGCCAGGTCGGCAACCACACGATTTTCGCCAACAACGCGCAGCTGGCGGGGCACGTCCACGTCGGCGACTGGGCGATTTTCGGCGGCTACACGGGCGTGCACCAGTTCTGCCGGATCGGCGCGCACACCATGACCGCCGTCGGCACCGTCGTTTTGCAGGACATTCCCCCCTACGTGATGGCCGCCGGCAATTCCGCCACGCCCCACGGCATCAACGTGGAGGGCCTGAAGCGGCGCGGCTTTTCGGCGGACGCGCTGCTCTGCCTGAAGCGCGCCTACCGCACGCTCTACAAATCCGGGCTGATGCTCGACGAGGCCCGCGCCAAGCTGGCGGAAGACGCCGGAGCGCATCCGGAAATCCAGCCGATTCTCGACTTCCTGGCGGTTTCCAGGCGCGGCATCATTCGATGACCTCTGGCGTCGCGCGCATCGCCATGGTGGCCGGCGAAGCGTCGGGCGATCTTTTGGCCAGCCACCTGATCCAGGCATTGCGGGCGAAAATCGCGCGCGCCGAATTTTTCGGCATCGGCGGGCCGAGGATGACCGGACAGGGCTTCGACGCCTGGTTTCCGCTGGAAAAGCTGGCCGTTCGCGGCTACGTCGAAGTGCTCCGGCATTACCGCGAGATTTCCGGAATACGCAGGGAACTCAAGCGCCGCCTGCTGGCCGCTCCGCCGGACGTGTTCATCGGCGTCGACGCGCCGGATTTCAACCTGGCGCTCGAAGGAACGCTCAAGCGGCGGGGCGTGCCGGCCATCCACTACGTCAGCCCGTCGATCTGGGCGTGGCGCGGAAGGCGCATCCACGAGATCGGCCGCTCCGTTTCCCGCGTCCTGGCCCTGTTTCCCTTTGAACCGGCGCTGTACGAAAAGGAAGGCATTCCCGTCACCTATGTCGGGCATCCGCTCGCCGACGCGCTGCCACTCGACGATACGCACGAGGCGGCGCGCGAGCTGCTCGGCATCGACCGGCAGCAGCCGGTTTTCGCCCTGCTGCCCGGCAGCCGGCAAGCCGAACTGCGCTACATGGCCGAGACCTTCATCGAAACGGCGGAACTGATCCATCGGCGTCTCCCGGAAGCCCTGTTCCTCGCGCCGATGGCCACGCGCGAGACGCGCCTCCTGTTCGAAGCGGCGCTGCATCGCCGCCCGACGCGCGAACCGCCGATCCGCCTGCTGTTCGGGCACGCGCACGAAGCCATGGCGGCCTCCGACGCGGTGCTCGTGGCGAGCGGCACGGCGACGCTGGAAGCCGCGCTGCTCAAGCGCCCGATGGTCATCGCCTACAAGATGGCGGCGCTCTCGTACCGCCTGATGCGGCGCATGGGTTATCTGCCCTACGTCGGCTTGCCGAACATCCTGGCGGGCCGCTTCGTCGTCCCGGAATTCATCCAGGACAAAGCGACGCCGGAAAACCTGGCCGGGGCGCTGCTCGGTTTCATGGACGACGACGCCCGCCGCGCGGACATCGTCCGGGTATTCCGCGAGATCCATTCGCGGCTCAGGCAGGGCGCGGCGGAAAAGGCCGCCGAGGCCGTGTTGGCGGCGCTGCCGGCCAGGGCGGAAAAAGATGCCGTCCCTGTGTCTGCCTGAAGGTCTCGTCTGCGGCGTGGACGAAGCCGGGCGCGGCCCGCTCGCCGGCCCGGTCGTCGCCGCCGCCGTCATCCTCGATCCGGGCCGGCCGATCGACGGACTGGACGACTCCAAGAAACTTTCCGCCAGGCGCCGCGCCGCGCTGGCCACCGAAATCCGCGCCAAGGCGCTCGCCTGGGCGGTGGCCGAGGCCAGCGCCGGGGAAATCGACCGCATCAACATCCTGCAAGCGAGCCTGCTCGCCATGCGCCGGGCGGTCGATGGCCTCGCCGTGCGCCCGGAGAGGGCGCTGATCGACGGCGACAAATGCCCCCGGCTCGACTGCCCCACGGAAGCAATCGTCGGCGGCGACGGCAAGATCGCGCCGATCGCCGCCGCCTCGATCCTGGCCAAGACCGTGCGCGACGCCGGCATGTTGGCGCTGCACGCCGTCCATCCCGTCTACGGCTTCGACCGCCACAAGGGTTATCCCACCGCCTTCCACCTGCAAGCCCTGCGCGAGCACGGCCCATGCCCGGCGCACCGCCGCAGCTACGCGCCCGTCGCGCAGATGACGTTATTGTGAGAAGCATTGGCCGCGGAGAAAATCTTTCGAGCCACGGAGTTCACGCGGAACACGGAGGAAAACCTTTTGATGATTTCCGTTTTTGCGCGGCCTTGCCTGCCCTACCCGGCTTCGCGGACTCTCCGCTCCGCGCGTGCCGTGGTCAAAAAAGATTTTGCTTTTCCTGTGTCCCTGTGTTCCCACACATTTCCCCGTGGCCGCCTCGCGTGCCGTGGTCATCGTTTCTCGCTTTTCTCCGTGCTTCAATCCCTGTTTCCTGACGGCGAATCGATATGAACCTCATCGTCTCGCGCGGCAACGCGCGTTTCCGCGAACTGAAAAAGCTCTGCCACGGCGGCCGTGAACGGCGCAAGGCCGGGCGTATCGTGCTCGACGGGCTGCATCTGATCGAAAGCTACGCGCAGCGTTTCGGGCCGCCGGACGAGCTGGTCGTCAGCGAAACCGGCCTGCGGCGCGCGGAAATCGCGCGATTCCTGGAGCGCCATCCCGAAATGGCGGCAAACGTCCTGGCCGACACGCTGTTCGCCGAACTGGCGACGGTCGACACGCCGGGCGGAATCCTGGCCATCGCCGCCCCGCCGCGCTGTGGGCGGGACGCGGACCCGTCGGCCGACGCCGTGCTGCTCGACGGCATCCAGGACCCCGGCAACCTCGGCTCGATCCTGCGCAGCGCGGCGGCGGCGGGGTTCCGGCAAATCCTGCTCTCGTCCGATTGCGCGCGGGCGTGGTCGCCGAAAACGCTGCGTGCCGCGATGGGCGCGCATTTTTCGCTCGACATTCACGAAGACGCCGACCTGCCGGGTTTTCTCTCGACGTATCGCGGGCAATCCCTCGTGACCGCGCCGGATGCCGACGCGGACCTTTTCGCCGCCGAACTCGGCCGGCCCGTCGCCTGGATATTCGGCAACGAAGGGCAAGGCGTCCGTCCCGAACTCTCGATGTCCGCCGGCAAGCGCGTCCGCATCCCGATGCCGGGAAACGCCGAATCGCTCAACGTCGGCGCGGCGGCGGCGATTTGCCTGTTCGAAACGGTGCGGCGGCGCTGCGGGGACGGTGACATCTGCGCCGCTCCGCGCCGCATCCTCTGAATCGACAGCCCTTCGGGCCGGAGGTCATGGACTGGATCCCCGCTTTCGCGGAAATGACGGTTTCCTGTTCATCCACATTGGATAATTCAACCGCCAAACTCCTTCCGTCACGCGGCCTTGCCGCACGACACCTCCCTCCAGAGGGAGGCTTTGATATTGGAATGCGGGTGTCCCGCCCGCTTCGTTTATTTCGTGGCGCTTCGCGCCGGCGGCTTTTGCGGGGACGAGAATCGTTTGTTTTTCGTCTTTCATAATGTACAAGCCTGAACCGAAAACGCGCCATTACGGGAAACGCAGGAGGCCGGCCGCCGCTTCGGGCGTGCAGGCCGGCGGAATGACGCCGATGAGCGGCGCTTCGATGCGTTCGCGCAGCGCCGCCAGGTTTTCCTCCCAGCGCGTCATGGCCGGATCGATGCGGTTGGCGATCCAGCCGGCCAGCGGCAGGTCGCGCGCGGCGATGGCCTGGCGCGTGAGCAGGGCGTGATTGATGCAGCCCGGGCGCATACCGACGACCAGGATGACGGGCAATCCCAGCCGCCGGGCGAGATCGGCGGCGTCGACGCCGGGGCCGAGCGGCACATGGAAGCCGCCGACGCCTTCCACCAGAACGGCGTCGCTCGATGCCCGCAGACGATCGAACGCCGTGGCGATGCGCTCGACGTCGATGACGGCCCCGGCCTCGGCGGCCGCGATGTGCGGAGCGATGGGCGGCGCGAAAAGATAGGGATTGACCAGTCCGCGCGGCGCTTCGGCGCTGGAAGCGGCGATCAGCCGTTCGACGTCTTCGTTCCTGCCATCCGCGTCCGTGCCGGCGGCGACCGGCTTCATGCCG
This sequence comes from Accumulibacter sp., assembly GCA_031257115.1. Taxonomy (GTDB): domain Bacteria; phylum Pseudomonadota; class Gammaproteobacteria; order Burkholderiales; family Rhodocyclaceae; genus Propionivibrio. The sequence continues at coordinate 32,216 of JAIRPF010000023.1, forward strand.
ACGGCGCGATAGCCCCGCCGGCCCAGCGCCAGCAACAGCGCGCAAGTGGCGAAAGTCTTGCCGACTTCCGTATCGGTGCCGGTGACAAACCAGGCCGGCGCGCCTGGATCGGGATTGTCGTTCATTTGCGATCTTTCATTTTGTGAATGCGGTCGGAAAGTTAACCACAACGGGCGCGACGGATACAACGAAAATTTGGGAAAAAACGGTTAACCGCGAAGGACACGGAGGGCACGGAGAAAATCCTCGAAAGCGCCGGGGTGTCGATCATGCCGCGCGAGGTGACGCACCTGTTCGCCGAAGAGCGAAAACCCGGCAAGGCGGCGGCCCGCGAGTGGGTCCATGCCCTGCCGGAACGGCTGGCGAAGCCCGACGCGGTGATCTACGAATCGACGCCGGGAAACGAAGCCTTGCACTACGTGTGGAAGGATGAGGGGCGCTACGTGCGCGTCGTGGTGCGGCACAACTTCAACCTGAAGCACAAGGCGTTCACCAACGCCGTGCGCTCGGCGCAAATCGTCGACAGGGACAATCTGGAAGGGAAGTTTTTCAGTGTGCTGGATGGATCGCTGTGACCGGCAAGGCGAGACGCCCTCCTGGTCTAAGCCAGGCTCCCCCGCATAACCGCCAGGCCCGCAAAGGCCCCACGATATTCGACAACGCTTTTCCGAACCCTCTCGCCGGTCACAGCGAGTCTACTATAAGCCAGAAAACCTGGTGGAATGTCCAAAACCTTCACAAAACGCCTGCAAGCGATTTTTTTATTTTCAAAAACGCCGTGCGTGGCGGACAAATGGTCGACGGTTCAAACTTGCAAGGGCCGTATCTTCATCTCATTGATGGGACGCTGTAACCGGCGGGCGGGACGCCCTCCTGGTCGAGGCCAGGCTCCCCCGCATGACCGTGCGGCTTTCGCCGAACAGTATCAGCCGACGCTTTTCCTGATCCTCTCGCCGGTGACAGCGTGTTCAATATAAGCCAAAAACCCCGAAATATCCAAAACCTCCACAAAACGTCTACAAGCGATTTTTATTTTTGGCTGCCCCGGCGTGGGGCTATTCCAAAAAAAGCAATGCGTGTTTTTTAACGCAATGGCGTGGCCTTTTCGGTCTGTTTGTGCGGCGGGGCGTCATGAACCGCGTTTCGCGGCGCTCCCCTTTTTCCGGCGAATACTAAAACCTTTAGCTGACGTTTCCGGCGCGCCCCGGCATTCTGTCCGGCATGAACCACGCCGCGCTTTAATCCACCCAAAGTCGAATTCAGGATGGCGGATGGGATGCCGATGATTTCCCGGATTCCGGCGGCTTTGCCGGCGCGGGATTTTCCGTTTCCTGTTTCTCCGGCTCCGGTTTCTTTGGGAGCGGGACATTTTTCGTTTGGGGGTGTCCTGGATAAGGTCAAACGCCGAGCCATTTTCGCAAGCTAGTCAGTCGCCGCTTTGGCGAGCCGTCGTTGAACCTGAATTTGGCTTGCCACGAAGCCGACGGCACCTTGTAACCATCCGCCATCCCAACGTCCGGACGGCTTCAAATATAAAGGAAGGGGCGCTCACGCGCGCCCAAAGCCGCTTGGCTGACGGGGCGAAGACCTTTATTCTGGTTCTAAGTGGCCTTCGCCGCCGATTTTGCCGTTTTATACCCCCGACCCAGCTACAAAACCGTTACGTTCAGAATCCAAGACCGAGCAATGCCACGGCGGCGATCACGGTCACGACCGCCGCCACGCCGTAGGTCAGCAGCTTCGAGCCGATTCCCTGGTGAATGCCGACCTCGTGCAGCGAATGGAAGATGCGGTGCCCGGCATGCCAGATGAAAAGGAAGACCGCCACGAAGATGAAGCCCTTGCCGATGAAATTCTGGGCAAATGCCAGCATTTTCGGATAGCTCATCGCGTCGGCGGGGAGCAGCAGGCCGAGCGGGACGGCGATGCCGGTGATGAATACCATGATCGGCCCGAACAGGGCGGCCATCATGCCTCCGGCACCGAACAACAGCCAGAAGATAGGGGCATTGGAGCGTTTACGAGTTTTCATGCTAACCCCCAGACGATGACGAACGAGACGACCGTCGCGCCGATGGCCGCTGCCCAGCCCCCGCGGACGATGAGTTCGGGTTCCACTTTCTTGCCGTTGAGCACCACGGGCGGCGTGGTCAGCGGGAAGAGCTTGAACCACGTGAAGGCGTGATAGACGATGGCCGCCAGCAGCACCAGGTGGAAAATGATCGACAGCGGACTCTTCATGGCTTCCAGCCAGCCGTTCCAGGCCGCCTCGCCCTGGCTCAGGCGAACGAGGCCGAAGGTCAATACGATGGCGTAGGCGGCGACGAACAGGGCCGTGCCTTCATGAACCATGTATTCGACGTAGTACGGGTTCTTTTTCCACCATCCGTCCATCGGGCGGACATAAGGACGACGCTTGCTCACTTGGCACCCCCTTTCGGCGACAGGAAGCGCAGGAAGTAATCCTTCGCTGCGTTGATCTTGTTGATGTTGACCGCGTTGCCGGGATCGACTTTCTTCGGGCAGACCTCGGAGCAATAGCCGACGGCGCTACAGTTGTAGACGCCTTCCTCGGAGGCGGCAAGCTCCATGCGCTGCGTTTGGCCGCCGTCGCGCGAATCCATGTTGTAGCGATGCAGCAGGGCCAGCGCGCCCGGCCCGATGAAGTCGGGGTTGAGGCCGACCTGCGGGCAGGCCGCGTAGCACAGCGTGCAGTTGATGCAGGAGGTGAACTGGATGTATTCGGCGAACTGCGCGGGCGTCTGGATATGCTCGCCTTCCTCGACGGTGCGGGGTTCCTTCGGAATGATGTAGGGCTGGATCGCTTCGAGCTTCTCGATGAAGCCCGATAGATCGACGACCATGTCCTTTTCGATCGGGAAGTTGGCCAGCGCCTCGACGGTGATGCGCTTCGGATAATAATCGCGGATGAAGGTCTCGCAGGCGAGTTTCGGAATGCCGTTGATCATCATGCCGCAACTGCCGCAGATGGCCATCCGGCAGGACCAGCGGAAGGTCAGCGAGCCGTCGAAATTATCCTTGACGTACTGCACACCCTGCAATACCGACATGTCGTCGGTGAAGGGCACCTTGTAGATTTCGGAACGCGGTTTCTCGTCCGACTCCGGAAGGTAGCGCAGGACCTCGATTTCAATGATTTTCTGTTCAGACATGGGATGCGTTCCTTTCCTGGTCTGCTTTTTCTCCGGCGGCGCCATAGACGCGGGCGGCCGGCGGGGACTTGGTGATCTTCACGTCGCCGTAATCGATACGCGGCGCGCCGTCCGGCACGTAATAGGCTTCCGAATGCTTCAGGAAATTGACGTCGTCGCGCCGGGTGTAAGCGCCGTCGGGGCCATCCAGACGCTGGTGCGCCCCACGCGATTCCTTGCGGCAGATCGCCGAGTGGACGACCGACTGCGCCACGTCGAGCTGATAGTCGACCTCGATGGCGTACAGCCAGTCGGTGTTCCAGACGCTGGTCTTGTCGTCGAGGTTGATGTTCTTGAAACGCTCGCGCAGCTCGGCCAGCTTGTCGCAGGTTTGCTGCATCGTCTCTTCGAGGCGATAGATGCCGCAACCTTCCTCCATGCTCCTGACCATTTCCTTGCGGATGGCCGACACGCGCTCCGTGCCGCCGGTCTTCGTCTTCAGAGCGAGGACGCGCTCCTCGGCCGCCTGGGCCTGCTTGAGCAGGCTGGCCGAATTGCCCGGCGCGACGGACTTGGCGCGGGCCGCCGCTTCGTCGCCCGCCACCTTGCCGAACACGACCAGCTCGGTCAGCGAATTCGACCCCAGGCGGTTGGCGCCGTGGATGCCCACGCTGGCGCATTCGCCGATGGCGTACAGGCCCGGCAGCGAGGTTTCGCACTTGCCGTCGACCTTGATGCCGCCCATCGTGTAGTGGATGCACGGCCGCACCGGGATCGGCTCCTTGGCCGGATCGATGCCCATGAAGGTCTCGGCCATTTCGTAGATCAGCGGCAGGCGCTCGTGCAGATAGGCTTCGCCGAGGTGGCGCAGATCGAGGTAGACGACCGACCCCAGCACCGGGTGCTCGATCGTGCGGCCCTTCTGCTGTTCGTACCAGAACGCCTGGCTCAGGCGGTCGCGCGGGCCGAGTTCCATGTATTTGTTCTTCGGCTTGTCCTGCAAGGGGCCGAGGCCGTAATCCTGCAAATAGCGGTAGCCGTCCTTGTTGACCAGATAGCCGCCTTCGCCGCGGCAAGCCTCGGTGAACAGCAGGCCGGTGATCGGCATGCAGGTCGGGTGGTACTGCATGAATTCCATGTCGCGCAAGGCCACGCCGTGCCGGAAGGCGAGCGCCATGCCGTCGCCGGTGACGATGCCGCCCAGCGTGCTTTCGCGGAACACCCGCCCGGCGCCGCCGGTGGCGAGGATCACCGACTTGCCTTCGATCATGGTGAATTCGCCGGTCGCCATCTCGATGGCGACGACGCCCTGGCAGCGGCCATCCTCTTCGAGCAGGTCGATGCAGAAATATTCGTCGAAGCGTTTGATCGAGGGGAATTGGATCGAAGTCTGGAACAGCGTGTGCAGGATGTGGAAGCCCGACTTGTCGGCGGCGAACCAGGTGCGCTGGATCTTCATGCCGCCGAACGGACGCACGTTGACGTGGCCGTCGGCCGTGCGGCTCCAGGGACAGCCCCAGTGTTCGAGACGGGTCAGCTCGATCGGCGCCTGCTCGACGAAATACTCGACGACGTCCTGTTCGCACAGCCAGTCGCCGCCGCCGACGGTGTCATGAAAATGATAATCGAGGCTGTCGTCCGGGCGCTTGATGCCCGCCGCGCCGCCTTCCGCCGACACGGTGTGGCTGCGCATCGGATAGACCTTCGAAACCAGCGCGATTTTCAACGAAGGGTCGGATTCGGCGACCGCGATGGCCGCGCGCAGACCCGCTCCGCCCCCCCCCACGATGACTACATCTGCCTTATAGATTTCCACGCCCAATCCTTTCTCGCTCAACGCGAACTTTGCCGCGGCCGGCGCGAATGGCCCGCCCGGAATACACGCCAACGGTACTTTGAAGCCAGAAGCGGATGCGATTATGGCGTGTTTTCCACCGGGCGGCAACCTGTGATCGCCGGTATCGGCCAGACTGTGATTTTCCGGAGCCTGACGGCCGGAAAGAGGCGCGCCGGCGCCGCTTCGCGCGCAGCGCTGCCAAGCCAAACCTCCCTCAGGAGGGAAGTGTCGCGCCGAAAGCGTGACGAAGAGAGTTGGGCGGTGGGATCATCAAACGCGGATGAACAGGGAAACCGGCCATTTCTTTGATCGCCGGAATCCAGCTCGTTCGTCGAACATTCGTGTCTGGAAATTCAAGCGTCCGACTCCTTCCGTCGCGCGCTATCGCGCGAGCCACCTCCCTCAAGAGAGAGGTTTTTGGAGATTCTTCGTGCGGCGTCGCGTGCCGGAAAGTACGCGACGGATTCCCGCGTTCGCGGAGATGACGGGGAAGCGGAATCGTCATCGCTCGAATTGAAAACGCGCCAAAAATTTCCGCCTTTTGTCGCGCCCGTCGTGGTTGATCGCTTTTCGTTTCCGTTTTTCGCCTTGCCGGCCGTCTTTCGCCCTCATCGGCACGGCTTGAGCATCACGAATTTCAGGCGTTCGTGTTCGTCGGGGCGCAGGGTGATCTGCTGGTACAGGATTTCCCCGCGCGCCGGGTGCCGGAATCGGCGCTCGCCGCCTTGGCGTTCGAGTACGTTGTGCCGCTTCCAGAAGCGGGCGAAATCGGCGCTCGCGGCCGTGAGTTCGTCGATCAGGCGCGCCAGCGCCGGGTCATCGAGACTGTTGCGGCAGTCGGCGCGGAATTCGGCGGCGATGCGGCGGGCACGCGCTTCCCAGTCGACCAGAAAAACCCGTGTACGCGGATCGAGAAAGACGAAGCGCAACAGGTTCGGCAGCGCCTCGCCGCCGTCGCGCGGAACGTCCAGCCAACCGGTGAACAACTCGGCGGCGGCGGCGTTCCAGCCGAGCATGTCCCAGTAGCGTCCCATCAGGTAGGCGGGGACGCCGACGTCGTCCAGCAGCGCGATCAGGAGCGGCGGCACGTCGTCGCTTTCGGATCGGTCGCCGGGTGCGCCGAGGGGATCGCGGCGGTCGGCGATTTCGAACAGATAGGCGCGCTCGCCGCGCGTCAGGCGCAGGTTGACGGCCAAGCGGTCGAGCGCGTCCGCCGAAACATTGATCTCGCGCTCCTGTTCGATCCAGGTGTACCACGTCGCGCTGATGCCGATGAGCTGGGCCATCTCCTCGCGGCGCAACCCGGCGGCGCGGCGGCGGACGCCGCCGGGAAAGCCGAAATCCTCCGGCCGGCTGCGGTCGCGGATGGCTTGCAAAAAGGCCGCGAGTTCCTTGCGGCGCGCGCTGGCGGCTTCGTTTTTCATGAAAACTCCTGATCGAAAATCGCGGATCGGCCACGACGGAAAGCGGAAACTTTAACCACGAATACGAAGTACACAAAAAGCAAAAATTTTCAAACAGTCAACCACAACGGCCACGGCGAACACGGCGAAAAACGAATGCGGGAAATCCCTTGATTTTTGCCCGGTTTTGGCTTTTCGCCGTGCTCATCGTGTTCGTCGTGGTTAAAAAGGTTTTCTCCGTGTCCTCCATGCCTTTCGCGGCCTAAAGTTTCTCGCCACGGTTGAAATCCCGGTTCTCATATTAGTCCGGATACCAGTATAAATACTGGTCTTGTCAGGGTATAGCGGCCTCGTTAAGATCGCGCCCGTTCGCCGTGTTCGTTGGGCGGTGTTTTTGCGAGGAGGATGTGACGATGACCGGGAAAACTCTTTACGACAAATTGTGGGAGAGCCACGTGGTCCGCCAGGAGGCGGACGGGACGTGTCTGCTTTATATCGACCGCCATCTCGTGCACGAGGTGACCAGTCCGCAGGCCTACGAGGGGCTGCGCCTGGCCGGACGGCGCCCGTGGCGCAGCGGTTCGGTGGTGGCGGTGGCCGACCACAACACGCCGACCGAGCATTGGGAGCGGGGGATCGAGGACCCGGTTTCCCGCCTGCAGGTCGAGACCCTGGATGCCAACATCGGGGAATTCGGCGCGCAGGTCTATTATCCGTTCAGGCACGCCAATCAGGGCATCGTCCACGTCATCGCGCCGGAGAGCGGTGCCACGCTGCCGGGAATGACGGTCGTTTGCGGCGACAGCCACACGGCGACGCACGGCGCGTTCGGCGCGCTGGCGCACGGCATCGGCACCTCCGAGGTCGAGCACGTGCTGGCCACGCAGACGCTGGTGCAGAAAAAATCGAAATCGATGCTGATCCGGGTCGACGGCCGGCTGGGGCCGGGCGTCACGGCCAAGGACCTGGCGCTGGCGATCATCCGCCTCATCGGCACGGCCGGCGGCACGGGCTACTGCGCCGAATTCGCCGGCGCGGCCATCGAGGCGCTGTCGATGGAAGGGCGCATGACGCTGTGCAACCTGGCGATCGAGGGCGGCGCGCGCGCCGGTCTGGTCGCGGTCGACGACACTACCCTCCGCTATCTCGAAGGCCGCCCGTTCGCGCCGAAAGGCGAAGCCTGGGAGCGGGCCGTCGCTTACTGGAAGACCTTGAAGTCCGACGCCGACGCGGCGTTCGACGCGGTCGTCGAAATCGACGCCGGCCCGATAGCGCCGCAAGTCACCTGGGGCACCTCGCCCGAACAGGTCGCGCCGGTCGGCGACAGGGTGCCGGATCCGGCCGGGGAAAGCGATCCGGTGCGCCGCGCCGGCATCGAGCGCGCGCTGAAATACATGGGGCTCGACGCCGGCATGCCGATCACCGACATCCGCGTCGACAAGGTTTTCATCGGCTCGTGCACCAATTCGCGCATCGAGGACCTGCGCGCCGCGGCGGCCGTGGCCAGGGGCAAGAAGAAAGCGGCCAGCGTCAGGCAGGCGCTGGTCGTGCCGGGGTCGGGCCTCATCAAGCGCCAGGCCGAGGCCGAGGGACTCGACAAAATTTTCGTCGAAGCCGGTTTCGAGTGGCGCCAGCCCGGCTGTTCGATGTGCCTGGCGATGAACGCCGACCGCCTGCTGCCGGGCGAGCGTTGCGCCTCGACGTCCAATCGCAATTTCGAGGGCCGCCAGGGGGCTGGCGGACGCACCCACCTGGTCAGCCCCGCGATGGCCGCCGCCGCCGCCGTCGCCGGTCATTTCGTCGACGTCCGCCGCGTTTGAAAGGAGATCAACGCATGAAACCCTTCACCCGACTCAATGGCCTCGTTTGCCCGCTCGACCGCGCCAACGTCGACACCGACGCGATCATCCCCAAACAGTTCCTGAAATCGATCAAGCGCAGCGGCTTCGGCCCCTATCTGTTCGACGCCTGGCGCTACCTGGACCCCGGCGAACCGGACATGGACTGCGCGAACCGTCCGAGGAATCCTGAATTCGTGCTCAACCAGCCGCGTTACCGGGACGCCCGCATCCTGCTCGCGCGCGCCAACTTCGGCTGCGGTTCGAGCCGCGAGCACGCGCCGTGGGCGATCGGGGATTACGGCTTTCGCGCGATCATCGCCCCCTCGTTCGCCGACATCTTTTTCGCCAACACGTTCAAGAACGGACTGCTGCCGATCGTCGCTCCCGCCGAGGCCGTCGACCGCCTGTTCGCGGAATGCGCGGCGAGCGAGGGTTACTCGCTGGACATCGACTTGGCCGCGCAGACGGTGACTTCGCCGACCGGATTTTCCTTCGCTTTCGACATCACGCCGCATCGCAAACACTGCCTGCTCAACGGCCTCGACGAAATCGGACTGACCCTGCGGCACGCCGACGAAATCCGCGCCTTCGAAGCCCGCCACGAAGCGGCCCAGCCCTGGCTGTTCGCCGGGTAAAAATGGCAGAAGGCGGAAAATCCTCGACCACGGCGGACGCAACGAAAAACAAAAAAGTCCCGTCATTCCCCTGCTGACAAGCGGGAATCCGGTTCGCCATTGCCTTCGTCGCCTCCTCTTGTCATTCCAGCGAACGCGGGAATCCAGTTCGTACCCTCCGGCGCGAAGCGCCGCCAAATCAACACCCCTCTCCCACCGGGAGAGGGGCGGGGTAAGGGAAGTCACCTCTCATAACGGAATATCTGGCGGAAGTAGGTATTGGACGATTGTACAGCGGAAGCGGACATGTTCGTGGAAATGAAAGAGCAGGGATGTTGGGATTCGCTTTGCTCACCCCAGCCTGTGCGAGTTTTTCACAAGTTTCCAAATACACCAAAGAAACAACAATCCACCGGTTAATATTGGTTTCCAGGTAGTGAACTCAACCAACTTAGAAGAAGAATCCAATCTCCAGACCCATAGTCCAAAAACTCCGTAAAATAAAGATAGATGCCAAAAAATCAAATTATTATGAATGACTTTGATAAAAATATTTTTGTATCAACACTCAAATGAAATGAATTTATGTGGCCATGGAGCATGTCTATCGTGGAATATTAAAAGAAAGGTGCCTACAAAAGGTCCGGCTCCACTCATATCCATACAAATTGCTCCTTTACATATACGAGTATTTTCACAAAACAAAAAAAGAAATGATAAAGTGCCAAGAAGAACTATACCAACTGCATTCACAATCACATAAAAGCAATTCCTTTTCATGGGCTATAAATCCTCACCATTTATTGATTTTTTCCCCTATATGGAATATTAAATTTAGACTAGCACTCAATATTTGCGCCTCTTTGTTCAACCGCTCTGCGGCGAACACGACGAAAAGCAAGGAAAAACCCCGCCATTCTTTGAATTCGCAGCTTTTTGGGCTGGAGGCAAGGAACTGGATTCCCGCGTTCGCGGGAATGACCGGGGCTTTCGCCTCCCGCTTTCCGCCGTGTTCGCCATCGCCGTGGTTGATGCTTTTCGCCTTTCGTTGTGCCCGTCGTGTTCATCGTGGTTGCCGCTTTTCGCTCTTGTCTTTCTCCACGCTCGCCGTGGTCGAAAGAATTCCCCGAATCATTCGAGGCGTTTTCTCGATTTCTTCCACGTGACGCCGAGGAAGAAGGCGGCCATCAGGGCGAGCGCCAGGGCGTTTGGCAGGACGATGGGCCAGACGTCGCCGGCGAGGAACAGCGTCTGCACGATGGATACGAAATAGCGGGCGATGACCAGGTGGGTGATGGCGCGGATGACGATCGGCATGCTGTCGATGTCGAAAATGAAGCCGGAGAGCATGAAGGCGGGCAGGAAGGTGCCGACGATGGCGATCTGCCCGGCGACGAACTGGCTCTTCGCCAGCGTCGAAATGGTGAGGCCCATGCCCAGCGCGCCGAGCAGGAACAGCGAGGCGCACGCCCACAGCAGCCAGAACGAGCCGCGCAGGGGAATGTCGAACCATCCGACGGCCATGCCGACGGTCAGCAACATGCCGCCCGTGCCGAGGACGAAATAGGCAATGATCTTGCCGAGCAGGATTTCGTTCATGCTCGCCGGCGTCACCAGCAGCGCCTCCAGCGTGCCGCGCTCCCATTCGCGGGCCATGACCAGCGCGGTGAGCAGGGTGCCGATCAGCGTCATGATCATCGCCACCAGGCCGGGAACGAGAAAGTTCCGGCTTTTCACCTCGCTGTTGAACCAGATGCGCGGCGCCAGTTCGACCGGCGGGGCGAGCGCCGTTCCGTTGGCGGCGGCGCGGCGCGAAAGCCAGTTGCCCCACGCGCCCTCGATGTATCCCAGGGTGAGACGCGCCGTGTTCGCGTCGACGCCATTGACGATCGCCTGGATCGGCGCGCCGGCCGGACGGGGCAGGCGGTCGGAAAAGTCGGCGCGCAGGCGGCCCATGGCGTTGACCGCGCCAGCGCGCCTTGCCCCCTCCGCCTCCGCCCACGCCGGTCTCGGCGC
>JAIRPF010000179.1 GCA_031257115.1 Accumulibacter sp.
GGCTGGAACCCCGGCCTGGAAGGCCGGGGTTTCGACCGTAGCTACTTGGGAGGGGTGCAAACCCCTTCCAAGTTCGTTCACAGCGACAGGCATGAATGCCTGTCGCTAATTAGTTGCTCCTCCCACTCGCGGGAAAAGTTGGAAAGGAGCGCGAATCCGTAGGTGGGTTTTCCACGTTTCACTTTTCACTCCCATCTCCCACACGGTTCTACCTTTCCCCCTCCCCCGCATCCCCTCGGCAAATTGACCGATCGACGGCCTTCGATTCGGCCGCGACCGCGCGGCATGTTCCGCTGGCGGCCGTTTCTCGCTTCGATTATCGTGTACTCCCCGTTTCCGGGGAATCGAGAGGAATGGCCGATGTTCCGGCAATCGTGTTCTGAAAAACCGGCGGCGCGTCCGCGCGAGCTTTCCGAAGCGGACACGGCGGCGCTCGTCGACGCGGCGCTCGCCGGTTTTTTCCTGCCGCGGCTCGAATCGGGGGACAGGTTGTGCGTCGGTTTGTCCGGCGGCATGGATTCGGTGGTTCTGCTGCACGCGCTGCGGCGGCTCGCGGGGGCGGGCGCGCTGCCCGCCCGTGTGTCGGCGGTTCACGTCCATCACGGAATCAGTCCGCGCGCCGACGACTGGGCGGAATTTTGCCGCGCCTGCTGCGCGCGGCTGGACGTGCCGCTGACGGTCGTCCGTGTCGACGTGCCGCGCGGCGGCGGCGAGGGCCTGGAGGGCGCGGCGCGGCGGCGGCGTTACGGCGTTTTTGCCGATGTCGAGGCCGACTGGCTGGCGCTGGCGCACCATCGCGGCGATCAGGCCGAAACGGTGCTGCTCAACCTGTTGCGCGGCGCCGGCGTGGCTGGCGCGGCCGGTATGCCGGCGGCGCGTTCCCCGGTGCGCGGGCCGGCGCTGGTTCGCCCGCTGCTCGGCGTGGAACGCGCCGTCATCGCGCGCTACGCCAGGGCGCACGGCCTGGAATGGGTCGACGACGAGAGCAATGGCGATACGTATTTCAGGCGCAATTTTTTGCGTCATGACGTTTTCCCGCGCCTCGAACGGGCGTTTCCGGGGGCCGGCGCGGCGCTCGCGCGCGCCGCCGGGCATTTCGCCGAGGCGGCCGCGCTGCTCGACGAGCTTGCCGCGCTGGATCGGGCCGCCGTTTCCGCCGCCTCCGGGCGCATCCTCGTCGCCGCCTTCAACCGTCTCGGCCCGGCGCGCGCCGGCAATCTGCTGCGCCATGCCTGGGTGCGAGCCGGTTTCCGGGCGCCGGAAACGGTCTGGATCGGCGAGGCGATCAGGCAATTGGCGGCGGTCGACGCGCCGTCGAAAATCCGCGTGGCGACGGTGGACGGCGAATTGCGCGTTTATCGCGGCGAGCTGTATCTCGTGCCGCGACGCGAAACGCCGCCGATCGAACCGGTGCCGTGGGCGGGGCAGGAGGCGTTGCCGTGGGCGGGCGGATGGCTGCGTTTTACCGAAAGCGCGGGGGAAGGCCTCCGGCGCGGCGCGCTGGCGGGGGAACGGGCGTGGATCGGCCCCCGGCGGGGCGGCGAGCGTTTGCGGCCTGACGCCCGCCGGCCGCGCCGCGGCTTGCGCAAGCTGTTGCAGGAGAGCGCCGTGCCGCCGTGGGAGCGCGAACGCCTGCCCTTGCTGTGGGTCGGCGAGCGCCTGGCGTGGGTCGGCGGCATCGGCTGCGACGCCGAGTTCGCCTGCGCGCCCGGCGAGGCCGGCATTCTTCCGTCCTGGGAGAGCCGTTAGCGCCGGGCCGGTCAGGGGGCGAAACGCGAGCCGGAAAAGGGGTCATGGCCGCATTTCACGGAACTGAATCGCTCTTTTGCCGACGAACCGTTTATCGAAGACGCGAAAAGGAGTTTCAAGGCGGTTCGGCGCGGCGGAAAAAACGCACGGGGCGCAACCGGGCGCGTTTTTCGCCGCCAATTTCCAAAGTGTAGGAGAATGTGCGCGATTTCATGGCGCGGACGAGCGCCAATCCTTGCGTGGCGAAGGAAGCGGACAGGAAACAGACCGGAAGCGGACAGAAACCGGACAGGAACCGGACTCGTTCCGTTTCCAGATTCCGGATCGTCCGCGCCGCGAAAGCAAGCCGTGACGAGCCGTGGACGGCGCTTCGGCGCGGCAAGGCGGAATCGGCGAAGACATGGGCAATCTGGCAATGGAATCAATGGGAAGAGAGAAATGATCCCGGAAACAGTGCAAACCATCGCGCCGCCGCAAGACGGCGTCAAGGCGCGGGCAGCGGAAAAGAACACGATCCTGCTGGTCGACGACGAAAGCGCCAACCTGCTGGCGCTCAACAAATTCCTTTCGCCGGATTACAAAATTCTCATGGCGAAATCCGGCGTGCAGGCGCTGAAGCTAATCAAGAAAAGCCGTCCCGACCTGATCCTGCTCGACATCATGATGCCGGGCATGGATGGCTTCGAGGTGCTTGAACGCCTGAAGGCGAACCGGGCGACGCGCGACATTCCGGTGATCTTCATCACCGGCCTGATGAGCGAGAGCAACGAGGAAATGGGATTCCTGCTCGGCGCGGTCGATTACGTCAGAAAACCGTTCAACGCGGCCATCGTCAGGATGCGCGTCGACCTGCAGCTGCGCGCCAAGGCCAATACCGATTACTTGCGGCGGCGCGCCGAGCAGCTCGCGGACGACGCCAGCCGCCATGCGCTGGAAGTGCTGGCGGGGCAAGGCGTCGCCATTCAGGCCATGGCCTCGCTCGTCGAGGAACGCGACAGCGAGACCGGCCAGCACCTCTACCACACGCAGCACTACATCCGCCTGCTCGCCGACACGCTGCGGACGCATCCGCGCTTCCGCGACCGCCTGGACGAAAATTTCATCGACATGCTCTATCAATCCGCGCCGCTGCACGACATCGGCAAGGTCGGCACTCCCGACGCGATTCTCCTGAAACCCGGCCCCCTGAAGCCGGAAGAGCGCGTCGTGATGCAGCGCCATCCCGAAATCGGCTACCGCGCCATCGTGAACGTGGAAAAGAAGGCGGGCCGCCGGCTCGATTTCCTCGTCTGCGCCAAGGAAATCATCCGCTTCCACCATGAAAAATGGGACGGCAGCGGTTATCCCACGGGACTGGCGGGCGACGCGATCCCCCTTTCCGCGCGCCTGATGGCGCTGGCCGACGTCTACGACGCGCTGATCAGCCGCCGCGTCTACCGGCAGCCGATGAGCCTCGCCGAAGCGCACAAGATCATCCTCGAAGGCAGCGGCCACCATTTCGACCCCGACATCGTCGCCGCGTTCGTGGCAAGAGAAAGCGAATTCGCCGAAATCGCCCAGAGTTTGATGGATTGAGTTCCGGAAAGCCCCCGCCGGCGGGCGCGGCGAGAAGCGAAAAATGCTAACCACGACGGATACGGCGGGCACGGTGGAAAACATTGGTCACGGCGGGCGCGGCGAAAAACGAAAGAAAACCCGTCATTCCCGCGAACGCGGGAATCCAGCACGTACATTCCGGCGCGAAGCGCCGCAAGAAAAGCCTCCCTCCTGAGAGAGGTGTCACGCCAAAAGCGTGACGGAAGGAGTTGGCGGTGGATTTGTCGATGCGGATGAACAGGGAATCCTGTCATTCTTTTGATCGCCGGAATTCAGGCCGTTCATCAGAAATGGAGTGCGGGCGTCACGCCCGCTTCGTTCGCTTTTTTTGCGGGCGTGACGCCCGCGCTCCATTTTTTGGTTCGCGGCCCTTCGGGCTGAAGGCAAGGAACTGGATTCCCGCTTTCGCGGGAATGACGGAAATTGGCGAGCGGTTACGGAAGTCTGTAGGCGATTGATTCGGGAACGCGCCAGAACTTTTTGGGCCTGTTTTTCGCCGTGCTCTCCGTGGTTGATCAGTCTTTCGCCGCGCGCGCCGTGGTCAGGCGGGTTTTTCCAGTCCGTCGAGGTATTTCTCCGCGTCCAGCGCCGCCATGCAGCCCGATCCGGCCGAGGTGCAGGCCTGGCGGTAGATGTGGTCCTGCACGTCGCCGGCGGCGAAAACGCCGGGGATCGACGTGGCGGTGACGTTGCCGGCGCGGCCGCCCTGGGTGACGATGTAGCCGTTTTCCATCGCCAGCTGGCCGACGAACAGTTCCGTGTTCGGTTTATGGCCGATGGCGATGAACACGCCGGGCAGCGCGATGTCTTCGCTGGCGCCGGAGATCGCGTTTTTCACGCGGATGCCGGTCACGCCGGAAGCGTCGCCGAGCACTTCTTCCAGCGTCGAATTCCATTTGATCGTGACCTTGCCGGCCTTTTCCTTTTCGAACAACTGGTCTTGCAGTATTTTTTCGCCGCGCAGCCTGTCGCGGCGGTGCACCACGGTGACGTGGCTGGCGATGTTGGTCAGGTAGAGCGCCTCTTCCATCGCCGTGTTGCCGCCGCCGATCACGGCGACCGGGCTGCCCTTGTAGAAAAAGCCGTCGCAGGTGGCGCAGGCCGAGACGCCGCGGCCGGCGTATTCCCGCTCGGAGGGCAGGCCGAGGTATTGCGCCGACGCGCCCGTGGCGACGATGAGCGCGTCGCAGGTGTAAAGGCCGGAATCGCCGGTCAGGGTGAATGGCTTTTCCTCCAGCCGGGCCGTGTGGATGTGGTCGAAGACGATTTCCGTGCCGAAGCGGCGGGCGTGTTCCTCGAATTTCTCCATCAGCGCCGGCCCCTGGAGACCTTCGGCGGCGGCCGGCCAGTTGTCGATTTCGGTGGTGGTCATCAGTTGGCCGCCCTGCGCCATGCCGGTAATCAGGACCGGCTTGAGGTTGGCGCGCGCGGCATAGACGGCGGCGGTATACCCCGCGGGGCCTGATCCCAGGATGAGCAATTTACAGTGGCGCGCTTGCGGCATGGCGGTTCCTTTCCTCGATGACGATTTGCCGTCCGATTATAACGGGAGACGCGGGAGCGGTTACGTTCCTGGCCCGCGTCGCTCGACTTCGGTGGAATCGTGGATGATGCGGACATCGTGGAGAGAAAAGGAGCGGCGCGTCATGGACACGCCCGCCCCAGCAGCCCAATCGTCCGACATCCGCCTCCGCCGAATTCGGCTTGGTTTCGTTGGAGTTCGCTTGGCTCACTCCAACCTATGCGCTGGATTTTGGCGATCGTGGGATGATGTTTCCCGTTTGTTCGCGTCTGGGAATTCGACCGCCGAACTCCTTCCGACAGAAGAACTCATTCTTGCGGCGCCTCGCGCCGGGGGGCGCTGGATTCCCGCTTGCGCGGGAATGACAGGAAACTTCTTTTGCTTTTCGGCGTGACTGGCGTTTAACGCTTTCCGCCTTCCGCCAAACCCGGCTTTTCCCGCGGGGCCTACGCGCGTTCCGACGGGGGGGCGACTTTGAAGACTTCGGAGAGTGTCGTCAGGCCGCTGGCGATTTTCATCGCGCCGGAAATGCGCAGGGGTTTCATGCCTTCGCGGTAGGCGAGGTCGCGGATTTTCGCGATGTCCGCGTTTTCGCCGATCAGTTGCTTCATGTCCGGCGAGAGCATGAGAATCTCGTACAGCCCGATGCGTCCCCGGTAGCCGGTCATGCGGCAGTCCAGGCAGCCGACCGGATGATGGAAGTGCGTGGGGCGGTTGGCTTTCCACGGCGCGACCAGGCGGTCCCACATGGCATTGTCCTCGGCCGTCGCCGGGCGCGTTTCCTTGCACGACGGGCAGAGCACGCGCACCAGGCGTTGCGCCATCACGCCGAGCAGCGTCGCGCTGATGAGGTACGACGGCAGCCCCAGATCGAGGAGGCGTGTCACCGCCGACGGCGCGTCGTTGGTGTGCAGCGTCGAGAGGACGAGGTGCCCGGTCAGCGCCGCCTGGATGCCTACCTCGGCGGTTTCCAGGTCGCGGATTTCGCCGACCATGATGATGTCCGGGTCCTGCCGCATCAGCGCGCGCACGCCTTCGGCGAAGGTCAGGTCGATGGCCGTCTGCACCTGCATCTGGTTGAAGGACGGTTCGACCATTTCGATCGGGTCTTCGATGGTGCATACGTTGACCGCCGGCGTCGCCAGTTGTTTCAGGGTCGAATAGAGCGTCGTCGTCTTGCCGGAGCCGGTCGGGCCGGTGACCAGGATGATCCCGTTCGGGCTGTTCGACATCGCTTCCCAACGCGTGTGGTCGTCGTCCGAAAAACCGAGTTCGGAGAAGTTGCGCACCAGCACTTCCGGGTCGAAGATGCGCATCACCAGTTTTTCGCCGAAGGCCGTCGGCAGCGTCGACAGGCGCAGTTCGGCTTCCTGCCCGTCGGCGGTGCGCGTCTTGATGCGCCCGTCCTGCGGCCGCCGTTTTTCGACGAGGTCCATGCGGCCGAGGATCTTGATGCGGCTGACCATCGCGGCCATCACGCTCATCGGAATCTGGTATACCTGATGCAGCACGCCGTCGATGCGGAAACGCACGATCCCCAGCTCGCGGCGCGGCTCGATGTGGATGTCGCTGGCGCGCTGCTCGAAAGCGTACTGCCACAGCCAATCGACGATGTTGACGATGTGCTGGTCGTTGGCGTCGAACTGCCGGTTGGTGCGCCCCAGCTCGACGAGCTGTTCGAACGACGACAGCCCGGAACTCTGGTTTCCCTGCTGCGCCGCTTTCTTGACCGAGCGCGCGAGGTTGTAGAACTCGACCTGGTAGCGCGCGATGTCGAGCGGGTTGGCGAGCACGCGGCGGATGCGCTTCTTGGCGATGGCCCCGATTTCCTTTTCCCACTCGCGCAGGAACGGTTCCGCGGTGGCGAAAACGGCCTCGGCGGGCGTCACCTGCACGGCGAGGATGCCGAAGCGCGTGGCATACGCGCTGGAAACGACGTCGGTCACCGACGTGAAATCGACCTTGAGCGGATCGATATGGAAGTATTCCAGTCCCAGCCTGGCGGCGAACCATCCGCCCAGCTCGTCCAGCGTCAACGGCCGGAACGGCGCTTTCGCCGACTTCCATTTCTGCTCGGCGACGATCGCCAGCGGATGCGCGGCCAGGCGTTTCAGGCGCGTCTCGGCCACCAGGGCCTCCGCGTCCGCCTTGTCGACCATGCCGTCGCGCATCAGCATACCGAGCACTTCCTTGACGGTCAGCCGATGATCGGGCGCGGCTTTGTGGGAATCCTCGGCCATGTCGTTCGATCCGTGAATACGATGCGCGAACTATAACCGAGCCGCCCGCGCCGGTTCAATGCGGGAAGCGCGGCGGAAACGAAAATCCTTTTGACCACGGCGGGCACGGAGAAAGACAAATCAGCCACAACGGGCGCGACGGAAATTTTCCGGTGCAAATGGGCGCATGAATTGGAGCGCGGGCGGAACATCCGCGCGCTCCAATCGAAGCCATCCTCTTGAGGAAGGTGGTTCGCGCGTCGGAAGGAGCCGGGCGCTTGAATTTCCAAGCGTGAGCGTCGAGCGAACTGGATACCGGTTTGCACCGGAATAGCGGACTTTTTCGCTTTCCGCCGTGTCCGCCGTGGTCAAGGCTCTTGTCTTTCTCCGCGTCCGCCGTGTTCTTCGTGGTCAAGGCATTCGCAAATGGAATAACGCAGCGCCCTGGCGAGAAAGGCCGCCAGCAGCGGATGCCGGGGTTGGGCGAGGGTTTCGCGCGATGGGCCTTCTTCCAGCGCCTGGCCGTCGGCGATGAACAGGCAGCGGTCGGAGACTTCGCGGGCGAAACCCATGTTGTGGGTGGCGATGACCAGGTCGCGGCCTTCGCGGCGCAGTTCGGCGATGAGGTCGAGCACCTCGGCGGTCATTTCCGGGTCGAGCGCCGAGGTCGGTTCGTCGAGGACGAAAAAACGGGGGCGGATGGCGATGGCGCGCACGATCGCTACCCGCTGCTGCTGGCCGCCGGAGAGTTCGGCGGG
This sequence comes from Accumulibacter sp., assembly GCA_031257115.1. GTDB lineage: Bacteria > Pseudomonadota > Gammaproteobacteria > Burkholderiales > Rhodocyclaceae > Propionivibrio. Next base: position 7,845 of record JAIRPF010000179.1, read on the forward strand.
GCGCTGGCCGGCGTGGCGGGCGAGGTGGAAGCGTTCGAACAGCGCGTCGGCGATGGCGCCGGCTTCGCGCGGCGGCACGCCATGCGCCCTGACGAGCGGCAGCAGCACGTTTTCCCTGGCGGAGAGGTGGGGAAAGAGGTTGTAGGCTTGGAACACCGTGCCGACGGCGCGCCGGTGCGCCAGCAGCGCCGCTTCGGAAAATTCCAGCGCCCGCCCGTCGATGACGATTTCTCCCGCGTCCGGCGGCGTCAGGCCGGCGAGGATTCGCAGCAGCGTCGTCTTGCCGCCGCCGGAGGGGCCAATGACGGCGAGCGACTGGAAGTCGGGAATGGACAGGGTTATGTCGCGCAAGGCGTGGTTGTCGCCGAAACGCTTGCCGACGCAGCGCAGTTCAAGCCGCAAAGTGGAATCTCCGTTCGAGTATCCGGCTGGCGAGCGAGATCGGCAGGGTCAGGAGCAGATAACCCAGCGCCAGCGGCAGGTAGCTTTCCAGCGTGCTGTAGGTGAAGGCGTTGACTTCCTGCGCGTTGAGCGTGAATTCGTTGACGGCGATGATCGAGAGCAGCGACGAATCCTTGATGATCGAGGCGAATTGCCCGGCGATCGGGGGAACGAGCTGCCGGGCCACCTGCGGGAAAATGACGTGGCGGTAGGTCTGGGCGGGCGTCAGGCCGATGGCGCGCGCCGATTCGAGCTGGGAATCGCGGATGCCGTCGATGCCAGCGCGGATCATTTCCGAAAGATAGGCGCCGGCGAACAGCGAGAGCGCGAGGACGCCGACGAGGTAGCGGTTTTCGACGCCGAAGGCGTTGGCCACGACGTAGAACAGGATCAGGATTTGCACGAGCAGCGGCGTGCCCCGGATCGATTCGACGTACAGCGCGGCGGCGTAGCGCAGCGGCAGAAAGGCCGAGCGTCGGGAGAGCGCGGCGGCAAGCCCGATCGCCAGACTGCCCGCGAGAGAAGCGCCGGAAATCGCCACGGTCGCCAGCCAGCCTTGCAGGAATTTCTGCCGGTATTCCCAGATCGCCGGCCAGTTCCAGCCGTAATGCAGCTCATGGAAGGCGAAGCTGAACAGGCCGGCGGCCAGCGCCGCGACCAGTCCCCAGGAAACGGCCTTGGCGGCGCGCGCCGCTGACCCCGCCGATGGCGCGAACAGGAATTCCACGGCCGCTCGTCCGGTTTCTACATGATGAACGCCGAACCCATGCGCCCGAATTCTTCCTTCATCTCCCTGAGGTAGCGGTCGCCGAGCCGGTCGAAGCCGCCTTGTGCCCGGTAATCCTTGAGGAAAGCGTCGACCGCGGCCTTCAATGCGTCGTTGCCCTTGCGGATGCCGATCGCCCACGATTCCTTGCGGAACGGTTCGAGGATCGCCCGCGTGCTGGCCTGGTTGCGCCGCCAGTTCTGGTAGGTGGACATCTGGTCGTAGATGAAGGCGTCCGCCTTGCCCTGGGATACTTCGAGGACGGCGGCCGATTCCTTGTCGAGCGCCAGGATTTCGGCTTTCTTCAAATTTCCGGCGGCAAAGACGTGACCCGTCGTGCCCTTTTTCACGGCCACCCTGACGCCTTCCCGGTCGAGATCGGCGACGCTCCGCGCGGTCGAGTCCTTCTTCAGCAGCAGACACAGGCCGGTGGCGATGTAAGGCTCCGAAAAATCGATCGATTGCGCGCGCTCGGCGGTGGCGGTCATCGAGGAAATGACCAGATCGATCTTGCCGGTTTTCAGCGCGGGAATCAGGCCGTCGAAAGCCATGTTCTCGATGGCGACCGGACGTCCGAGCGCCTTCGCCAGATCCGTCGCCAGATCGACGCTGATGCCCGTGGGCTTGCCCCGCGGATCGGTCATCTCGAACGGCGGATAGGCCAGTTCCATGCCGACGACGAGCGGTTTGCCCCGGTCGTCCGCTCCGGCGGGTGGAATGAGCGTCAGCAGGCCCGTCACGGCGGCCAGAAACAGGCGCGTTTTCATTTTCATGGGAAATCTCCTTGGCGCGTTCAGAAACCCTCGTCGTTCCGGGTCGATCGTTGAGACAACGGCCGGGGTGGTTTTTCTCCCCGATCCGGTTACCATTGTAATCCAGCCTATTTCGACGGGTTTCGCAGGATGAATCGATATTTCCGCCCATGCCGCGCGCTGTGCCTCGCCGCGCTGCCGTGGCTTCTGCCCCTTCCGGCGTCCGCCCAGCCGGCCTACGAAGGAACCGCCGGCGAGTGGCTGATCCTCGGCAGGAATGAAACCGCGCGCGCCTATCTCGACCAGCGGTCGGCGCGGCGCAACGGCGATTTCGCGCGGGTGTACCAATTGACGGATTTCACGACGGCGCAATGGGTCGACGAACGAACCGTCGTCGGCTCGGTCAGGGCGTGGGTCGAATACGATTGCGTCCGCCCCCGCGCGCGAACGGTCGCGCTCGAAGCCTATTCCGAACAGATGGGCGAGGGCCGGCGGGTAGCGGACGAACAGAAACCCGACGCCGAATGGGAAGACATCGCGCCCGGCGGAACCGGCGAAATCGCGCGGCGTCTGGTGTGCGGGAAGTAAACGGCGGGAAGCGGTCAGCCACGACGGACACGGCGGGTACGGCGAAAAACAGGAACGAAAAACCTTGATCACGGCGAACACGGTGAAAGGTGAAAATGAAAGCCCCGTCATTCCCGCGAACGTGGGAATCCAGCGTGTAAACTCCGGCGAGAAGCGCCGCAAGCCAAGCCTCCCTCTTGAGGAAGGTGGCTCGCGCGAGAAGCGCGAGACGGAAGGAGTCGCGGCGGCGGTTTTCCCCGATTGCGTTTGGAAACCCAACCGCCCAACTCCCGCCGTCACGCTTTCGGCGCGACATCTCCCTCAAGAGGGAGGCAAATCCCGCCGTCGCCTTCGCCGGCCCCCTCGTCATTTCCTTGATAAGCGAGAACATGGTTCGTTCTTTTCACTCCGAAGGCTGCAAATTCAAAGGATGCGGCGCGGCGTACCGGGAGGCCCGCGCGGGATTCTCGCCTGCGCGGGAATGACGGAAATTCATGAGCGTTTCGCCGTAGAAAAACCGACTCCTGTCTGAAACCCCGCCCTTTGGAGTGGTACGAAGGTCGAAATCCCTGGCCTGAAGGCCGAAGTTTCGACCGTGGCGACTCGGAGGGAGCAAACCCCTTCCGGGTTCGTTGACCGCGACGGGCATGAAAGCCTGTCGCCAATGAGTTGCTCCCGTTTCGAATCTGTCCGGAGACATTCCCCGCCGCTTGCGGCGTACCATGAACACATCTCGCCTTGGAGAGCGATATTCCGTCCTTCTGAGCGAAGCGGTTCATTACTCTCCTGTTTTTGATACTTTTTTTGGAGCTTCGCTTGACCGCCGTCGTTTTGTTCGAACCCGAAATTCCGCCGAACACCGGCAACGTGATCCGCCTGTGCGCCAACACCGGCGCCGAATTGCATCTCGTCGAACCGCTCGGCTTTCGCTGGGAAGACCGCTCCCTGCGCCGCGCGGGACTCGATTATCACGAGTTCGCCCAAGTGTTTCGCCACGCCGGCTGGGCGCAATGCAAGGCCGCCCTGGCCGGCCGCCGCCTGTTCGCCGTCACCACGCGCGGCCGCCTGCGCCCCGACCGCGTCGCCTTCGAACCCGGCGACGTTTTCGTCTTCGGCCGCGAAACGAGCGGCCTGCCCGCCGAAGTAATGGCCGAGTTTCCCCCCGATCGCCGCCTGCGCCTGCCGATGCGCCCCGGCCAGCGCAGCCTGAACCTCTCCAACGCCGTCGCCGTGACGGTCTTCGAAGCCTGGCGGCAACAGGATTTCGCGGGCGGAGAGTAAGGGACGGGCCGTTTTCGACCGCAGCGAAAGGCGAAAAACTTTTTAACCGCGACGGACACGGCGAAAAAAAGAGCAAGAAGCCTTGACCACGGCGGACACGGCAAAAGGCGAAAGAAAAATCCGTCATTCCCGCGCAAGCCGGAATCCAGTTCGACCACCAAAATTGGAGCGCGGGCGTCCGGCCAGTGGCTTTATCGCAAGCCGCTCCCTTCAAAAATAAGACCCCGACTGGATCGCGGGCGTTCTGCCCATGAAAAAGCCCCGCCTGTTGGCGGGGCTTGACTTGCCGGGAGGGTTTCGGAATCAGAAGCCGATGCGCAGATTGGCGAAGATGCCGTTCGACTTGACGTCGCCGCTGAACATGCCGTTGTACGACACGCTGAGCTTCGTCGTCTTGCCGATCGAGCCTTCGAGTCCGACTCCGACGCCGATCAGCGTGCCGAGTTTTCCGCCCTTGATCCGGGTCGAGCCCAGATCGCCCAGGATCATCCTGGCCTCGGGGGTGCTGTCGCCGAAGAAGTGGACGGCGGAGAGATCGCCCCGGAGCGTCAGGTTGCTTCCCACCGGGAGGCCGCCGCGCAGGCCCAGCGTTCCGGCTTGCACCGATTGGCTGTTGCCGCCGGTGCGAATCAGGCCGTCGTATTCGCTGTAGCCGTCGGTCTTGATCTTCATCAGGTTCAGGCCGGCGTAGGGTTCCAGCGAGTAGGCCGACGTGTTCAGCCCGGTGTAGGCGGCTTCGGCGAAGACCTGGACGATCTTGGCGTCGGGCTTGACCTTGTTCGTCATGGGCACATCGCCCACGATCAGCGCCCGGCGTCCTTCGCGGCTTTGCTGGCTGTAGGTCAGGCCGTAGTTGATCGTCGCGGCCGCGCCCCGGTAGAGGCCGTAGAGGCCGCCGTGGACGTCGTCGCTGTCGAGCTTGCCGTAGCGTCCGGCTTTGTATGTGCTCGATCCCGCGCCGAAGAATACGCCGACCGTGTTGCCGGGGTTGACGTCGACCTCGGCGCCGATCAGGACGCTCTGGGAGTCGGCGTCCATGTCGGCGTAGCCGTAATCGATCGTTCCCCAGTGGCCGGTGGCCGTCGCCCACAGGCGGGCGGTGTCGCCGAGCTTGGCCGTTTTGCCGCCGCCGATGCCCAGCGCCTGATCCTTGACGCCGCGGGTGATCGATACCGCGTTGACGAGGCTGGCGTTATCCGCGTTGAGGTAGAAGTCGCTGCCCAGTGAATCCAGGGTGTTGCGCACTTGCGGGCGGGTCGCGGTGTAGTAGTCGAGCGCGTCGTAGAACTCGCCGGGGTTGCCGCCGGAGAGTTCTCTCTGGTGCGCCGCTTCGAACAGTCCGCCGATCGAGCGGCCGTTCCGGTGCGCGGCGTAGCTCGCGTAGGTCGCGTCGTTTGGACTCAATGTGCCGGTGATGACGTTGCCCGCGAGCGTCGCTTCGTGGTCGAGGAAGGCGAAGTAGGGGGTGATCGCGGCGTTCTCGAAACCGGTCACCGAGGTGGCCGTGACCGTTCCCGTCGCCGATTGGTCTTGTTCGAAGGCGTCCTTCACGACGTCGCGGTCGATGTGTCCGACGGCGATTCGCGCGCCTTCGTTGAAGGAGAGCGCGCCGACGGTTACGTCGTTGTCGGCCATGACCATGTAGGTGCCGCCGTCATTGACTTCGATGTCCGCCTTGCGGCTTCCGGTCGAGGTGAGCGCGCCTTTCATCGTGAAGAGGTCGTTGTAGGTGGCGAGCACGCCGAATTTGCCGCCGTCGACTTGTACCTTGCCGGTGCCGAAGGATTCGGTGAAGCCGTAGAGTTCGCCCGCTTCGACGGTCGTGCCGCCTTCGTAGGTGTTCTCGCCCGTCATCACCAGACGCCCCGGCCCTTGCTTGGTGAGCGAGGCCGTATATAGCCCGTTGGCAATCTTGTACTCAATGTATTTCTGCTTCTCGTCCATCCATTCCTTGCGCCATTTCTGGGCGTCCTCCTGACTGATGGTAATGTAGGCCAGTGATGCGTCAAAGTAAGCGTCCCATTCGGGATATGTTCCGCGAGGAGAGGTCGCGTAGTTGGCCGGCGCGGAGGTGTCCGGCTGCGCGACGCCCACTATGTCCTCCATGCCATAAAGCCCATATCCGTAATCGTTCAGATTGTATTCGCCGGCGTAGGCGATGCCCTGCGCCTTGTAGCCCGCCAGCCACTCCAGATCTTCCCTTTCCCTGGCCTTGATCGCGACCTGACCGATGTCGTTCGTCCATACATCCAGCGAGGCTTTCGTCATGTCGTAGGTGAAGGGATTCAGGAACTGGCCGGGGCCGTACATGCCCTTGTCGACATCAGGGAAACCCCAGCCGTAACGTTCGTCAGGCTCGCCGTCGGGGGCGGTCCAGTAGTCAAGGAAGTCCACGCCATTGGTTTTCTTGTTGTTCGCCGTGGTAAACAATACGTCGCGAGCCTGGATGGCGTCCAGGTTCGGATACCGGGAAAGCAAAAGCGCCAGCGCCCCCGTTACATGGGGCGATGACCCCGACGTGCCTCCCGCGGTACTGTAACTGGAGTTCGAGACAGTATTGGGGTTCATCGAATCATTCGTCGAAGCGTCGCCGTAAGGCGCGCTCATATGCCACCATTTGGCATACGGCCCCGCTTCGTTATAGTTCCGTGCGAGCACGTATTCCCCCGCGCTCCGTGTCAACCCGCCAACGGATATCCAGTGTTTTTCCGCGTCGGGATTGAAGTAGGGATAGAAGGCCATGTTATTCGGGTTCTCCTGATCCTGGTTGGCGGCCGACCGCACATGGACGACGCGGGTACCCTTCACGGCGTTGTACATGGCATCGAGAAAGGTGAGTCCGGGGTTGTTGGGATCATACTGATGGCCACCGGGTCCGTAGGCTTTCTGGAAATAGAAATGGACGAATTCCTCATCCGCCAGCGTCCGGAAATACCACTGGGTAAGACTGCCTCCGTCCCGCCCCTGTCTTTTCCAGTCATGAAGAGCGGGATCGTAAGCGGGATCGTCTTTGTCAAGATATGGGCGTTTCGGCTGGGTCGTCTGAATCGTGCCCCAACTGCTGTTGATGACCTGCGCGCCCGCGTCCACCAAGGCTTTGTAACTTTCGTACATGAACGTGTAATCGTGGTAGGGGCCGTGGGAATTACTGTCTGTCGAGCCGGTATTGCTCAGCGCAATGGTCGAGCCAAAGGCGAAGCCGTGCATGTTGTCGGTAAACGTGCCGCCATCGCGGTTGGCGCCGAGAATCCCGAGCATCGCGGTGCCATGACCGCCGTTATAAGTAGCGCTGGCGCCTGGATACACAGGAGTATCCGACGTGGCAACGCCGTCATAAAGCATACCGGTCATATGGAAGCTCTCGCCCGCGTAAAACGGATTGCCTGGCCGGCCACTGCTCCGGTACCGGAAGCCGGAAGAGCCGTATACGCCCTCCACCACGACCGGGATGAACCGGCCGCCCTGGAATTCCTGATGGTTGAGATTGTGGCCCGAATCTATCATCCCCACCGTGACGCCCTGCCCAAAATACCCCAGGGCATAAGCGGTCGACGCCTTCTCCGCGGTCAGTCCCCAACTGCGCAGATATTCCGCTGTCTCCCAGCTCGCCTTCGCGGCGCCGAAATCGGCGGAACTGCTGGCGACAAAGCCGGGATCATCCGCATACGTGTACGCCTTCCACCATTCGTCGGCCGCGCCCACCGTGACCGGCAACATGGCCGCCGCCAGGGCGGTCAGGGTAAAGGCTGGCTTGGCGCGCCGGATACGTGAATGTTTCTTTTTCATGAATGTATAACCTCTCTCAATCGGTCAATGGGTGCTTCCGAAAGATTCGTCACGCTCGCTGCTTCAGACAAGAATCGCGCCCCGATGCGTGGCAAATGAAGTGTTTCTCTTTATTGGACGATCTTCAATTTCCACAATCCGGTTTTCAAATCGTCCGTGGCCTTGTCGAGTTCGGCGATTCATGAATGGAATGAAGCGAGGACATCGACTACGCGGAGCCAATCCTAGCCAAACACGCGAGCGCCGGGAACGAAGTGTTTTTTCTATGCTTATCAGGATTTCCAGAGACGGCGCGGCGCGCCGGAAAATGACAGCGGCGTGGTCTGGACGAAACAACCGGCCAGCGCCCGATGTTTTCCCCGGATGGATGCGCGCACGCGGAATTGGAGGAGGAACGTCAGAGACTTTATTCAATTCCGCGATGAAAATGGAATTTCGTCAACTTCGTTTTGGACAGTCTTCGATTTCCGTGATTCGATTTTCAAATCATTCGCGGCTTTATCAAGCCCGGTGATTCATGAATGGAATGAAACGCGGGCATCGACAGCGCAAAATCCATCTTGTTCAAACGCACGAATGACGGAAACGAAGTATTTCTTCCATGCTTATAAGGATTTCCCGGGACGACGCATCCTTGCGTCTCGTTTCATCGGCGAAATGGAATGACCCTCAGGTTGATCCCGGCAGCGCCGCCTCGATCTCTCCCAGACATTCCCCTTCAGGCCCGAAACGGCGTTCGATCATGCGCGTGGCGCGCCACATTCTTTGAATTGGCGGCCATTCAGGCCAGAAACAACGAACTGGATTCCCGCTTGCGCTGGAATGACGGGGATTCGTGGGCATTCGATTCAAAAATTCTCCGACCCGAAACCCGACAATCGCCAATCAGGATTTGCGGCGTTTTGCGTCGGGGAGAACGCCGCCGACGGCATCGCGCGGGGCGCGCGGCGGGATCGGGAACCTTTCCCGCAGACGCTTCATGGCTTTCGCGCATGGTTTCAAGCACGAATCTGCGGACTTCCGCATCGGCGTCTTCCGTGAGGGCGGCCAGGATGTCGCGGGGCGTGCCAGGACGCGAG
>JAIRPF010000097.1 GCA_031257115.1 Accumulibacter sp.
AACGCAATGGAATGAGCCTATAATCAAGACCATTCCCCATGCGGGAATTTCGTTAACCTTTGTTAGACCAAAGAGTTACGGTCTGGATGACGGTTTGGCGGTTGGATTTCCGGATGCGGGTGGGAAAACAATGAAGGAGTCGGGCGGTTGAATCATCAAACGCGGATGAACAGACACACAAACGGAAAACGTCATTCCCCTGACAAGCCGGAATCCGGTTTACCGCCCCCCTCGCCGCTTCCATCCCCATCGTCATACCCGCGAAAGCGGGAATCCAGGGCGTACATTCCAGCGCGTAGCGCCGCATTCTTTGAATTCGATTCGCGGCCCTTCGGGTCGGAGGCAAGGAACTGGATTCCCGCGTTCGCGGGAATGACGGAGGTTTATGGGTTGTTGGTTTAAAAACGCGCTATCGCGCGAGCTACCCATTCTTGCCTGGCCCCCCGCCGACTCCCTCCTCAACCGCCCAACTCCTTCCGACCCGCCTCCGGCGGGCCACCTCCCTCAAGAGGAAGGCTTTGATATTGTTGACACGGTTTGGAACGCGTGGAACAGGCGACGGTTTCGCGGGAACGGACGACATCCGCCTCCGCGAAAACATACCGTCCGGACATTTCCGGCATGACGATGGAGCCGCCATCATTTGAATCGGAAACGCTCTATCGCGCTCTCGCCGCGCCGTCGAGAAAGCGGTACATCACATACGCGTCGATATCGCCGAGCGCGCGATGCCGGAACGCTTCCGGCAAAACGCCGACGATTTCGAAACCCAGCTTTTTCCACAGCGCCACCGCGCCGGTATTCGCGCTCACCACGAAATTGAACTGCATCGCCTTGAAGCTCCTTTTCCGGGCTTCCGCCAGGCAATGCCGGCCGAGCGCCTCGCCGATCCCTTGCCCGCGGAATCCGGGGCCGACCATGAACGAGGCGTTGGCCACGTGCGCGCCGAGATCCCGCTGGTTGGGGATCAGCTTGTACATTCCGGCGATTTCTCCGTCCTTTTCGGCGACGAAGGAAAGCACGCCCGGCCCAAACCAGTAGGCGAACGCATCGTCGCGCGAGGTATCCGGGGAGAACGCGTAGGTATCCGCCCCCGCCACGACGGCCCGGAAGATCGCCCAGATCGCCGCGAAATCGTCATCGGTCGCCCGGCGGATGCGCATGGCCGCCCCTACCACGGCTCGCGCAGGGCGAAAAATCCGGCCAGCGCGTCGGCCAGGGACTGGATCAGCAGATGTTTTCTGCCGGCGATCCAGCCGGCCGCCAGGGATATGGGTTCGTCTTCCGGGTGCAGTTCCCCGATCAGGCGTCCGGCGGTCGTCTGGTCGTTGAGTTTGCCCAGAAGGTCCTGGATGGCGGCCAGTTCTTCCAGATAGCGGCGCAGGCGTCCGCGCGGCAGGAGCGGCGCGAAAAATTCGAGGGCGTAGCGCAGGCGCTTGAACGCGAGGCGCAGGCGATGCCACGCCGCCTCGTCGAGACGCGCGGGCTTCCGGGCGACCCGGCGAACCGCGCCGAGGCGCTTCCCCAGCCGCCGCCGGGCGAACTCGCGCAGGCCACCGCGCTTGCCGCTTTTGCCGCTCTTTCCACCCTTTCCACCCTTGCCGCCCCGATTTCCTTTTCCGGACTCGATCGTGGGCGGCTCGCAACGAAACAGCGCCGCGGAAAAAGCCAGCAGGAGACGGCTGTAGTCCTGACCGGAATCCGGCCCGGACAGCGCCTCGACGGCCGAGGTTCGCGCCGCCGACTGGACGGCCAGGGCGCGCTCGCGCAAACGCGCTAGGTCGGCGTCGCCCGGAAAGGCGTTCTCCAGGGGCGAGAGCGTTTCCGCCAAGAACACGTCCCAGTCGCGTGTGCCGCCAAGCCGCCGTCCGAGCGCGCCCCAGCGCGGCGCGTAAACTTCGACGAACGCGGGCGAAAGCGCCGGGGCAAACGTCCGGAAAGCGGAACGCAGCCGCCGGATGGCGATGCGCGCCTGATGCAGGTATTCGGCGTCCCCGCCATGAACGATGCCCTGCTCGTTGCGCTGAAGCTGCGTCAGGCAATCGAGCGCGATCGCGCGAAACGCTTCGCCGGGCGACATCCCGCCTTCGATCGGCGACGGGCCGGCCCGAGCCGGAGAAGCGGGAGTCGCGGCGGCCAGCGCATAACCGCGCTCCGCCTTGCTGGCGATCATCGGATGGAGACGCGCCCCGGCGGCCAGATCGATGGCGATCTCGAAAAGCGCGTCGGGCGACGGCCCTTCGACAAGCTCCAGTTCGAGTTCGGAAATCGCTTCGCTCACCGCCGCCGCGCCGTCCTTCGGGCCGATGGCCTCGATCCGTCCCCGGTCGATCGCCACCTCGACGCGCGCCCCGGAACGCTCGACGATCCAGGCCGCGCGCGTGAAATCGGTGGAAAACACCGGCAGCAGGCCGTCCCGGCGCGATTCGAGAAAAGCGCGCAAACCATCGTCGGTCACGATGGCGAAATCGAACACGCCCGGCCGCGCCGGAGCCTCCCACTCCTGGCGGCGCGCCAGCCCGCCCGCCGCCGGATCGCCGCTCTTGACGGTCATCAGCCACTCATTGCCCTTGCGGCGAAACCGCAGGGCGACGCCCCGCCGCCAGAGATCGAGCGCGGGCGTGTCGTAATAGGTATTGAACAGCCGCCCGCGCCGTGGCCCGCCAGCAACCAGCGCGAGCCGCGCCGCGAGACGCCGTGCATCCCCGGAAGAGACACCCAGCTTGAGTTCGATTTCACTTGGCATCCAACCGCCCTCCCAGCCCACGCGAATTACACGAGCGTACCACACGCGCCCCCGCCGGATTATGAAAACCCGGCGAACCGCGACGGGCGCGGCGAAAGGCAAAAGCGTTCGCCACGGAGGGCACGGAGAAAGGCGAAAGCGAAAATCATCCGCCACGACGAGCATGGCGGGCACGACGAAAAACAAGAATGAAAAGCCTTGACCACGGCGAACATGGCGGAAAGAAAAAAGCGAAAGAAAGTCCCCGTCATTCCCGCGAAAGCGGGAATCCAGCGCGTAGACTCCGGCGCAAAGCGCCGGTGAATAAGCCTCTCTCAAGAGGGAGGTGGCCTGCGGCGAAGCTGTGGGTCGGAAGGAGTCGGGCGGTCAGGCGCGGCAGGCCGGGCTGAAATATGGAGCGCGAGCATCCCGCCCGCAAAACGAACGAAGCGGGCAAGGCGCTCGCGCTCCATTTTGATGGACGAACTCGATCCTGCCAAGCAAAGGAATGATGGTTTTCCCTGTTCATTGCGTTTGACGATTCAACCGCCCAACTCCTTCCGTCACGCCTTCGGCGTGACACCTCCCTCAGGAGGGAGGCTTGGCTTGCGGCGCTTCGCGCCGGGGGATACGTTCCTGGATTCCCGCGTTCGCGGGAATGACGGGGTTTTCGTTGTTTTTCGCCGTGTCCGCCGTGCTCGCCGTGGTTAACGCTTTCCTTTCAGATTTTTCTCCGTGTTCTCCGTGGTTAAAGCCGATCCATCGCGCGATGGAGGCTCGTCGTCGCCGATTTCCGGCAAGCCGAGCGCCAAGCTGGCTTCGCGGGCCATGTCCGCGTCGAGTTTCCGCAGCATGGGCCGGACCGCCATGCCCAGCGCTTCTTTCTGTTCCGCTTCCAGCACCTCGCCCAGCAGGCCGAACAGGCCCAGCAGGGCCTTGTCCCTTTGGCCCAGCGGACAGTCGGGACGGAGTTCGGTGCATACGGAATTGCCCCCGCAGGTCATCGCCTGTTTCAGGCGCGCCTGGCCCAGGGCGAGCAGATCCTCGGGGGATTCCACGTGATCGTCGGACGTCGCGGCCACCCCCACGCTGGTCGTCAGCCGGACTTTCCGCCCACGGAAGGCAATCTGCCCCGAGGCCATGCTTTTGCAGACCCGCCGGCCAAAATGCACCCCCGCGCGCAGGTCGACGCCGTGGGAAACGATGGCCACGCAATTTTCCCCGCAACGACCGAGCACGTCGCGCGGGTCGATCTTCGCGGCAAGCAGCTTGGCGATCCGTCCGGTCAACAAATCCGGCACGTCCGCGCCGAAACGGCCAATCAGCTCGCCCAGGCGGTCGATTCCGAAAACCAGCACGCACAGCGGTTCGTCCGAAGTCATCTCGTGCGGGAGCGAGGCCACCGCCGCGACGAAATCCTCCGTGCCCAGAAGGGGCGCCGGCGGCGTGGCGCGGCCCGGACGCGCCTTTTCGCGTTTTTCCTCGCGCGCCGTCTCCCGCGCTTTTTCGCGCGGTTTTTCCTGGGGTTCCCCTGGCGCTTCCTCAAGGTCTTCCCTGGGTTTTTCCTCGCGCGGTTCAGGTGGCGGCGGTGCCTTGGCCGGAGGGGACAACACGCTCTCCAGGCACTCCGCCATTTTCTCCTTGCTCGTCGATCGGGTCATGAACCCGGCGATTCCCTGCCGCCGCCATTCGTCGACGTTGGCATTGGGGTTGTCGTCGGACACGAGCAGCACCATCGGCGTCTCGCGCAGCCGGCGCAACGCGCTGGCGCGCATGCGTTCCAGCAGGCCGAGCGCCGCCAGACGGGGAGGACTGACGCTCGAAATGACCGCGACGATGCTGTTATCGAGCATCAACCGCTGCCAAGCGGATTCGCCGTTGTCTTCTTCAAGGACCCCGAAACTTTCCTCCAGCCGCTTCGCCAGCGTCGCGCGCACGACTCGCGAGCCATCCACCACCAGAATCCGGCGCTTGCTGGCAATCGCATCCGCCGTGGAATCTGGAAACGCCCTCTCGTTCATGGCTGATATACTTCCATTCTTTCAAGATGCTGAAAATTCCAACAATGTAATTCGAATGCGGCGCGTTGTAAACTACAAAAAATATACGATTTACATATTTTGGTGAAAAGCGGTCATTTCGGGCGAAGCGCCGTCTCGACGAGCTTCACCCAATAGCTGACGCCGATCGCCAGGATTTCGTCGTTGAAATCGTAATAGGGATTGTGCAAGGCGCGGCCGCCGTCTTCCGAACCGTTGCCGATCCAGGCGTAGCAGCCCGGCTTTTCCAGCAACATGTGCGAAAAATCCTCGGCGGCCATCGAGGGCCGTTCGTTCCGCCGCACGTTCTCGACGCCCAGGACGCCCGCCGCCGCCTCGCGGCAGATTTCCGCCTCCCGGACGCTATTGACCGTCGGCGGAAAACGCTGGTTGAAAATCACGTTCACCCGCGTACCGAACGCGTTCTCGATTCCGGCGCAGACGCGGCGGATCGCGGTTTCGAGCAGCGCCTCCGTCTCCGGCTTGAAACCGCGAGTCGTTCCGCGCAGGACGGCGAGGTCGGGAATGACGTTCACCGCGTCGCCTCCATGAATCTGGGTGATGCTGACCACCGCGCCCTCGCCGGGACGGACGTTGCGCGACACGACGGTTTGCAGGGCGACGACGAGATGGCTGGCGGCCACCAGGGGATCGATTCCCTGATCCGGCATCGCGGCGTGGCAGCCGCGCCCGTGCAGGCGGATTTCAAAGAAACTGGTGCCGGCCATGACCGGCCCGGTCATGACCGCCATTTCGCCCGCCGGCAGGTCGGGCCAGTTGTGCAGGCCAAAGACGGCGTCCATCGGAAACCGCCGGAACAATCCGTCCTCGACCATGACCCTGCCGCCGTTCTCGCTCTCCTCGGCCGGCTGGAAAATGAAGTAGACGACGCCGTCGAACGCCGCGCTTTCGATGTTTTCGGCCAGATGGCGCGCCGCGCCGAGCAGCATGGCGACATGCCCGTCGTGGCCGCAGGCGTGCATCCGGCCCGGATTCCGCGAGACATGCGCGAAAGTGTTTTTCTCCGGCATCGGCAGGGCGTCCATGTCGGCGCGCAAACCGATCGCCCGTTCGCCGCCGCCCTTGCGCAAAACGCCGACGACTCCCGTGCCGGCCAGGCCGCGATGCGTTTCCAGCCCGCGCGCGGCGAGTTCGCGGGCCACGAGATCGGCCGTGCGCGTCTCATGGAAAGCCAGTTCCGGATGCGCGTGGATGTCCCGCCGCAGGGCGGCGAGTTCGTCGAGGAAGGGAAGGGGCAGGAGATTCATGGTTCGGGAATGGGCGCGAAGCGATAGTGTATCAGTCCGGCTTGCCCGTGTTCGCCCTGTTCCGCTATGCTCGGAGATATGCGCATCGTCATCATCAGCGGACTGTCGGGTTCGGGCAAGTCGATCGCCCTCAACATTCTTGAGGACGCCTCCTACTATTGCGTCGACAACCTCCCGTCGCAATTGCTGCAACAACTGGTGGATCACCTCGGCCAGCGCGGCTACGAAAAGGTGGGCGCGGCCATCGACATCCGGGGCGGCGACGGCATCGCCATGCTGCCGCAACAACTGGCCGGGCTGCGCGCGCGCGGTTTCGAGGTGGAATTCCTGTTCCTCGACGCCAAGACCGACACCTTGCTCAAGCGTTATTTCGAGACGCGGCGGCGGCACCCGCTCGCCGACGAGCGGCGCACGCTGACCGAATCGATCGCCGAGGAACGCCGCCGCCTGGAACGCCTGGCCGAACTCGGCCATCACATCGACACCAGCGATCTGAAGCCCAATACCCTGCGCGACTGGATTCGCCAGTTCATCATCCAGGACGCCCCCGGCGGGCTGACGCTGCTGTTCGAATCGTTCGGCTTCAAGCACGGCGTTCCGCTCGACGCCGATCTGGTTTTCGACGTGCGCTGCCTGCCCAATCCGTATTACGAAAAGCCCCTGCGCGCGCTGACCGGGCGCGATCCGGCGGTCATCGACTATCTCGAAGCGGAGCCGGACGTGCTGCGCATGCGCGGCGACCTCGCCCGCTTCATCGGCGACTGGCTGCCGCGCTACGCCAGCGACAACCGCGGCTATCTGACGGTCGGCGTCGGCTGCACCGGCGGCCAGCACCGCTCCGTCTATTTCGCCGAATGGCTCGGCTGGCATTTCCACGATCGGGCGCGGGTGCTGGTGCGCCATCGCGAGCTGGCGCCGGTTTCCGGCGGCCCGGCCTGATGCCCTGGCTGTCCCTGCCGCGCCCCGGCGACTGGCTGCTGGCGGTCTGCGGCGCGATCCTGTGCGCCGCCTCCTTCCCCCTCGCCTGGCAAGGCCGCGCCGAAAAGGTAGTCGTGAGGCGCGGCGGAGAAGTATTCGCCGAACTGGACCTGACGCGCGACCGGCGGATCGACGTTCCC
This sequence comes from Accumulibacter sp., assembly GCA_031257115.1. Classification (GTDB taxonomy): domain Bacteria; phylum Pseudomonadota; class Gammaproteobacteria; order Burkholderiales; family Rhodocyclaceae; genus Propionivibrio. Next base: position 7,151 of record JAIRPF010000097.1, read on the forward strand.
GGCCCCCTGGGCGTGACGACCATCGCCGTGGAAAAGGGACGCGCGCGCGTCGTATCCGATCCCGGCCCGCGCCAGTATTGCGTGCGGCAAGGCTGGCTCGAACGCGCCGGGCAGATCGCCATCTGCGCGCCGAACGAAATCAGCGTGCAGATCGTCGGAAACGGGCGGACGTATGACTCGCTCGGTTATTAGCCTGACCGCCACGCCCGACGACCACCGCGTCGCCCGCCTGGCCGCCGCCGCCATCGGGCTGGCGCTGGTCGACGCGGCCATCCCGATGCCCCTGCCCGGCGTCAAGCCGGGGCTGGCGAACATCGTGACGCTGATCGTGCTCGCGCGCCACGGATGGCGCGCGGCGGCCTGGGTCAGCGGATTGCGCGTCATCGCCGGCGGCCTGCTGCTCGGCCAGCTGCTCGCGCCCGCCTTCTTCATGAGCCTGGCCGGCGCGGCATCCAGCCTGCTGGCGCTGGCCGGAGCCGTCCGCCTGCCGGAACGCTGGTTCGGCCCGGTAAGCTGGAGCCTCCTCGCCGCGTTCGCCCACGTCGGCGGGCAATTGGCGCTGACGCGGCTATGGCTGATACCGCACGACGGCGTGTTCCACCTCGCCCCGATCCTCGCCACCGCCGCGCTGCTCTTCGGCATCCTCAACGGCCTGATCGCGGCCCGCCTGCTGGCGGAATTGGAAAAACGGGAATCCAGCCACGGCGGGCGGGGCGAAAGGCAAAGGCTTTAGCCACGACGTGCACGGAGGACACGGAGAAAAGCGAAAGAAATCCCCCATCATTCCCGCAAAAGCGAGAATCCAGCGCATAAACTCCGGTGCGGAACGCCGCAAGAATGCGTCTCCCTCTTGAGTGAGGTAGACCGCGTGATAGTTCGCATAGGTTAGGGTAAACATAGCGAACCCCAACCTATGATCTGCTAGATTCCCGCTCTTTCGCGGAAATGACGGGGAGGGAGTCGGACGGTTGTTTTTCAACCGTGTTTGGCAATTCAACCGCCGAACCCCTTCCGTCACGCCTTCGGCGCGACACCTCCCTCAAGAGGGAGGTTTTGAGTGGAGCGCGAGCATCCCGCTCGCTTTGTCCGCTTTGCGGGCGGAACGCCCGCGCTCCATTTTGATGGACGAACCGGATTCCCGATTATCAGGGGAATGACGACGGTGATGAAGCCCAAAAATTGCCATGAGAAAGAGGAAGCGGCGCAATGCTCCTTCTTGCCATCTCGCTTCCTCGTTCTTTTATCCCGAAACAGCCAAAGAGAATTTTCCCAATCCTGATTTTTTGCAGATGCCTTGACGGGCACTGAAAAATAATTTTCAAAAAATATCATTGAATTTCATATGATTGTCGTTTCAGACAAATGTCGACCACGGCATATGTCATTCGCCCGCGATCCGGTTCCGCATATACTTATTGGTTCCGCTCCTCCGGCGTCGTCGGGGGACGGCACGTTGCTTCCGGAAACTTGATGTTTACCCCATCGCTTGCACCATGACGTTTACCCCAGACCAACCGCTTTCGCCGTCCGCCGCGCTCTCCCGGCCGTCAGCGCCGTCCTTGCCGGAATCCTGGCGGTCGCGCGTGGAGGAACGGATCGGGGACGGCGAAAAATTGCTGGCCTGGCTGGAAACCGACCTCGATGCCCGTCTGCGCTTCGCCAGGGGGATCGTCGTGCTGACCGACCGGCGTCTGCTGGCCGGGACGGGGAACGCCGCCGAATGGCAAAGCCACGCCTTGCGTCCGGGGTTGCGGCTCGCGCGCCGCGACCATGCCGGCGTCGGCCGCCTCGAACTCGTCGACGCCGACGGCCGGCTGGCGCTGTGGCGTTACACGCTGGGTCTGGACGCCGCAGCGGGCCGCCTGCTCGGCCAGTTCGACCGGCAACTGCGATTTCTCGCCACTGGCGCGTTGCCGCCGCCGGCGGAACGGGTTCCGTGCCCGAACTGCGGCGCGCCGCTGCCCGCCGATCTGGACGAATGCCCGGCCTGCGGCAGGGAGGACATGACGCCGCCGTCGACCTGGACGCTCTTTCGCCTGTGGCGCTTCGCCCGTCCCTACCGCTGGCGGTTGCTCGCCGGTTTTCTGCTTTCCCTGGCCGCCACGGCGGCGACGCTGGTGCCGCCGTACCTGACCATGCCGTTGATGGACAAGGTGCTGATCCCGTTCCAGAACGGGCAGCCGATCGACGCGGACCGGGTCGCGCTCTACCTGTCCGGACTGCTCGGCGCGTCGGTATTGGCCTGGGCGCTCGGCTGGGCGCGCACCTGCATCCTGGCGCTCGTCTCCGAGCGCATCGGCCGCGACCTGCGCACGGCGACCTACGAGCACCTGCTGAAGCTCTCGCAGGAATACTTCGGCGGCAAGCGCACCGGCGACCTGATGGCGCGCATCGGTTCGGAAACCGACCGCATCAATCTCTTCATCTCGCTGCATTTCCTCGATTTCGCCGCCGACGTGCTGATGATCGCCATGACCACGGTGATCCTCGTCTCGATCAATCACTGGCTGGCGCTGGTCACGCTGCTGCCGCTGCCGGTCATCGCCTTCCTGATCCACGCCGTGCGCGAGCGGCTGCGCACCGGCTTCGAGCGCGTCGACCGCATCTGGGCGGAAGTCACCAACGTGCTCGCCGACACCATTCCCGGCATCCGCGTGGTCAAGGCGTTTGCCCAGGAGAGCCGCGAGGCCGCCCGTTTCCGCGCCGCCAACCAGCGCAATCTGGAAGTCAACGACAAAGTCAACAAGGTCTGGTCGCTGTTCGGCCCGACGGTGACGCTGCTCACCGAAACCGGCCTGCTCATCATCTGGGCGTTCGGCATCTGGCAGATCGCGCGCAACGACATCTCGGTCGGCGTGCTCACCGCCTTTCTCGCCTACATCGGCCGCTTCTACACCCGGCTCGACTCGATGAGCCGCATCGTCTCGGTGACGCAAAAAGCCGCCGCCGGCGCCAAGCGCATCTTCGACGTGCTCGACCACGTCTCCAGCGTGCCCGAACCGGCCAATCCGGCGCATCTCTCCAGGGTCGAAGGGCGCATCGAACTGCGCGGCGTCGGCTTCCGCTACGGCACGCGCAGCGTCGCGCGCGGCGTAAGCCTCGCCATCGAACCCGGCGAAATGATCGGCCTCGTCGGCCACAGCGGTTCGGGCAAGAGCACGCTCGTCAATCTCATCTGCCGTTTCTACGACGTCTCCGAAGGCGCGATTTTGATCGACGGCGTCGACATCCGCTCGCTGCCGGTCGCCGAATACCGCCGGAACATCGGCCTCGTGCTCCAGGAACCCTTTCTCTTCTTCGGCACGATCGCCGAAAACATCGCCTACGGCAAGCCGGAGGCCACGCGCGCGGAAATCGTCGCCGCCGCGCGCGCCGCGCACGCGCACGAATTCATCCTGCGCCTGCCGCACGGCTACGATTCCCTGGTCGGCGAGCGCGGCCAGGCGCTCTCCGGCGGCGAGCGCCAGCGCATCTCGATCGCCCGCGCGCTCCTGATCGACCCGAAAATCCTGATCCTCGACGAAGCCACGTCCTCGGTCGACACGGCGACCGAGAAGGAAATCCAGAAGGCGCTCGACAACCTCGTGCGCGGCCGCACCACCATCGCCATCGCGCACCGGCTCTCCACGCTGCGCGACGCGAACCGCCTCGTGGTGCTCGATCGCGGCGGCGTCGTCGAAATCGGCGGCCACGACGAATTGATGGCCCGCGAAGGCCACTACTACCGGCTCTACCAGGCGCAAGCCCGCGACGCCGAGGAGAAAAGCGGTTCGGACCTCGACGCGCGCGGCGAGCGTGAAAAAGGAGACCGCGAATGAATCCCGCCCCGGAATTCAGCCTGCGCCGCGACGCCTTCGGCAATCTCGTCTACACCGGCGGCGACGGCGAACCGCGCGAAGCGTCGCCGGTGCGCGCCTTCCCGATCGGCGCGCCGGACGAAGGCATCGCGCTCGTCGACGCGCACGGGCGCGAACTGGCCTGGTTCGCCCGCCTCGACGAACTGCCGTCCGGCCCGCGCGAACTCGTGGAAGAGGAACTCGCCAGCCGCGAATTCATGCCGGTCATCGAACGCATCGCCGCCGTATCGGGTTTCGCCACGCCGAGCGCGTGGACGGTCGTCACCGACCGTGGCGAAACGACGCTGATCCTCAAGGGCGAGGAAAACATCCGCCGCCTCGCCGGATCGGCCCTGCTGATCGCCGACGGCAACGGCATCCAGTACCTGATCCGCGACCGCCGGGCGCTCGACGCGCAAAGCCGCAAATTTCTCGACCGCTTCCTTTGAGGCTTTCCGCCTTCAACGCTTCCATGCCGCCGTTCTGGATTCCGTCTCGCGCCGGAATGACGGGATTTTCAGAGGTTCGCTTCCGTCTCCCGCCACGCCCGTCGCGCATGGAGCCTCCCTTTTGAGGGAGGTGTCACGCGGCAAAGCCGCGTGACGGAAGGAGTCAGGCGGTGGAATTTCCAAACGCAATCGAAAAAAAGCCCTGCCGCGACTCCTTCCGGCTCGCGCTATCGCGCGGGCCACCTCCCTCGTGAGGGAGGCTTGGCTTGCGGCGCTTCGCGCCGGAAGGTACGCCCTGGATTCCCGCGTTCGCGGGAATGACGTAGTGGGGAGGGTAAAAGCGGCGAAGGCAACGGCGAACCGAATTCCAGTTTGTCAAAAGAATGGCGAGCGTGATGGGGCTGGCGAAGGTGACGGCGAGGAGTGAAAATTTTTTGACAACGACGGGCACAATGGATACAACGAAAATCTTTCAAGGGAGGATGTTCTTCACTTCCCGCCGTGTCCGCCGCGCTTGCCGTGGTCAAAAAGGATTTTCGTCTTTTGCCGCGCCGGCCGTGGTTAACCGCTTTTCAAGGATTCAAGCATTGGATTACACGGAAATTCCCCTGACGTTCGCCATCGGCGGCGAGGCGATGCCTGGGATCGTCGCGCTTCCGGACGCGCCTTTCGATTGCGGCGTGCTGGTCGTCGTCGGCGGGCCGCAATACCGCGCCGGGAGCCATCGGCAGTTTTTGTTGCTCTCGCGCCGGCTGGCCGGGGAGGGGTATCCCGTGTTTCGCTTCGATTACCGCGGCATGGGCGACGCCGACGGCGCGGCGCGTTCCTTCGAGGACGTTTCCGAGGACATCGGGGCGGCCATCGACGCCTTCCGGCGGCGGTGCCCGGCGCTCCGCCGCGTCGTGCTGTGGGGATTGTGCGACGCGGCGTCGGCGATTCTGATGTATTTGCGGGCGACGGGCGATCCCCGCGTCGGCGGCGTGGCGCTGCTCAATCCGTGGGTGCGTTCGGACGCCAGCCTGGCGCGGACCCGCGTCAAGCATTATTACGGGCGGCGTCTGACGCAGCGCGGATTCTGGCGCAAGCTCCTCGCGGGAAGGCTGGACGTCGCGGCGGCCTTGCGCGGCCTGCTGGAAAACGCGCGGACGGCGTGGCGGAAGCCGGCGGAGCGGGATCACGGGATGTCTTTCCAGGATCGCATGGCCGAGGGGTTGAGGCGGTTCCGGGGAAGCGCGCTGCTGATTCTCGGCGGACGCGACGAGACGGCCAGGGAATTCATCGAGTACGCCAATGGCCGCGCCGCCTGGCGCGAATTGCTGGCGGCCGGAAACGTGAGCCGGGTGGAGATCGCCGGGGCCGACCATACGTTTTCCAGCGCCGCGTGGCGGGCCGCCGTGGAAAACGCGAGTCTACGGTGGCTCGATCGCCTCCGGGAAACCGGCGGGGCAGGGTGAGCCGCCTCGTCCGCCGGAGCTGCCTCGCGCTCGCCGCCGCGTGTCTGGCGGCGGGGGGCTTTCTCGCGCTGGCGCATCCCGTCTGGCCGCTGCCCGCGACGTGGCTCTTCCTCGGCCTCGTTCCGGTGTTCGCCTGGCGTCCGTGGCTCGGCCCGCTCGCCCTGCCGGCGCTGCTTCCCCTGCTCGATTTCGCGCCGTGGACCGGCGGGCTGATCGTCGACGAGTTCGACCTGCTGATGCTGGCCGCGCTGGCCGGCGGCTATTTCGGGATATGGCGGAAAGGTTCCGGCCCGCCTTGCGTCGGCGTCGCGTTCCGGCTGGCGCTTGCCGCCGCGTGCCTGATCGGATGGAGCGCCGCCGGCGCGTCGCCGCAGGACATCGGCGGATTCGCCGGATACGCCTCACCGATGAACGCCCTGCGCGTCGGCAAGAGCCTGTTGTGGACGGCGCTGCTGTGGCCCTTGCTGGCGGCCTCCTGCGAGGCTCTGTCGCGGCGCGGGATGCTGACGCGGTTTTTCTGGGCGGCGCTGCTGGGAAGCGTCTGGGTGGTTCTGGCGATTTTCTGGGAACGGGCGTTTTTCCCCGGCCTGCTCGACATCCGCGCGCCTTACCGGACCGTCGGCCCGTTCTGGGAAATGCACCACGGCGGGGCGGCGCTCGACGTTTATCTCGCGCTGATCGCGCCGCTGCTGGCCTGGGCCTGGCGGCAAACCCTGCCGGCGGTCGGACGCCCGTTCCTCGGCGCGTTCATCCTGGCTTTCGTCTATGTCTGCCTGACGACCTTCTCGCGCGGCACCGTGTGCGCGACGGGCGGGGCGGTGGTCTTGCACGGGCTGCTCCATGCGTGGCGGAATCGCGGGCAGGACGCCGCGCGGGCGGCGCGGATACGGCCCGGCAGCCTGCTGCTCATCGCCTTGGCCGGCGTCGAGGCGTTCATGGTTTTCGGCACGGATTCCTTCATGAACGCCCGCCTGCGGGAGACGGCGCTCGATTTCGGCGGCCGTCTGGCGCACTGGGAGCGGGCGCTCGGCGCGCTGAAATCGCCCGCGGACTGGCTTTTCGGCATCGGCCTGGGAAAATTCCCGTCGCCCCGGATACAGCGGGAATTGGGCGTGCCGCTGCCGGGAAGTTTCGAGGCGGCGGCATTTTCCGACGGAACGCGGGGAATACGCCTGTCCGGCCCCGACAAATCGTTGCAGGGCGCGATGTTCGGGCGCTTCCATGCGTTCTCGCCGCGCTACGCGCTTTCGCAGCGGATCGACCTCGTTCCCGGCGCGCCCCATCGCCTTTCCATGCGGATGCGCGGCGAACGCAGCGGCCTGATGCTGCTGCGGGTCTGCGCGTCCCATCTGCTGTACCCGGCGCTTTGCAGCGGAAGGATGCTGCGCTTCGAAGGCGGCGCGTGGCACGAGCGGAACACGGTGCTGCCGGGACGGGCGTTCGGCGGCGGCGCGCCGTGGCTCATGCCGGGGCACGGCGTTTTTCTGATCTCCGTGCTGACGCCGGGCGAGACCATCGACATTTCCGAGATCCGGCTCGAAGCCAAGGGCGTCGACCTCATCGCCAATCCGCGCTTCGACGCGGCCAAGGGGCGCTGGTTTCCCCAATCCTTCCATTATTTTCACCCCTGGCACATCGACAACCTATACCTCGAATTGCTCGTCGAAACCGGGATCGCCGGGCTGCTGGCCTTCCTGTGCGTCGTCCTCCGGGTGGTTTTCCGGCTCTTCAAGGCCTGCCTGGCGAAAGAAGCGTTCGCGGTCGAACTGCTCTCCTCCGGCGCGGGCGCGCTGACGCTGGGTTCGATCGTGAGCGTCCTCGACATGCCCAGGGTAGCGACCCTGGCCGGATCGCTCCTCGTCCTGGGATACATCCTCGCTCAACCGGACTCCAACCACGGGGAACGCGGCGAAAGGCGAGAACCTTGACCATGAAGGGCACGGAGAACACGGAGAGAAACCTGAAAGAAAGTCGTTAACCACAACGGCCATGACGGGCACGGCGAAAAGCAAAGAAGCCCCAGTCATTTCCTTGACAAGCGGGGATCCAGTAGTACGTACCCCGGCACGCAGCGCCGCAAGGTAAAGCCTCCCTCCTGAGGGAGGTGGCCCACGGCGACGCCGTGGGTCGGAGGGAGTGGTGCGGTGGAATCATCAAACACGGATGGATGAGAAACCGTCATTTCCTTGGCAAGCAAGAATCCCGTTCACCGATTTCATTACCCCCGCCCTCGCCACTTCCATCTCCCCCGTCATACCGGCGGAACCCGGAATCCGGTTCGCCGTTGCCATCACCTTCACTGCGTCCATCCTCCCTCGTCATTCCCGCTTTCGCGGGAATGACGGGTTTCCTTTGTCTTCCGCCGTGCCCGCCGTGTTCGCCATGGTTAAAAAAACCTTTTCCTGTTTCTCCCCGTGCTCTTCGTGGCCAAGGGTTTTGCTTTCCGGCCTCACGCTCAAGCCGTCATGTGGATTTACTGGATGCCGCCGACGCCATCATTTTCCCGGGAATGGTCCGCATGGGTTGGGGTGAGTGGAGCGAACCCCAACGTTTGGCATTATTGCTTGTCTGTTTGCGTTTTGATTTTCCTTGTTCATTCGTCGCCTGTCCGCGCCAAAAGAAATTGCAAAAATGTGGGGACGATGCGTTGGGGTTTGCTTCGCTTACCCCAATCCGTGTGTGCTCATGCGTGATTCCCTGGATAAAAAACGGCTACTCCTGGCGGCGAAATGAGGTTTGAGGGCCGATTTACGTCATCGCCGCTGTCAGGGCACCGGCCGCGCGGGAATCTGGTCGCGCGCCACCGGCCGCGCGCCGGGGTTCGATTGCTTTCTCGCGGCCGTCGCGCCCGTCCGCGCCGGCGTGGGGCGGGCAAACGCCATGAAACGCCGTTATACTTCGAGCTTTTTCCATTTACCCGACGACAGTGCGCCCGATGCTCGTTCTTCGCGGTTTTTCCCGTCCCGCGCCGCAGGCCACGGCATTGACCATCGGCAATTTCGATGGCGTCCATCGCGGCCATCGCGCCCTGCTGGGGCGTCTGCGCGCCGTGGCCGAGAGCCGGGGGCTGCTGCCCGCGGTGCTGACCTTCGAGCCGCATCCCCGCGAACTGTTCTGTCCACGCACGGCGCCGGCCCGGCTGACCGCGCTGCGGGAAAAGCTCGAAATGCTCGCCGGGGAGGGCGTCGCGCTGGTCTGCGTCGCGCGTTTCGACGCAAACCTCGCGGCGCTGCCGGCGCGGGAATTCATCGAACGAATCCTCGTCGGCGCGCTGAAGGCGGGGATTCTGGTCATCGGCGACGATTTCCGTTTCGGCGCCGATCGGGAGGGCAATTTCGCCGCCTTGCGCGCGGCGGGCGAGCGTCATGGATTTGACGTCGAACGCATGGAGAGCGTCCTCGCGGACGGCGAGCGGGTTTCCAGTTCGACCGTGCGCGTGGCGCTGGCGGCCGGGGAAATGGAACGCGCCGCCCGGCTGCTCGGCCGCCCCTACGCGATCGACGGCCGCGTCGTGCAGGGCGACAGGCTTGGCCGCCGCCTGGGCTTTGCCACGGCCAACATCCGCATCAAGCACGACAGGCCGCCGCTTTCCGGCGTTTTCGCCGTCGAGGCGCTCGGCCTGCCGGACGGCCCGCGCCACGGCGTCGCCAACCTCGGCGTCCGTCCGAGCGCCAACCGGCTGGCAAGGCCGCTGCTGGAGGTGCATCTCTTCGATTTTCGCGCCGACATCTATGGCGCTCATCTGAGCATTCGCTTCGCGCACAAGCTCAGGAGCGAGCAGGATTTTCCGACCTTCGCGGCGTTGCGGGCGCAGATCGCCCAGGACGTCGAATCCGCGAGGCGATATTTCAAGCAGGAGTAACCGACATGGCCGACTACAAAGACACGCTGAACCTGACCGACACGCCCTTTCCGATGCGCGGCGACCTCGCCCGGCGCGAGCCACAGTGGGTAAAGGACTGGCGGGACAAAAAGCTCTATCACCGGATCCGCGAGGCCGCCAAGGGACGCCCGCGCTTCGTCCTGCACGACGGGCCGCCCTATGCCAACGGCGACATCCACATCGGCCACGCGGTCAACAAGATTTTGAAGGACATCATCGTGCGCTCGAAAACGCTGGCGGGCTTCGACGCGCCTTACGTGCCGGGCTGGGATTGCCACGGCCTGCCGATCGAACACCAGATCGAAAAACTGCACGGCAAGCACATTCCCGGCGACCGGGTGCGTGAACTCTGCCGCGCCTTCGCCAACGAGCAGGTCGAGCGTCAGAGGCGGGATTTCATCCGCCTCGGTGTGCTCGGCGAATGGGACGATCCGTATCTGACGCTGGCGTTCAGGACCGAGGCCGATGAAATTCGCGCGCTCGGCCGGATTCTCGAAAAAGGTTATCTGTACCAGGGATTGAAGCCGGTCAACTGGTGCATGGATTGCGGCTCGGCGCTGGCCGAGGCCGAGGTCGATTACGAGGACGAGACTTCGCTGGCCATCGACGTGGCTTTCGAGGTCGACCCGGAGCAGGCCGGCAAGGTGGCCGCCGCCTTCGGCCTGGCGCATCCGCGCTCGCCGGTCTTTGCCGTGATCTGGACGACGACGCCCTGGACGCTGCCGGCCAACGAGGCGGTCTGCGTCCATCCGGAGTTCACCTACGATCTCGTCGAGACGGCGGAGGGCGCGCTGATCCTCGCGCGCGAACTGGCCGGCGCTTGCCTCGAACGCTACGGTCTGGAAGGCAAGGTCATCGGCTCGGCCAGGGGCGGCGCGCTCGAACACGCGCGGCTCCGGCATCCGTTCCAGAACCGCGGCGTGCCGGTCATCTGCGGCGCGCACGTCACGCTCGACGCCGGCACGGGCCTCGTGCACACGGCGCCGGCGCACGGCGCCGACGACTACCTGATCGGCAGGCAGTACGACCTGCCGGTCAACAATCCGGTCGGCGACGACGGCCGTTTCCTGCCCGATACGCCGGCGCTCTCCGCCGCGCCGCTCGCCGGCAAGACCGTCTGGGAAGCCAATCCGCTGGTGCTGCGGGAACTCGAAGCCCTGGGGCGGCTGCTCAAGGCCGAAAAAATCACGCACAGCTACCCGCATTGCTGGCGGCACAAAACGCCGATCATCTTCCGCGCGACGACGCAATGGTTCATCGGCATGGATCGCGCCGCGACGGACGGCGGCGAGCCGGGGAAAGAACCCGAAACGCTGCGCCGGATCGCCGAGCGCGCCGTCGACGAGACGCGATTCTTCCCGGCCTGGGGCCGCGCGCGGCTCGAAGCGATGATAAAGACCCGCCCCGACTGGTGCGTTTCGCGCCAGCGCAACTGGGGCGTGCCGATCCCCTTCTTCCTGCACCGGGAGACCGGCGCGCCGCATCCGCGCACGCGGGAACTCATCGAACAGGTCGCCCTGCGCGTCGAAAAGGCCGGCATCGAAGCCTGGTTCTCGCTCGACCCGAGGGAACTGCTCGGCGACGAGGCCGGCGATTACGTCAAGATGAAGGACACGCTCGACGTGTGGTTCGATTCCGGCGCCACCCATCTCTCGGTGATGCGCGGCTCGCACGCGGCCGACTGCGCCTATCCCGCCGACATGTACCTCGAAGGCTCCGACCAGCATCGCGGCTGGTTCCAGAGTTCGCTGCTGACGGGCTGCGCCATCGACGGCCGCGCGCCGTACAAGGCGCTGCTCACGCACGGTTTCGTCGTCGACGGCAAGGGCAAGAAGATGTCCAAGTCCGATGGCAACGTGATCGCCCCGCAAAAGGTTTCCGACACGCTGGGCGCGGACATCCTGCGCCTGTGGACCGCCGCCACCGACTATTCGGGCGAGCTGTCGATTTCCGACGAAATCCTCAAGCGCGTCGTCGAAGCCTACCGCCGCATCCGCAACACGCTGCGCTTCCTGCTGGCCAATACGTCCGACTTCGACGCGGCGAAGGACATGCCGCCGCCGGACGAGTGGCTGGAAATCGACCGCTACGCGCTGGCCATGACGCGCCGCCTGCAAGCGCAATGCGAGGAAGATTACGGCCGCTACGAATTCCATCGCGTCGCGCAGGCCCTGCAAACCTTCTGCTCGGAAGACCTCGGCGGTTTCTACCTGGACATTCTCAAGGATCGCCTGTACACGGCGGCGGCCGATTCCAGGGCGCGCCGCTCGGCGCAAGGCGCGCTGTGGCACATTGCCCGGACTTTCGCCAAGCTGATGGCGCCGATTCTCTCGTTTACCGCCGAGGAGGTCTGGCGGACGATCACCGGCGACGCCGACGATTCGGTCATGCTGCACACCTGGCAGCCGCTCCCCGCCCTGACGGGCGAAGCCGCGCTGCTCGACAAATGGGGCAAGATCCGCCTCTGCCGCGCCGACGTCACCCGCGCGCTGGAAGAATTGCGCATCGCGGGCCAGATCGGCTCGTCGTTGCAGGCGGAAGTCACGCTGTACGCCGACGGCGAAAAACACGACCTGCTCGCGTCGCTGGGCGACGATCTGCGCTTCGTTTTCATCTGCTCGAAGACTTCGCTCTTCCGCGCCGAGGAAGAGCGGATCGAATGCGCGCCGCTGCCGCACGAAAAATGCCCGCGCTGCTGGCACGTGCGCGCCGACGTCGGCGCCGACCCGGCGCACCCCGAACTCTGCGGGCGCTGCGTGGCCAACCTGTACGGGAAAGGCGAGCCGCGTGCCTGCGCGTAACGCATGGCCCTGGCTGTGGCTGGCCGGAATCGTCGTTCTGCTCGACCAGCTCGGCAAGTGGATCGCCCTCGACGCCCTGCGCCCCGGCGAATCGCGCTACGTCGCCCCGTTCTGGAACTGGGTGCTGGCCTTCAACCCCGGCGCGGCCTTCAGCTTCCTGTCCGACGCCGGTGGCTGGCAGCGCTGGTTCTTCACCGTCCTCTCGCTCGCCGTCTCGGTCTGGATCGTCGCCCTGCTGCGCAAGCGCCCCGGCGAATTCCCGCTCTCGCTCTCGCTCGCCTTGGTGCTCGGCGGCGCGCTCGGCAACGTCATCGACCGCATCCGCTTCGGCGCCGTCGTCGACTTCATCCAGTGGCACGCCGCCGGCTACTACTGGCCAGCCTTCAACCTGGCCGACTCGGCGATCACCGCGGGCGCCGTCCTGCTGGCGTGGGATCAACTGCGGGGGAACAGAAGTTGACGGGTTAACCACGACGGCCACACGACGGGCACGACGAAAAACGAAAAGATTTTTGCCCTGTTTCCCATCGTGCCCATCGCGCCCGTCGTGGCCGTCGTGATCAACCTCCTTTCAAGGATTCCTTGAGTTCATGGAAGTCATTCTCGCCAATCCACGCGGTTTCTGCGCCGGCGTCGAGCGCGCCATCGCCGTCGTCGAGCGCGCCATCGAAAAATTCGGCACGCCGGTCTACGTGCGCCACGAGGTCGTGCACAACCGTTTCGTCTGCGACGACCTGCGCGGCAAGGGCGCCATTTTCATCGAGGACCTGGACGAGGTTCCCGCCGGGCGAACCGTCATCTTCAGCGCCCACGGCGTGTCGAAAGCCATCCGCCGGGAAGCGGAACGGCGCGGCCTGAAAATTTTCGACGCCACGTGCCCGCTGGTCACCAAGGTGCACAGCCAGGTGGCCCGTATGCGCGGCGACGGCATGGAGATCGTCATGATCGGCCACAAGGGCCACCCTGAAGTCGAGGGCACGATGGGCCAGAGCGAGACGGGAATCCATCTGGTGGAAACGATCGACGACGTGCGGCGTCTGCGCGTCGCGGCCGGAGTTCCGCTGGCCTACGTCACGCAGACGACGCTCTCGATCGACGACGCCGGGCAGGTCATCGCCGCGCTGAAGCAACGCTTCCCGGACATCGCCGCGCCCCAGAGCGACGACATCTGCTATGCCACGCAAAACCGCCAGGACGCCATCAAGGCGCTTGCCGGAAAATGCGGACTCGTCATCGTCGTGGGCAGCCGGTCGAGTTCCAATTCGAACCGCCTGCGGGAAGTGGCCGAACTGCACGGCGCCAGGGCGCACCTGATCGACGAAGCCGGCCAGATCGACCCGCTCTGGCTGCGGGGTGTCGACCGCGTCGGCGTCACCGCGGGCGCCTCGGCCCCGGAAATCCTGGTGCAGCGCGTGGTCGACGCGCTGACGGACGGAAACCCCGAAAGGGCAACGCAGCTCGATGGCGTCGAAGAGCACGTGATCTTCAGGCTGCCGAAAGAACTTCAGGGCTAGAACGTTTTTCGTTCCCCCCCTGACGACGCAAGCCGGGCATTTTTCGGGAAAACCGCTGGGGCGGGCGGCCTCGCATCTTCCGCGCGCAACGCGCTGAAACAAGGCCTTCCTCTTGAGAAGGAGGACTGACGCGACAGCGCGTTCCTGAATCAGACGCTTGCCAGTTCCAGTCATTCGCCCGTAAATCCCCGTCATTCCCGCATGGTGATCCGGGTTATCCGTTCGTTGTATGTAGCCAGTCATTCCCCCACAAATCCCGTCATTCCCGCGAAAGCGGGAATCCAGTTCCTTGTCTCCAGACCGAAGGGCTGCCAATCAAAGGATGCGGCGCGGTGCGCCGGAAGGTACGTGCCAGATTCCCGCTTTCGCGGGAATGACGAGGGTGATGGAACCGGCGAGGGCGGCGGCGAACTGGATCCCCGTTTGTCAAGGGAATGACGAGGAAATGAACGGTCATCGCCTGGATCGAAACCGCTCTGGCCCTGACTCGCGCGAAGCGCCTGGACAAGCCTCCCTCAGGGGTGAGACCCGGCTCGCGGCGCTGCGCGCCGGGGTGGGACTTTCTTCGTCACGCCTTCGACGCGACGCCCTTCAGGAGGGAAATCCGGCTTGCGGCGTGCCGCGCCGGTGGTGAGGGTTCGTTTTCAGCGCGCCGGTTTTCTGCCGGCCGACGCGGGTGGAAAGTAGCCGGAAAGGCGGCATTGCAGGCCCTCGAACGTGGTTCCGTCCTTGTATCGGGTCACCGAGCACAGCGATATTTCACCCTGGCGGAACAGTTCGTCGATCGCCTGGCGAATCTCGTCGAGCGGGATCCGGGTCAGGTTCGAAATCTCGCTGTCGAGCAGTTGCCCATGTTCTTTGAGATGCAGGAGAACGGCGGTCGATGTCATCGGGTATCCTTCGGGTTGAGCGGTTGCGTGTAAAAAAACGTCAGGCCCGTCGCAACGGGGGCGTGACGCCGGTTTCACGTGTAGAATTCCACACGTTTTCGGAATGGCATGTCCTTGCTATGATGGGAACGGGACGGTAACCGCGTCGCGCCATCAGGCGTCATCCGGAACGACACTTGGGACATTACTCTTGACAGAATCATCGGCAACGGGAAAAGAAAAAGGGGCTGCAACGGATTTGCAACCCCTCGTATTCTTTGGCTCCCCGACCTGGGCTCGAACCAGGGACCTACGGATTAACAGTCCGGCGCTCTACCGACTGAGCTATCGGGGAACAGCGAAGGGCGCATTTTAGACACAGAGACTCTCTCCGTCAACATTTCGCGAACAAAATGGACCCTAATCTCATCTACGAAAAAACCGCGTCGGGCGAAAATGCGATTCAGAACCGCACCCGCGTCATCCAGCGCAACGTCCGGATGGTACTCATTCTGGTCGACGGCCGATCGTCGGTGGCCGACCTGAGCAACAAAATAGGAAATCTCCAGCTGACCGAAAATGCCTTGGCCGAGCTGGAGAGAGGCGGATTCATCAGGCCGAGGACGGAACAGGACGATACGCTGTGGGAAGAAAGCCAGCGGGCGGCCGATGAAATCCAGCAGGAGATCCGCTCTTCCGCGGTGGAAAAGGCGATGCGCCCGCCGCCGAAGGCGAAGGACGGCGAAAAACTCCCGGATTTCAAACAGGCCGTCTCCTTTCGGGGCCTCCCCGGCAAACCGGGCGATCCGGAAGCCTCGGTCATTCCTCCCATCTCCCTGCGCTCCATCGCCGACGACGGCGAGGACGAGGAATCGTCGAGATCCGCTTTCCCGACCCTGACCAGCTTCGCCGTTCCCGCGCCGTCCCTCGTCGGCGGCGCGTCGAGGCCGCCCGTTTCGGCCGGGGAACCGGGACTGGCCGCCGACGGACGCCAGGACCCCGGATTGGAGGACGCGCCTTCCGGGCCGCCGCTCCAGGCCGCCGGAAAAAAGAAAGAGCCGCCGGTCCGGAAACCCTCTCCGCTGGCGAGGCTCAAATCCCTGTGGGCGGGCGCCGGGCGCGTGCTCGACGACGAGCCGGTCAGGCTCAAGCCCATCCGGCGCAACCGGACGAACTGGCTGGGGTGGACGCTCTACGTCCTCGCGGGGCTGCTCGTCCTGGCGGGCGTGACGGTGGCGCTGTTTCCGTACAGTACCTTCCTGCCGGAAATCGAGGCGGCGTTTTCGCAGGCCGTCGGACGCTCGGTCGGCATCCAGGAAATGCGCGTCAACGTCTACCCGGTTCCCGGTGTGACCTTGAGCAAAATCCGCATCGGGCAAGGCAACGACGCGATCCGGGTCCGCGAAATCCGCTTGCAGCCCGATCTGACGACCTTGTTCTCCGAACGGAAAGGGTTCCGCAGAATCCTCGTCAGCGGGATGGAAATCCGGCTCGAACGCCTCGTGGAAATTTCGGCCATTTTCGCTTCGCTCGCCGATTCGGCGAATTCCCCGGAAATTGCCTACATCCGGCTGGAAGATACCGACATTTCGTTCGGCGGTATCGTGTTGAAGGGCACGCAGGCCGAGATCCAGCGCAACTTCGGGGGCAGCATGCAGGCCCTTTCGGCGTGGTCGGCGGACAAAAGCCTGAACCTGACGGCCAGGCTGGCGGCCGGCAGTACCAATCTGACGGTGGAAGCCTTTGGCTGGCGCGCCGAGGCAAACTCGAAATTCGTCGCCGATTCGCTGACGTTCAAGGGGCGGCTGACCAAGGACGCGCTGACCATTTCCGGCCTGGAGATTCGCGCCTTCGACGGTCTGATCCGGGGAGAGGCCATCGTCCGGGCGGTCGCCCGGCCCAATCTGTCCGGCACGGTCGCCTTCGAGAAAATCAATGCGTCCAAGCTCGGAGAAGCCCTGGATGTCGGCAACGGACTGGCCTCTGGCGTCATCGCGGGAAACATGCGCTTCACGGCGAACTCGGAGAGCTGGCCGGCGATCTTCTCGGCGATCGAGGGCGACGGGGATTTCACCATCCTGCGCGGCCACTTCAACGGACTCGATCTCGCCGACGCGGCGCGCCGGATGGCCGGCACCTCATCGGGCGGGGCGACCGCGTTCGAACAGGCGTCCGGCCTGATACGGCTGGACGAGGGAAAAAGCCGGTTCCACGACCTGAGCATCGCGTCGGGATTGATGCAGTCGACGGGTTACGTCGATGTCGTCAAGGGCGGCCGGCTGGGCGGACGGCTGGAACTGCTGGTGAAGGGAAGCGTCAACCAGACGCGCGTGCCCGTCCAGATTTCAGGTACGCTCGACGCGCCGGTGGCGCTGGTCGTGGGACGCCAATGACCCTCCGCGCCGCGCTCAGAACGAATCCTTCCACGCCCTGATGGCGGCGAATACCGCCACGGGGTCGTCCGCTCCGGCGCCATGCGCGCGCGCCGCCGCGACGACCTCCGGCTCCTCGCAGCGCAGGAAAGGGTTGGTCGCCTTTTCGAGCGCGAGCGTGGAAGGCACCGTCGGCATCGCCTTGGCGCGCGTCACGGCGACCTCGTCGGCGCGGCGGCGCAGGGCGCGGTTTCCCGGTTCGACGGCCAGGGCGAAACGCAGGTTGGCCTCGGTATATTCATGCGCGCAATGGATGAGCGTGTCGTCGGGAAACGCCGCCAGCTTCGCCAGGGATTCGGCCATCGCCGCCGGCGTTCCCTCGAAAAGGCGTCCGCAGCCTCCGCCGAACAGGGTATCTCCGCAAAACAGGCGCTGCCCGACGCTGTACGCCAGATGACCGAGCGTGTGGCCGGGAACGGCGATGACCCGCGCGTCCAGTCCGAGGCTGGCGAGCCGGATGCGCTCGCCGCCCCGGAGAGGGGCCGTCACGCCTGTGATAGACTCCCGTTCCGGGCCGAACACCTCCACCGAGGGCGTGTGTTCCAGGAGGCCGCCGACGCCGCCCTGATGATCCTGGTGATGATGGGTGATCAGGATCGCGGAAAGCGTCAGGCCCTCCCGCGCCAAGACGTCGAGCACGGGCGCCGCGTCTCCGGGATCGACCACGGCCGCCGCCGCCCCCTTGCGCAACAGCCAGATGTAGTTATCCTTGAGCGCCGGAATTCGGATGACGTTGAACATTGAGTGATTTTGGAAGAACGGCGACAAATGTCAATACACGGGATCGAAGATTGGCTCGGCACGCCGCAGGGACGCTACGTCATGGCCTGGGAACGGAAGAAGATCGACGCCGTGATCGACGACCTGTTCGGATACAACGCGCTGCAACTCGGCCTGCCCTCGCTGCCGCTGCTCGCCGGCAGCCGGATTCCCCTGCGCCGGATCGCCGGAGAATCGGGCGCCGTGGACGTCCTGTGCGACCTCCGCGAACTGCCGTTCGCCGCCGCCAGCATCGATCTGACCGTCATGCCGCACGTGCTGGAATTCCACGGCGATCCGCACCAGATACTCCGGGAAGTCGAACGCATCCTCATCCCCGGCGGACAGGTGGTCATCACCGGCTTCAATCCGATTTCGCTCTGGGGTCTGCGGAAAAAGCTGCCGAACCGTCCGCGCGCGTTTCCGTTCGACGGAAACTATCTCTCCGTCCCGCGTCTCAAGGACTGGTTGCAGCTTTTGAATTTCGAGGTCGACCGTGGAAACTTCGGCTGCCACGCCCCGCCCTGCCAGCAGACGCAATGGATCCGGCGATGGCGTTTCATGGAAATGGCCGGAGACCGATGGTGGGGTTTCGCCGGCGGCGTCTACCTCTTGCGCGCCATCAAGCGCGTCCGGGGAATGCGCTTGGTCATGCCCGCCTGGAACGCGAAAAAATCCGGAGCCAAGGCGCTCCAGCCGCTCATTCACAAAGGAAGCGAAAAACATGGCCGCTGAATCGACAATGACGATATTCACCGACGGCGCCTGCCGGGGCAATCCGGGGCCGGGCGGATGGGGCGCGCTGCTCCGCATGGAAAGCGCGGAAAAGGAACTCTGGGGAGGCGAGTGGAACACCACGAACAACCGGATGGAACTCACCGCCGTCATCCGCGCGCTGGAAGCCTTGAAGCGCCCCATCTCCGCGCGCATCCACACCGACTCCCAATACGTGCAGAAAGGCATCGGCGAGTGGATCCACAAATGGAAGAAAAACGGCTGGCGAACCTCGGACAGGAAACCGGTCAAGAACGTCGATCTGTGGCAACGCCTGGACGCGCTGTCCAGCCAGCACGAGATTGCCTGGGTCTGGGTCAAGGGGCACGCCGGGCACCCCGGCAACGAGCGCGTGGACAAGCTGGCCAACCGGGGAATCGACGATCTCCTGAGCGGAACGCAAGGCGCGGAAGCCGGCTAGGCCGCTTCCGGTTTCCATTCACCCCCCAACCCGCCACGGGAGCAGAACGTGCGCCAAATCTTTCTCGACACCGAAACGACCGGCTTGGAACACAAGCTCGGACACCGGATCATTGAAATCGGCTGCGTCGAAATGTGCGATCGCCGCCTGACCCATCGCCATTTCCACCACTACCTGAACCCCGAACGCGACATCGACGCCGGCGCCCTCGAAGTTCACGGCATCAACCTCGAATTCCTCCAGGACAAGCCGCGTTTCGCGGAGATCGCGAAAGAATTCCTCGATTTCGTGCGCGGAGCGGATCTCATCATCCACAACGCGAATTTCGATACCGGCTTCCTGAACATGGAACTGGCCCGGCTGAACATGGCGCCGATCGAAACCGTCTGCCACGAGGTGATCGACTCACTGGGCCTGGCCAAGGAACTGCATCCCGGCAAAAAGAACAACCTCGACGCGCTCTGCGAACGCTACGGGATCGACAACTCGAAACGCACGCTCCACGGCGCGCTGCTCGACGCGGAAATACTCGCCGAGGTCTACGTGGCCATGACGCGGGGCCAGGAAAGCCTGATCATGGAAATCGACCAGGACGGAACCGCCCGCGAAGCGTCCGAGGCGCGATTTCCCCTGGACTCCCCCGCGGAAACCCGGCCCGTCGTTCTGAAAGCCACCGGCCCGGAACTGGCCGAGCACGCACGCCAGTTGGAGAGCATCCGGAAAGAAAGCAAGGGCAACTGCCTCTGGCTGACCGGCCCGGCAAACGCCTGAACGATGTCGGTTCAGAAAGTTTGACCACGACGGGCGCGGCGGACACGACGAAAAGCGAAAGAAAGACCCCGTCGTTCTTTTGATGAGCGTGAATCCAGTTCGCCGCCACCTTCGCCGGTTCCATCCCCCCTCACCGCCATTCCCACGATTACCCCAAACCTCGTCATTCCCACGATTCCCCCAACCCCCCGCCAGTTCCGCGATTACCCCAAACCTCGTCATTCCCGCGCAAGCGGGAATCCAGCGCGTACCCCCCGGCGCGAAGCGCCGCAAACCAAGCCTCACTCAAGCGGAAGTCCGAGACAGGCCGGGCGCGGCGCTCCGGCATGGTTGCGCGAAGCCCGCCAAATATCTCACCCCTGGCTCGCCTTCCTGAGCGTATAGACGCGCCACATGGCGTAGCCGGGGAGAAAATCCACGTAACTGGCGATTTCGAATCCGCTTTGCCGAAACTCGGCCTCGGCGGTCGGGCGGTCGATGACGAAACGGTTTTGGTAGCCATCTTCGGCGGATTCCCGGCGCGCATCCGCCTCCAGGCGTTTGCGCCGGCGGGCCTTGTAATTGCCATCGACCCACAGGGAAATGACCAGCGTATCCCGCGTGACGCGGCGCATCTCGCGCAACAGGGCGAGGCGGTGCTTGGGGTCGCCGATGTGATGCAGCAGGCGCATGCAAAACACGCAATCGACGGTCTCGTCCGCCAGATCGATGGCGAAGGCGGAAGTCTGGAAAGTCCGGACGCGATGGGCCATCCCGGCCGGCAGACTCTCGCGGGCGACGGCCAGCATGTCCGGCGAGTTGTCCGCCGCGAACAAAACGCGGCCGGGGCGTTCCAGCAGCATCGGCCAGAAACGGCCCGCGCCGCACGGCAAATCGAGCACCCGCGCCGGATCGCCCGCGAGACGCAGCGCCTTGCGGGCAATCGACGTTTCCCGCCAGTTCGAGAGGCGGCGCGAAAGCCCTTCGCGGTGCTTGCGGAAGTAGCGTTCCGCGTGGGTACGGTCGTATTTGCGCGAAAAATCGAGATCGATGTGAGGCGAAAGCACTGTATGGAGTTCCATTCGATGAGTCCTCCCTGTTCCGTTCGTAAACCGCGAGACGCGGCATGCCCGGAACCGCATCGTCCATCGGCGGCCCGGAAACGGACGAACTCTGGCGCGTTCGCCGTCAACCCCATGTCGGCGAAACGTGAAAGCCATGTGAAACCCGCGCGGCGCCGGAAACCGGCGAGAGCGAGGACGCGCGACCCGTGAAGCCCGTTCCGGATGCCGGCGGTCAAGGGCGGCGGCTATTTGGAGCGTTTTTGAATCAAACGCCCGCGAATTTCCGTCATTGCCCCGATAAACGGGAATTCGCTACCCACACATTCTCGTCATTCCCGCGAACGCGGGAATCCAGTTCGTTGCCTCCGGCCCGAAGGGCCGCTGATCAAATTCAAAGGATGCGGCGCTACGCGTCGAAATGTACGCGCTGGATTCCCGCTTTCGCGGGAATGACGGGGGAGGATGGAACCGGCTAAGGCGAGGACACGCGATCCGTGAAGCCCGTTCCAGATGCCGGCGGGCAAGGGCGGCGGCCATTTGGAGCGTTTTTGAATCGAACGCCCGCGAATTTCCGTCATTCCCGCGAACACGGGAATCCAGCGACTACACATTCCCACCATTACCTCGATAAACGGGAATCCGCTACCCGCACCTTCCCGTCATTCCCGCGCAAGCGGGAATCCAGTCCCTTGCCTCCACCCCGAACGCCCGCAAACTCAAAGTCAGCGTCCCGTGAGCCGTTCGAGCTGTTCCGGGTAACGGTCGCCCCGCACGGCGATTTGCGTGGTGGCGGCGTCGATTTCGCGCAGGTCGTCCGGGCTGAGTTCGATGGCGGCGGCGGCGAGGTTTTCTTCGAGGCGATCCAGCCGGGTGGTGCCCGGAATCGGCGCGATCCAGGGTTTTTGCGCCAGCAGCCAGGCCAGCGCGATCTGCGCCGGCGTCGCGCGTTTGCGGGTTGCGATGAGGCCGATCCGTTCGACCAGCGCCCGGTTGGCCTTCAACGCTTCCGGCGTGAAGCGCGGCAGGTTCGAGCGCATGTCGCCGGCGTCGAAAGTGGCGCGCTCGTCGATCCTGCCCGTCAGAAAACCCCGGCCCAGCGGGCAGAAGGGAACGAGTCCGATGCCCAGCTCTTCGAGCACGGGCAGCGTGGCCTCTTCCGGACGCCGCCACCACAGCGAATATTCGCTTTGCAGGACGGCGACGGGCTGGACGGCGTGAGCGCGGCGGATCGTCCCGACGCCGGCCTCGGAGAGTCCGAAATGCCTGACCTTGCCCTCCTCGATCAACCGCCGCACGGCGCCGGCGACGTCCTCGATCGGCACCTCCGGATCGACGCGATGCTGGTAGAACACGTCGATGACCTCGGTGCGCAAGCGTTTCAGCGAAGCCTCCGCGACGGCCCGGATGTGTTCGGGACGGCTGTCGAGTCCGCGTCCTCCCGTGTTCGGCTTGCCGTCGCGGCGGGCTTCCGGCTCGATGGCGAAACCGAACTTGGTGGCGATCACCACGCGGTCGCGCACGGGGGAAAGCGCCTCGCCGACGAGGTCCTCGTTGGCGAACGGGCCATAGACTTCCGCCGTGTCGAAAAGCGTCACGCCGCGTTCCACCGCCTGCCGCAGCAGGGAAATCATCGCGCGCCGGTCCCTTGGCGGGCCGTAGGACTGGCTCATGCCCATGCAGCCGAGGCCGATGGCCGAGACTTCCAGGCCGTTTCCGAGTTTGCGTTTTTGCATTGCCGTTCTCCTTTGAAAATGAATGCCGGATGTCGCGTCAATCTATCCGGAATCGCCCCGCCCCGGAAGCGGCGTCCGGAATTTCCGCCACGATCGGCCGCGAACCCGGCCCGAACGGGCGCTTTTCGGCCCAAAAATAAAATCGGGTAAAACCAGGGGCATGTATGAAAACTAGGGCGATCACGCTATCCTGTATTTTGTCGTCGTTACCCGCGCGTCTCGTTGACGTGAAGCATTTCCGGAAACCGGCCGCGCCTGATGAACGCGGAAATGGATCGGGAATCCGGACGGAGTCACGCGGAAGCGCTGAAGAAATGGGAAGCAGAACACCCGGACGGCAAACCCAAGGGGCCGGGGGATATGAAACCGGTCTATATCGATACACCTTTACTGTAAGAGGAGATAACCATGTCAAAGCGTATTTTATCCAAGCATCTTTTTGTACTCGGTAGCATTCTCATGATCGCTAGCAATGGCGTATTTGCGAAAGAAGAAGGCGTGGAAATTTGCAAGCAGTATGCAAAAAGCGTCATCGCGGCCAGGGCTGCCGCGAACTTCCCGAAACAGACAACCGCGGATGAACATAAGCTTGCTGTGGAATGTATTATGGGCAGGAATAATAAAAGCGCATCCACAAAAGACGATAAAAAAGCGTCATTATCGTGAATCAAGGTCAGAATACCATCCAACAAGGATCGGATCGAAATGTTAAATATGTGGTGTGCGAGGGGGTAGCCGGAGTTCCTGAAGATGTATGCGCCCGGTCTCAAGCTGCTCAAGCCAGAATTCGGAGTAAAAAGCAGAATGAAGATTTACATACCCCATTTTTCAAATAATCCCGGATAAGCCACCAAATGTCCCCCTCCCGCCCCGCCCTGCTCCTATCCTCCATCCTCGCCCTGGCTCTCGCCCCGCCGCCCGCCACGGCCTCCGGCATCCCGGCCGTCGGCGTCGCCAGCATCGCCCGGCGCGTGACGAATCACATGGAGAACATCGAACAGTGCGTCCGGCGGGACGACGAACTCGCGGCCCAATAGCGGCAAATGGCGCGGACTTATCACCTGCTTGAACAAACCGGAGCGGCGATGAGCGGTTCCCGTGGAATGCAATCCCCGTTCAACAACCCGCCCGCCCGGCGATACGTCTCTCCGGACACGATCGCCGCGATCCGGAACGCGGGGGCCATCGCCCGCCGCGCCAGCAACCCAAGCCAGGGCCAGGCCGCCCAATGCCGGATGCAAAACACGCGCAACGCGATCCCGAACGCCCGGGAAGGCGTCGTCGATTCGATCCGCGGCCGCGAAGCCGGGAATGAACTCCCCCGCGCCCCAGGGCTTCCGAAGCGAAACATGGACAGGACGCGCCGCGGGCGGCGGAAAATGACCCCGGACGGGATTCGAGCCGCGCCGGGCGTTTCCACGCGCGTCATGCCCGGAAAGGACGGGCGCATACCGGAGCAACCCATTAGCGGCAAGGCATTCATGCCTGCCGCTGTGAACGAACCGGGAAGGGGTTCGCGCCCCTCCCAGGTGGCCACGGTCGAAACCCCGGCCTTCAGGCCGGGATTTCGACTTTCGCGCCGCCC
>JAIRPF010000098.1 GCA_031257115.1 Accumulibacter sp.
CGTTCGCGGGAATGACGAGGGTGATGAAAGCGGCGAAGGCAACGGCGAACCTGATTCCCGCTCATCAAGGGAATGACGGAGTCTTTCTTTGTTTTTCGCCGTGCTCTCCGTGCCCTCCGTTGCCCACGCCTTTCCGCCTTTCATCAAACCACCGAGACGCCGGCGGGCGTCATTTTTCGGGGACTTCAGGGAAGATCAATGCCTTTATCACCGCGTGCCCGCGCATGACGCGCACGTCGGCCCGCGCTCTTGCTCCGTCGCGGCCGCGGATGCGGTTTTCCATCGCGTGTCCCGTTCCTTCGGGGACGTAATAGACGCCGATGCCGTAATCCACGTTTCCCCGCCAGTCCAGGCGTCCCTCGATGTACAGGCCCTCCGGCGGGCGCGACGCGGAGACGGAACCGACGCGGCCGACGCCGTCCGCGCCGCGCTCCAGGATGACGAAGACATCATGCGTCGCCCTGTCGTGAGCGCCCCGGTCCTTCCAGGTTTCTCCGAAAGCCTTTTCGAGCATGTCGCCGTCGATATTCCCTATCTCATATCCCAGCGTGACGTAATCGCCGCGCAGGATGTCCCTCGGATCGACCGGCGCGGTCTCCAGCAGCACGGGTTCGCCGAACGCCAGGATGGTGAAATTCACTATCTGCGTGTGGAACATCGCGGCAAGCGGCAGCGCGGCGATGACGGCGTATTTGAACGCGAGCGTCCTGAAAAATTTCGGGCTATTCATCGCCGCCGCCTCCGGAGACGATCGGGCGGAGCGCGCGCTTGCTCCATTTCGCGTAGCCGAAGCCGGCCGCGACCAGCAGCGCGCCGCCGGCCAGGAAGAACACGCCCTTGTCCATGAAGTCGAAAAACATGTCGAAATACCAGCGGGCCAGTAGCGCGCAGAAGAAAAACGCCGCCCAGCCGCCGTACCGGCGGCGCGTCGTGATTCTCCACGCGAGATACGCGCCCAGCGCGATCGAGGCGCCGACCGTCTCGGCGGTGAATTCATGGGACGAGCGCCAGAACCTGTTGCTCCACACGAATTCGAGAG
The DNA here is from genome assembly GCA_031257115.1 of Accumulibacter sp. Lineage (GTDB taxonomy): Bacteria > Pseudomonadota > Gammaproteobacteria > Burkholderiales > Rhodocyclaceae > Propionivibrio. Next base: position 1,040 of record JAIRPF010000098.1, read on the forward strand.
ACAGCGCCAGGCCGCACAGGCTCACGATGACGAGCGACTGCCAGTCGAGGTCCGGGGCGTCCAGCCTCCACGCGATCACGCCTATCGCCGCGCCGATGGCGAGAACGCCTCCGACATACGGAAGAAGGGCCTCGTGCCGGCTGTTGATGACGCAAAAACACGTAAACCAGACGAGGATCATGAAATTGCTCAGCATGATCCGGCGCGTCGATCCGCCGACCAGGAAATTCTTCAGCCTCGAATCGTTCGCATGACAAGGGATTTCCCGATCGGCATACCAGGACCACCAGGCGACGGCGACCACCAGCAGCATCACGGCGAACGGCTGCCACGGCCCGAACGCGACGCGGCCGTGCCCGCCGCCGGACGAATGCGCCGAGCCGAACGCCGCGCACATATGGGCGATGGCCACCGCTTCGTATGACTGGAAAATGGAAACGTTGCGCACGAGCAGAAACGTGGGCGCGTAGACGACGAGCCACGTCAACAGCAGGGCGTCCAGCGAACCCGCCATGTGGAATATCTGCGAAAGCAGCGCCAGACCTCCGAGCAGCAGGAAGCCGGACAGAAACAGCAAAAGATCCGAAACCGTCCGGCGGCCGCGCGCCTCGCACGCATACGCCCCCGCGACGCTCGCGGCATACGAACCGACGATGACCGCGATCTTGAGCAACCGGGGAATCTCCTCCCAGTTCGCCGCCACGAGGCACAAAACGCCGATGCCGATCATCGCCGCGCCCAGCGTCAGGACGACGGCCGGCAAGCGTCTCGCCACGGTATAGCGCCCCATGATGCCGTCACGCTGGGCCGGCGATATGATCCCGCGCTCGACCCACATTTGCGATTCATCGGACAGGAAACGGCGTTTCGCTTCCGATATGCCGCGCTCCATAAAATCATCTCCGCGAATTCCCAAGGCCGCGCCCAAGGTGCGCGTCATTCTACATGAAGCGTGATGCCGCCACGGCGAACACGCCGGGCGCGGCGAAAAACGAGGGCGGAAAGCCTCGACCACGGCGAAAGGCGAAAAGAAAACCCGTCATTCCGGCTTTTGCCGGAACGGCCGAGATTCGCGCCGTTTCCTGATTCCGGCCGTTCGATCCCCGATATAATCAGTCCCGTGGACGATCTGTCCAAGCCATTACCGTCGGAGGGATCGATGGAACTGCAAACCGGACGCCCGTGGCCGCTTGGCGCGCACTGGGATGGCGGGGGCGTGAATTTCGCGCTGTTTTCGGCGCACGCCGAGCGCGTCGAACTCTGTGTCCGGGAGGGCGAAGCCTTGCGCGTTTTCCCTCTGCCGAAATGCACGGATCAGGTATGGCACGGTTATCTGCCCGGCGCCGCGCCCGGCCTGTGTTACGCCTATCGGGTCTACGGGCCGAAAGGGCCGGGGCATCGCTTCGATCCGCAGCGCCTGCTCATCGATCCGTATGCCAGGGAACTGGCCGGCGCTTTCTCCTACCATCAGGATTTTCCTCTCGGACAGGGGTTGAGCTGCCGCGTCGTCGATCCGGCGTTCGACTGGGGCGACGACGCGCCTCCCGATACGCCCTGGCGGGATTCGGTCTTTTACGAAATCCATGTGAAGGGCGCGACGCAGCGGCATCCCGACGTGCCGGAAGCCTTGCGCGGCACCTACGCCGGGCTGGCGTCCCCCGCCATGCTCGATCATTTCCGGCGTCTCGGCATCACCGCCGTCAAGCTGTTGCCGGTTCATTGTTTTCTGGACGAGAGGCGTCTCCGGCAACATGGGCTGCGCAATTACTGGGGCTACAACACGCTGTCGTTTTTCGCCCCGGAGCCGCGCTACGCCGCGCGCGCCGGCGGCCAGCCGGTGGCGGACGAATTCCGGTCGATGGTTCGCGCGCTGCACGCCGCGGGCATCGAGGTCATCCTCGACGTGGTATACAACCACACGGCGGAAACGGACGAGTTCGGGCCGACGATTTCGTTTCGCGGCATCGACAACGCGACGTATTACCGGCTCGTCCGGGACGATCCGGATCGCTACGAGAACTACACCGGCTGCGGCAACACCTTCAACCTCGCGCATCCGCGCGTGTTGCAACTGGTCATGGATTCCCTGCGCTACTGGGCCGGCGAAATGCGCGTCGATGGCTTCCGTTTCGACCTTGCCGCCACGCTGACCCGCGACAGCGCCTTTCTGGCGGCGGTCGCGCAGGACCCGCTGCTCTCCCGCGTCAAGCTGATCGCCGAACCCTGGGATCTCGGCCCCGACGGCTATCGTCTCGGAAGTTTCCCGCCCGGATGGAGCGAATGGAACGACCGTTTCCGGGACGACGCGCGCGCCTTCTGGCTGACCGGCGGAACCGGCGTCGGCGGGCTGGCCCAGCGCCTCGCCGGTTCGAGCGAGATATTCCGCCACGACGGGCGCGCCCCGTTTGCCGGGATCAATTTCATCACGGCGCACGACGGTTTCACTCTGCGCGATCTCGTCAGTTACCGGGAAAAGCACAACGAGGCCAACGGCGAGCAGAACCGGGACGGCCGAAGCCAGAACCTGTCCTGCAACTGCGGCGTGGAAGGCGACACCGGAGATCCCCGGATCGTGGAACTGCGGGGGCGGCTGCAACGCGCGCTCCTGTTCACGCTATTCACCGCGCAAGGCGTGCCGATGCTGCTGGCCGGCGATGAACTGGGGCAGACCCAGGGAGGCAACAACAACGCCTATTGCCAGGACAACGCGCTGGCCTGGCTGGATTGGCCGAACGCCGACCGGCGGCTGATCGAATTCACCGCCGGCCTGATCGCCCTGCGCCGGCGATTCGCGCAACTGCGCCGCGCGCAATGGCTCACCGGCGCCAAGGACGCGGACGGCCGGCGCGACGTCCTTTGGTGGCACCCCGACGGGCGCGAGATGGAAACGCGGGATTGGCAAGCCTCGCCGGGAGGGGCGCTGGGCGTGCTTCTGAACCCCGTGGCGGCGGACGATGCCCCCGACGCGCCACGGGAGCCGGCGTTGCTCGCGCTCTTCAACCGCAACGCCGAACCGGTCGCGTTCAATCTCCCGCCGGGACAATGGCGGCCGCTTTGCGGCAACACCGGCGCGATGGACGAAACAAGCCCGCGCGACGCCGTCCGCGCCCTGCCGGGGCATTCCGTCCTGCTGCTCGCGCAAAGCCGGGAATGAGCCGCGGCGAAAGCAAAAACCTCAACCACGAAGGGCGCGGAGAACACGGAGAAGGGCGAAATTTTCAAAAGGTTTTCTCCGTGAACTCCGTGAACAAAGATTTTCGCTGTCCGGTGTGAAGAACGGCGGGATGAGAAACAGGCGGATTTCGGATTTTGAACAGGATGAAACATGGAAAGAGGAAATGACCTCGGCCTCTTGTATAAACTCAGGTTTTTCATGATCCGCAGGCCAGGTCGCGGCAAAGCGGAAATCCGGCAGCGGATGATAAGTTGGGGTTCGCTTTGCTCACCTCAAACCATGCGGGCTTATGGGAAAATGAAGATGAAACGGGAACAATTGGAATCAAGTCTTGTTGCCAATGGGGGTACCTCCAAGCTGTTTCTCTCTGGGAAAAATTCAGAACAGCGATTGCATGTGTGTTGTACCCGAAGGGGTGCAATGGAAAGTCTTCCATGTTGAGCGTGACAGACCGGAAGAATTGGCCTCATTCCCAACGGCAGATGAGACTTATGACTTCGTATATGCCGATTTCCGCAAATGGCGGGGAGTGCTGTCGAGTCAAAGCGGTTTTAAGCCCGCATAGGTTGGGGTGAGCAAAGCGAACCCCGACATTCCCGCTCCCTCTCTCATTTCCACAAACACGTCCGCTTCTGCTGCCCAATCGTCCGGCATCCGCCTCCGCAAGATATTCCGTCTGGTTTTGCTGGGGTTCGCTACGCCCCCCCCGATCCATGCGCTCTATCCAAGAGCCTCCCTCAAGCGGGCGGTGGTCCGCGGCAAAGCCACAGGCCGGAAGGATTCGGTGGTTGAGTTTCCAGACACGAAGATTTGACGGACAAGCTGGATTCCCGTTCTTGTTTGTCCGCATCCGGAAATCCAACCGCCAAACCGTCATCCAGACCGTAACTCTTTGGTCTAACAAAGGTTAACGAAATTCCCGCATGGGGAATGGTCTTGATTATAGGCTCATTCCATTGCGTT
>JAIRPF010000180.1 GCA_031257115.1 Accumulibacter sp.
GGCTGGAACCCCGGCCTGGAAGGCCGGGGTTTCGACCGTAGCTACTTGGGAGGGGTGCAAACCCCTTCCAAGTTCGTTCACAGCGACAGGCATGAATGCCTGTCGCTAATTAGTTGCTCACGCCGCCGGTCGGCACCACGCTGAACGTCATCCGCGGCGTGGCCCGGATCAAGATGGACGAGGTCATCGTCGGCGTCCTTCCCTTCCTGCTCGGCGAAGTAATCGTCGTGGCCCCGCTGGTGGCTTTTCCGTCGCGGGTGCTGGCGCCGCTGAAATGGTTTTTCTGACGGAAATGGAATGAATGGGAATGGGCGTGGAGAGGAATTTCCTTCTTTCCATGCCCGCGGCCTGGCGTTTCGACGGCGGCCAGGCGTTAGAATGCCGGGTTGCGAAAACCCGAAAAACGACTCATGGAGAATGCGATGGAAGCTCGTGCGGATATTGCCCTGATCGGCCTGGCCGTGATGGGCCAGAACCTGATTCTGAACATGGACGACCACGGTTTCACGGTCGTCGCCTACAACCGTTCGACCGAAAAGGTCGACCGCTTTCTCGCCAACGAGGCCAGGGGAACCCGCGTGCTCGGCGCGCATTCCATCGCCGAAATGGCGGCCCTGCTCAAGAAGCCGCGGCGGGTGATGATGCTGGTCAAGGCCGGCAAGCCGGTCGATGAGTTCATCGATCAATTGATCCCGCACCTGGAAGCGGGCGACATCATCATCGACGGCGGCAATTCGCTGTTCGAGGACACCAATCGCCGGCAGAAATACGTCGAAAGCAAGGGGCTGCTCTACATCGGCACCGGCGTTTCCGGCGGCGAGGAAGGCGCCCGCCACGGCCCCAGCATCATGCCCGGCGGCTCAAAGGCGGCCTGGCCGTTCGTCAGGGACATCCTGCAAGCCATTTCCGCCAAGGTCGAAGGGAACGTCCCGTGCTGCGAATGGGTAGGCGAAATGGGCGCGGGGCACTACGTCAAGATGGTGCACAACGGCATCGAGTACGGCGACATGCAGCTCATCTGCGAAGCCTACAACATCATGAAAACCGGCCTCGGCATGAGCGCCGGCGAAATGCACGAGGTGTTCAGGGAATGGAACGCGGGCGAACTCGACAGCTATCTGATCGAGATCACCCGCGACATCCTGGCCAGAAAGGACGAGGACGGGCAGCCGCTCGTCGACAAGATCCTCGATACCGCCGGCCAGAAAGGCACGGGCAAGTGGACGGTGATCAACTCGCAGGATCTCGGCATTCCGATCACCCTGATGGCCGAGGCCGTCTATTCGCGCTGCGTCTCGGCGCTGAAAGGCGAGCGCGTCGAAGCCGCCACCAGGCTCGCCGGGCCGGATCCGGCGCTCGCCGGCATCGCCGCCGATCCGGCGCGGAAACGCGCTTTCGTCGCTGACGTCAAGAGCGCGCTCTACGCTTCCAAGATCGTCAGCTACGCGCAGGGCTACATGCTGATGCGGGCGGCGGCCAGGGAATACGGCTGGAATCTCAACTACGGCGGGATCGCGCTGATGTGGCGCGGCGGCTGCATCATCCGCTCGCGTTTCCTGGGCGAGATCAAGGCGGCGTTCGACCGGAACCCGGCGCTCTCCAACCTTCTGCTCGACGACTATTTCCTGGGCGAGATCGGCAAGGCGCAGGCGGGCTGGCGCAACGTCGTCGCCACGGCGGCGCAGAAAGGCATCCCGGCGCCGGCGTTTTCCACCGCGCTGGCCTTCTTCGACCAATACCGCAGCGCCGTGCTGCCGGCCAACCTGTTGCAGGCGCAGCGCGACTATTTCGGCGCGCACACCTACGAACGCGTCGACAAGCCGCGCGGTGAATTCTTCCACACCAACTGGACCGGCAAGGGCGGAACGACGGCGTCGAGCACTTATAACGTTTGATTTTTTAGGGAAGGGAGAAGGTGGAAGAGCGAAGGGTAAAACCGACTCTTCGCCCTTGCCCATAACAGGCGATCCGGTTTGTTTTTCTGATTTCCATGCGGCGCTTCCAAACTTCCGATCGGTGTCACCCTTCCCCTTTCTCCCTTCCCCTTTCCCAACCCAAAAGGAGACCAAAACATGAAAATCCTGCTGACCACGACCAGCTTCCAGGACACGCCGGGCGCGCATCACGCGCTGCTCGATCGCAGCGGTTTCGAGGTCGTGCGCGCGCGCGGCCCGCTCACCGAGGCCCAGATGCTCGAACTGATCGAAAAGAACGGCGGTTTCGACGGCTTTCTCAACGGCGACGACCGCATCACCGCCAAGGTGATCGACGCCGCCGGGCCGCGCCTCAGGGTCATCGCCAAGTACGGCATCGGCCTCGATTCGATCGACGTCGCCCACGCCACGGCAAGGCGCATTCCCGTGCTGTTTACGCCGGGCGTCAACCACACCACGGTCGCCGAGCACGCCTTTGGCCTGATGATCGGCCTGGCCAAGGAATTCTGGATCCATCTCGCCGCCGTCAAGAACGGCAAATGGACCCGGCATACCGGGCATGAACTGATGGGCAAGACGCTCGGCGTGCTCGGACTGGGGCGCATCGGGCAGGAAGTGGTCAAGCGCGCCAACGCCTTCGGTATGCGCTGCGTGGGTTTCGACCTGTATTGGCCGGAAGCGTTCGCCGCCGAATACGGCGTCGAACGCGCGGCGACCGCCGAAGAAGTGCTGCCGCTCGCCGACGTGGTGACGCTGCACATGAACCTGACCGACGCCAATCGCGGCTTCATCAATGCCCGCGCGCTGGCGACGATGAAACGCGGCGCGTACCTCATCAACACCGCGCGCGGCGGACTGGTCGTCGAAAGCGACGTCGCGCAAGCCTGCCGCGACGGCCAGTTGGGCGGCTACGGCGCGGACGTCGTCGACGAGGAACCGATGAAACCGGGCCACCCGTTCCAGAGCGTCGACAACATCCTGATCACCCCGCACATCGGCAGCCGCACTTTCGAGAGCGTCGAACGCCAGGCGCTGCGCGCGGTGACCAACCTCGTCGAATACCTGAACGGCGGCAAGGATTACATCCAGGCCAACCGCTTCTGAACGGTGTCGCGCCGGCGCGGATTCCGCGCCGGCGCGGGCAAATGCAGGCGCTGGGCTACGCCAACCAGCTCGCCAGTCATCAGGCGAACCAGTTGCTGCAAATCAGGGGATTGTTGATGGCCCAGCAGAACGCGATAGTCACGAAGATGCAGGTGGACGCCAGCCGCGAGGCGCAACAGCAGGCGGCGCATGAGGCGTCGACAGCGCCTAGATTCAAGAAAACAGAGAATCCAGGGAAAAGTTTTAGTGGTTACTTTCGTTGATTGCTTCTTTTACCAAACTTTAGAGGTTCTTCACTATGCAATTCAAGATTATGACGATTCTGGTTACCGTTATCGCTACAGTATTGATTGGTTGTGAAAAGTCGCCGCCCCCCATGCCAGAGGTCAACGAGGCCAACTGTAAAGATGGAAAAATCATGGAACAGATCAAGGATAAAGAGACTCTTCAAGCCTTTGCCGGCGGGTGCTCACGACTACCTAGATTCAAGAAAACAGAAAATCCGGAGAAGGGTCTCCAAGGCTACTTTGGTCGATGAAAGTCCTATTTCATGAGACAGATACTGTTTGTTGGTCACTCATTCTCTTGCCGGTATGGCAGGAATTCAATATTTATCTCAAGACAATAGCCGAAATTTGTTTTCACCAGATATGATCGTTTATCCGCGCATGGTCAACACTGCCACTGCTTTACTGAATTTCGATAGCGCCTCGCGGCATGGTATCTGCCAAGAATTGAATTAAAAGCTTATCTTCAAATAGACAACCAATGACGTCCATCCTTGGTGGAGCACGACGAGATGGAAGGAATGACGAGGGTGATGGAAGTAACGAAGGCAGCGGCAAACCGGATTCCAGCCTGCCAAGGGAATGGCAGGGGCTTTGCTTTTCGCCGTGCTCGCCGTGTTCGCCAAGGATAACCAAAACATTCCTCCCGAGGGGGCCGGAGGAGGTGAAAGCGTTGACCGCCGTGAAAAGTGGGACATGAAACGTAAAACGTGATAAAACTGAGCAATTCGTGTCGTGTCCAATTTCTGTCCTCTGTCCTTTGCCCCTGACATG
>JAIRPF010000118.1 GCA_031257115.1 Accumulibacter sp.
CTGCGTGTCGGCCACGGAAGGCTCGTCGAGCGCGACGAGCTGGAAGCGGCGCGCGAGGGCCGCGTCCTTTTCAAAATATTTCTTGTATTCCTTCCAGGTCGTTGCCGCGCAGGTGCGCAGTTCGCCCCGCGCGAGCGCGGGTTTCAGGAGGTTGGCGGCATCCGAGGTTCCCGCGCAGCCACCCGCGCCGATCAGGGTGTGCGCTTCGTCGATGAAGAGGACGACGGGGGTCGGACTCGACTTGATTTCGTCGAGCACGCCCTTCAAGCGGTTTTCAAATTCGCCCTTCATGCCCGCGCCCGCTTCCAGGCTGCCCATGTCGAGGCCGACCAGCCGGACGCCCTTCAGGGTGTCGGGCACTTCGCCGGAAACGATGCGCCGCGCCAGCCCTTCGACGAGCGCGGTCTTGCCAACGCCCGGTTCTCCGACGAGGATGGGGTTATTTTTGCGGCGGCGCGCGAAAATGTCGAGCATCTGGCGGATTTCCCCGTCGCGCCCGAACACGGGGTCGAGCTTGCCGTCCTTTGCCTTGGCGGTGAAATCCTCGCAATAGCGGGCGATGAAACCGCCGTCGCGCCCCGGCGCGCCGACGCCTTCCGCCGCCATCGGAGAGGCTTCGCGGGCGGGTTCGTATTCGGTGGAATTGGCCGCGACGATGCGGTAATCGCGCAAACCGGCTTCGCGCGAAAAGCCGTTCAGGATTTTTTCCGTGCTCCCCGCGAGGAAACGTCCCGGTTTCACCAGCACGGTCAGGAAGGCCGCGCCGGAGGAAATGGAGCGCGCGCCAAGTTCGAGGCTGCCGACGAGCCAGGCGTCCTGGAAAAGATCGAGCAGCAAGGGGGAGAAAACGGGTTTTCCCTGCGCTCCGGCGGAAAGCCCTTCCACATCCGCCGTGAGCGCGGCCAGCAGTTTCGCCGTCTCTCCGCCGCCCTGCCGGACGAGGAGGGAAAATTCGCTCGCGGGGTCTTCCAGCGCCTTCAGGAAAAAATGCTCCGCCGTGATTTCCCGATGCCCCAGGGAAACGCACAGCCCGGCGGCGTTGTTGAGGTAAATGGTCGCTTGCCGGCCCAAGCGGTCGAGAAGAGGGCGAATGCCGACGCTTATCATGTTCGTTCCCTGTTAATATCCGTGAAAGGTGAAAGGCGGGATGGGTTTCCACGTTTCACGATCATTGAAACCCTCGTGGTTATTTTGCAGACTGAAGGGGCGGGAAGGCAGGCCCTGGATTTCCGCCTTCGCGGGAATGACGGGGCCTAGATACGCTCGCCGCGCCCCGTTCCCGAACGTCAGGGCAGGGCGCGGCGGTGAATCAGGCTTTCCAGTCGTCGACGAACTCGATGTTGCCGTCGTTGTACGTCCAGGTGATCTTGGAGTAGGTGAAGGAAACTTCCTCCATGTCGTGATACGGCTTGTTGTCCGCCAGGAAGGTGATCGGCGTGTATTCCCGGAGGCTAACGATGATCGCGTCTTCCAGCTTGATGGTGAAATACTTCTCCTCGGTGCCGTCGGACTTGATCCGGTAATGATCGAGCGTCACTTCGCTCTGCTCCCCGGTACAGCACGCCTTGAAGAGCTTCGGCGTGGCGACGTCCTTGTGCTTGACGATGGTCAGGGGTTGATGGATGCGCTGGCCCGTCGGCAGGCCAGTGTGCGTGTCCTTGGGAATTTCCACGCTGTGGTCGACGGAATAAACAAGGATCTTGTCCTTCTTGTCCCCACCCTGCGGGCTGTCGCCCTTGATGTCGCCCTGTGCCTTGCCTTTGACGGCCAGATATGCGGTCAGTGCCATGTTTTCTTGCTCCTGGTCAATTTACTGCGATGAAATCGCCGCGGCGCTGGATTTTCCCATCGACCGCGACGGGTTACCTGCGCGCTCCAGAGAAACATCCGCCGGAGCGCAAAAAAACCTGCCTTGAAATCCGGGCCTATCAGGTTTTGTCCAGCTTGCCCACCAGCGACAGGGTGAAATCCGCGCCCGCGTATTTGAAGTGCGGCCTCGCCTTGATGCTTACCGAATACCAGCCGGGATTGCCCGCCACGTCGTTCACCTTGATTTCCGCCATCCGCAGGGGGCGGCGGCTGCGCACCGCCGGGTCGGGATTGTCCATCTCGGTCACGTACTGGCTGATCCACTTGTTCAACTCGGCTTCGAGATCGCCGCGCTCCTTCCACGCACCGATGTTTTCCCGTTGCAGCACTTTCACGTAATGCGCGAGCCGGTTCATTATCATCATGTAGGGCAGTTGCGTGGACAGGCGGTAATTGGTCTCCGCCGCCTTGCCTTCCGGCGTGTTGGGGAAAGTCTTCACCCTCTGGCAAGAGTTGGCGGAGAAGAAAGCCGCGTTGTCGGACCCCTTGCGCATGGTGAGCGCGATGAACCCTTCTTCCGCGAGTTCATATTCCCGGCGTTCGGAAATCAGTGTCTGCGTGGGAATCCGCGTCTGCACTTCGCCCAGCGCCTCGTATTGGTGCAGCGGCAGGTTTTCCACAGTGCCCCCGCCCTGCGGCCCGATGATGTTGGCGCACCAGCGGTAGTTGGCGAAACTGTCCGTGAGCCGCGCGCCGAGGGCGAACGCGGTGTTGCCCCAGCAATAATCCTTGTCATTGTCCTCGATTTTCTCCACGTAATTGAAGGTCTTGACCGGATTGTCCTTCGGCGAATACGGCAGGCGCAGCAGGAACTGCGGCATGGTGAGGCCCACCGCGCGGGCGTCCTCGCTCTCCCGGAAGGAGCGCCATTTCGCGTACTGCGGCTGTTCGAAAATGGATTTCAGGTCCTTGAGGTTCGCCAAGTCCGACCATTTTTCGATGCCGAAGAACGAAGGGGCCACCGCCGAAATGAAGGGCGCGTGCGACATGGTGCTGACCGAAGCGGCGTAATTGAGCAATTCCAGGTCGGGCGCGCTGGGGCTGAAATCGTAGTTGGCGACGATGCCGCCAAAGGGTTGGCCGCCGAATTGCCCGTACTCCGCCGTATACACGTGCCGATACAGGCCGCTCTTGGTAATCTCCGGCGCGTCGTTGAAATCGTCGAGCAAATCCTGCTTGCTGGCATTGAGGATTTCGATCTTGTTGTTCTCGCGGAAATTCGTGCGATCGACGAGGAATTTGAGCGAGCGCCAGGACGATTCGAGTTTCTGGAAACTCGCGTTGTGCAAAACGGCGTCCAGTTGCCTGGAGATTTTCGCGTCGAGTTCCGCGATCATCTCATCGACCAGCTGCCCCGACACCTTGACCCCGACGCGGTCGGGCGAGGCGACGCCCTTGATGAAGGCCGCGAGGCCCTCCTTGGCCATCGAGTAGGTTTCGTCCCCCGGTTGCAGCGAGGTGGCGGAAATGATTTCGTCCAGCAAGGACGCTTCGCCCGCCGCGCCCGCGGCGGCATTCTGTTGCAGGTTTTCTTCGGCCATGCTCATTCTCCCTTCTCATCCAGACCCAGTTCCTTCAACAGCTTGGCGCGCGCCTCGGGATCGTCGACCAGCGCCTGCACCTGCTTGCGAAACGCGGGCGTGTTCGCAAGCGGGCTTTTCACCGCCTTCAGGGCTTCGCGCAGGGCCATCATTTTTTGCAACGGTTCGATTTTCTGCACCAGTTGATCCGGCTCGAAATCCTTCATCGAGGAGAACTCCAGATGCACCGCCATCTCCCCGCCGTCCTCGTTCAGGGTATTCGGCACGGTCAGGTCGAGATTGAGTTTCTGTGCCTTCAGCACGTCGTTGAAATTGTCCTTGTCGACCGCGATGGTTGGACGATCCTCCAGGGGCCGCTCGTCCGCCGCCTGGGTAAAGTCGCCGACCACCAGCAACTTCAGCGGCAGTTCCACATCTTCCCGCGCGTCGCCCGTCGCGGGCTTGTAGACGATATTGACCCGCTCTTTCGGGGCCACCGAACCTTCTTTTGCCATGAAACACCTCTCTCTTTTTCGTGTGATGAAAACAGCCCGGGAAAACCGTGTGCTTCAAGACGGACCGCCTTACGCTGGGTGAGTATCATAAATCAGGAAAAAACGCTTGTGTTGATTCCCAACGGGATAATTTCTGGAGGCGCTGATTTGTGACGGAACCTTTGCGCCCAAGCCTTTTCTCCATGACCCGCCTGAGGCCACGCCACCACCGCACTCCTTTCGTCTCGCCTTTCCGCGAGGTTCACGGTAGGGCAAGCGTCTCGCTTGCCAGGCAACCGGGACGGTTGCCCTAACATCAAACGGCGCGCCGCTCCGATGTCCGCCGGATTCCTCGGCTGCCGTTTACCTCTGAATTTGGCCGTGTGCCGGGTTTGTGGCGGGACGACTGGGAAACGGACGAACAGGCGTGGCTGTTCATCAAAAGCAGTGTGGCCTTGGGCCGCCCCTTTGAGCCGCCCGTGTAGCCACGGGCACCTTCGCGAGGCGCGGATACCGGCAACGCCGTCCGCTATACTATCGCTTTCCCGTTGTCCACTCGATCCGGCCATGTCCGAAAACGATTCTTCGCCTGGAAATTCTCCCGCGCTTTCCGTGGGCGGCACACCCATTCCCGGTGGCGCGCCCGCCGGACAGTCGGTGCGGGACGATGCGCGTTTCGCGGAAATGCGCCAGGAAATCGACCTGCTGGTCGCCATTCGCACGGACGCCGCGGAGCCTGACTGGAAAAAGCTCATCGAACTGGGCGAAGCCTTGCTGGGTACGCTGGGCAAGGATATTTCCGTGGCTTCCTGGCTCGCGGTCGCCTACCTGCGCGAGCGGGACGAGGAGGGATTGCGCGAGGGCGCGGCGGTACTCGCCGATCTCTGCGCGATCCACTGGGAGGGGCTGTTTCCGCCCGTTGCCCGAATGCGCGCGCGTACCGGGGCCATCGATTGGTGGCAGGATCAGGTCGAGGCCTGGCTCGAAAAACGTGCGCCGGAATTTCTCCCCGCCGCCTTGCAGGAGGATCTCGCGGAATCGCTGCGCCGCCTAGAGGAGAGCCTCGCCGCGCGCGTTCCGGATTTCCCCCTGCGTCTTCGCGCCCTGGCGGCACGCCTGAAGCAGATACCCACGCCTCCGGAACCCTTGGCGGCACCTCCCGCCGCTCCGTCCGGCGCGCCGGAAAAAGGCGCGGACGCTTCCCACGCGCCCGTCGCGGCCTTCAACGCGGCAAGCCTCGCCGATTGCGCCCGTTTTTGCTTGGAGGCCGCGGAAACGCAACTGCGCGAGGATTTCAGCCATCCCGCTTCGTACCTCCTGCGCCGCGCCGCCCTGTGGTCGGGCCTGCGTGGCCTGCCGCCGACGGAGAACGGGCGGACCCTGCTGCCCGCGCCGGAAGATCATATTTTGCCGGGTCTCGCCGCGTTGCTGGCCGCGGGCGAATACGAAAGGGCCGTACGCGGCGCGGAAGCCGCCTGCAACGCGCACATTTACTGGCTGACCCTGCACGGCCTGGCCGCCCGCGCCCTGGCGGGGCTGGGAGAGAGCCATCTCGCGGCGAAACGGGCGCTGGAGGGCGAGGTCGCCGGTTTGCTGCTGCGTTTCCCGGAACTCTCCAAGCTCTGCTTTTCCGACGGCTTGCCTTTCGCCGACGCCACCACCTTGACCTGGCTATCCCGCCTGGGCGGTTCCAGCGCCGCCGCCGACCCTTTCGCCGAAGCCGTTGCCGCCGCCCAGGCGCAGCCGCCCGCCGCCGCGTTGCAAGCACTGGGCGAACTCTTGCTGCGCCATTCCGGCGGGAAGGAAGCGCTCGCCCTTTACCGCGCCGCCTGCGCGGTGTGCCAGAAGGGGGAACTCTGGCCGCCGCTGCCCTACCTCGCGCAACGCCTGAGCGCCCTCATCGCCAAGCACGAACTCGCCGCCTACGACCCCGAAGCCGCCTCGGAAGCGCTGGCGTCCGCCGCGTCGGCGCTCGGCTCGCTCCTCGCGGCGAATCCCGAAAATTCCGAAGCCAAGGCGCAATACGCCGCGATCGCCGTGGAACTCGCGGGGCGGCAGCCCCACCGCCTGCTGGCCTGAACGAGGATATTGCCATGCCCACGACCTTTTCCCGGCGTGCATTCCTGCGGCGAACGGTTGCCGCGTTCACAGCGGGCACACTCTCCGGCCTCGCACCCGCCGCGCCCGCGTGGCCGCGCCGCGCCATAACCCTCGTGGTGCCCTGGCCCGCGGGCGGGGATACCGACTTCCACGCCCGTGTGCTGGCGGCGAGGCTCGGCGCGCGGCTGGGGCAGAACATCGTCGTGGAAAACCATCCTGGAGAAAATGGCGTCTACCGCGTTGCCAAGAGCAAGCCGGACGGATACACCCTGCTGTTTGCCGGCTCCTCGCTGATGGTAGACCGTTTCGTATTTTCGGAACACCCGCCGCGCTACCACCCGTTGCGGGATTTCGTCTTCGTCAGCGTAGTCCTGGAAAACAGAGGCGTGCTCCTCGCGCACGCATCGCTTGGCGTAGCGAATTTCGATGAATTGCTCGTCCGAGCGCGGGACACCCGCAAGCCGCCGCTCGCCTTCAGCGGATCGGGCTTCGGGGAGGAATTCGCCATGGAGCATCTGGCTCGCCACCACCGGATCTACCTCGTCAAGGAACTTCTCCCGGGTGCGCGGTCCGTACTGGAGGGATTGCGGGCGGGGCGCACCCAGATCGGGGTTTTGAATTTTTTCCTCGCTGCGGGAGAAAGCGACCTCGTGCCCTTGCTCGTCATGGGTACGGATCGCCTGCCGGAAATTCCCGACGTGCCGACCACCCACGAACACGGCTTGAAGGGTATCGACCTGCAACACTGGGAAGGCGTCTTCGCCCCCGCCCTGACGCCTGCGGACGTCGTCGACCGACTGAGCGAGGCCATTGGCGAAGTCATCGCCGACGAGGAGTATCGGAGACTCGTCAACAAAAACGGCAACCGCGCCATCTTCCAGCCGGACAAGGCTGCGGCGATGCGCCTCGGGAAAGCGATCGAGGCGCGACAGCGGTACATCAAATCGCCGCGCCGCTGATGATTTCCGCAGACT
>JAIRPF010000126.1 GCA_031257115.1 Accumulibacter sp.
GGCCCAAGCAATGAAACGAATTCGCCTTCGTTAATCTTAAGAGAAATATTCTGCAAGGCATGGGTGCCCGCTTCGCCCCGGCGGGCGGGGTAAGTTTTCGAGACATTGGAGATTTCGAGCTGAATAGTCATGATTTCATCCGTGAACTAGACGCGCTCGGACGGCGCCCAAGCATTGACACGACGTTCCAATCGTTCGAGGGCGGCGGACATCAGATAACCGATTGCGCCGATTGCCACCATGCCGGCCACCACATTCTGGATCTGGAACAGCATCCTCGATTGCTGAATCAAATAACCCAGGCCGGTTTCGGCCGCGATTAGTTCCGCGGTTACTACGCACATCCAGCCAATTCCAAGGGCCAGCCGTAGCCCCGGCATGACGATGGGAAGCGAAGCCGGAATGAGCACTTCGTACAGCAGAAGACCAGGCCCCGCGCCCAAACACATCGCCGCGTTGAGATGATCCTGATCCAGAGAGCGAATGGCAGTGAAAGTCGCCAGAAAGATGGGAAAAACACAACCCAGAAACACAAGAAAATACGCGGAGGCGTCGCCCAGGCCGAACCAGAGAATGGAAATCGGAACCCATGCCAAGGGCGGAATCGGACGCAGAGCTTCGATGACGGGCCGAATCAGATCGGATACCCTGCGCCACCAACCGCAAATCAGCCCCAGAGAAAGCCCTGCCGCGCAAGCAAGAAGATAACCGGCGGCCACACGTTTCAGACTGGCCACCAGGTTTTCCCACAAGGAACCGTCACTGGCCATCGCGGCCAATGCCTGGCAAACATTCCACGGAGATGGCAGCATGAAAGCGTCGACGAGTCCGGAGGAAGACAACAATTGCCAGAATCCAAGACACAGACAGATACCCAGAATGTTCCGCCAATACTCGTCGTTTATTTTCATGATGCATTCAAAAAGATTAGACGCAGTACGTTTAGCAAAGAACGTGCCATATCGTCTTTCTGAATTTCATTTCCGATTGAATGACAAATCGGTGAATGCCGAAGGGTAGAAAAGCCCGGTCCGGCAATGGCGAAGACCGTTTTCCGGGCCAAATCGTGCCGGTCATCCGTTTCAGGCCGTGATTCCTTATGCCAGGATGAAAATGATTCCTGGCCCATTTCATGCACGGTTATGGCTCGAAAAGCAGTTTCATTGCACGGAATCGGGGCGGAAGCGGGCGTTCTCGTGATAAGCGGGAATTCCGGCGCGATCCAGCAGAAAGTCTTGCCGGAAGATTGTGGGATTCATCGGCGGCGATTCCGGCTACGAGGGCGTTTCAAGGACATCAGCGCGAAGCGTCGCAAAGTTTGCGGCGCTTCGCGCCGGGATGTACGTTTCTGAATTCCCGCGTTCGCGGGAATGACAACGGCGATGGAACCGGCGAAGGCGATGGCGAACCGGAACTGGATTTCCGCTTCCGCTTACCAAGAGAGTAATGGAGGTTTTCTTTGTCTTTCGCCGTGGTTATCGCTTTTCTTTCAGATTTTCGCCATGTTCTCCGTGCTCTTCGTGGCCAAACGGCGCATTCGAACGGGGCGCCCGGGGTATTTACCGGGGTGTCAAAGCCCCAGCGTCGTGGCGCTGATGGGGGTTCCGCCTTCTCCCAGGATTTCGTCGAATCGCGCCTGGTAGCGGCGGCAGGCTGCCGCGTCGTCAAGGATGAGACGCGACCGGGCGTGATCTTCGTGGATGCGTATCAGCGCGTGGCGGTCGTCGGACAGAAGCATCGCGTCGGTCAGTCGCCGGAGCTGGGGAGCGCATTCCCAGACCTGCATCCCGTGCGGAAAGTCAGCGAGCAGTTTGAACAGGCGCGGGCTGTCGCGGCGGAACGGTTCGGCGTTTCTCAAAACGATTTGCAGCGCGCCGCGCGGCGTGGCGGCCAGGAAGCGGCGCAGGAAAAGGGCGTTTTCCCGGCTCTCCAGGCCCAGTCTGACGAGGTCGGGATCGAAAATCCGAAGGCTGCGGGTCGTCCGGGACAGGATTTGCCGCGCCGCGTCGCCGTATTCGGACCAGTGGGTCATCAATTCCGGATTCATGGCGGTCGGCGTCGTCGATGTTGGAGAGCGATGAGGCATCTTATTCCATTTCCGGATCGTTCGCGCCGCGAAGACGAGCCGCGGACGCGGGAATCCGGTTTGCCGTTTCCTTCGTCGATTCCATCACCATCGTCATTTCCTTGACAAGCGGGAATCCAGTCCGTGACATCCAGACCGAAAGGGCTGCCAATTCAAACGATGCGGCGCTGCGCATCGGAAGGTACGCCCTGGATTCCGGCGATCGAAGGGATGACGGTTTTCTGGTCATCCGCGTTTGATAATTCAATCGCCAAACGCCCTCCGTCACGCCTTCAGCGCGACATCTCTCTCAGGAGGGAGGCTTGGTTTGCGGCGCTTCGCGCCGGGGGGGACGCACTGGACTCCCGCTTTTGCGGAAATGACGGGGTTTTCTTTGTTTTTCGTCGTGGCGAGGCGTTCAGTGTCCTTGCGCGACCATTTCCAGGCGCGCGATGTCCGCGTCGTAGAACTGGTTGCCGGCTTCGCGCTTGACCAGCAGGCGTTCGCGCAGGAAGGCCGCGATGATCCGGCTGGCGGTTTCGATGGTGGCGCCGAGCATCAGGCCCAGGTCCTCGCGGCTGAAATTGTGGATGCGGCTGCTTTCTCCGTCGCGCAGGCGCAGCAGCAGGCGGGCCATGCGCACGCGGGCCGTCGCGCCGGCGCTGGTCATGTCTACCAGCCATTGCTCGGTTTCCCGCAGGGCGGCTTGCCATTTGCGCATCAGGTTCCACTGGAAGCCCGCGTGTTCGAGGCATATCCGGCGCGTCGCGCGGATCGGTATCCGGCAGGCGTGCACGCGACCGACGGTCACGGCCGTGTGGGCGTAGCCGCCGGCGAGCAGCCCTTCGATGCCCGCCACGTCGCCGGGTTTGAGCACGCGGACGATGCGCGGCGCGCCGTCCCACGAGGCGGCGACCAGCTTGACCGCGCCGGTGCGCAGCACCCACAGATGCTCGGCCTGGGTTCCCGGCCGGTAGAGGATTTCATCGGACGGGGTAGCGGTGTTGTCGACATCCACGTGCAGCGTGGCGATGACGTCCGGCGCGAGACCGGCGAAAAAGGAATTCTCCCGGCCGTCGCAGGCCAGGCAATTGGCGTTGTTGCGCCAGGCGGTACAAGTTTTCAGTTTTTCCAAGGGTTTCGGGTCCGGCGCGCGATGGCGGGAAAGGTCGGTGCGGCGGCGGCGATCATGGGCGATCCGGCGTTCTCCCACGATTCCGGCCTCGGCGCACCCGGCCGGCCCGACCGGATGCGCGAGCGCCCGTCACTCAGAAACGGTATCCGATACCGACTCCCAGGAGCCACGGATCGAGATCGATGCTGCCGATCTTGCCGACTCCCTTGACCTTTACATCGGTATCCATCCTGACATATTTGGCATCGACGTTGATCGACCAGTTCCTGGAAAGCGCGTAGTCGAAGCCGACCTGCCCCACCAGGCCGAAGCTGTCCTTCGAGACCGACACGTTGTGGTGGCCGCTAAGGACGCTGATGTTGCTGCGGCCGGAGAAGATGGTGTAGTTCAGGCCCAGGCCGACATAGGGCTTGAACGCGCCCAAATCGGTGAAATGGTATTGCACCAGCAGGGACGGCGGCAGCGCCTTGATCGTTCCGGCCCGGCGGCCGCCAACGTCGATATGAATTCTTTGCGGGTAGGTCAGCACCAGCTCGGCCGCGATGTTGCGGGTGAAAAAGTAGCTGATGTCGACTTCCGGAATCCAGCGGTCGTCCGCCTCGGCCTTGGTTCCCGGAGCAGCCACGGCGCCCAGGGTTTGCTTGAGCCTGGAACTCTGGCCGTTGTCGAAATCCAGGTAAACGGCGCGGCCGCGCACCATCCAGCCGCCTTCCGGCGACCATTGCGCAAGCGCCGGAAAGCTGGCGCAAAGCGCCGCGCCCAAAACGGTAAGTTTGAATATGCGTTGCATGTCTTTCTCCGGAATGAGTTGCAAAAGCCGCCGCGGGCAAGGGAAAACCATCGTTCCACCGCCTATGGGGCGCGATCCGCGCCGGTCTGGATCGCACCCTGGCCTTGTTGCGGAGCCGCGGGCAATCTGCCCGCACCCAGGGTGATCCATTCGTCGACATGAAATTCTTCCACCACCAATCCACGGCGTTCCGGAAGGACTCTCTGCTCCGCCCTTTCCGGCGGAACATCTCCGTCAGCCACCCTTCTTTCCAGGCGGAGACGCCGGTCGCGCGGCTCCGGCGAAAAACCCAGGGACGGTTCCTTGTTTGTGGAAGAGTTCATGGCGGCGAATGAAAAAAGACACGGCACGGGAAGAGATTATAGGCTTTTTTCGGCGAAATTTGATTTATGTCAATTTTTCGACGGATCACCGGGCGCGAATGTAGCCAGATTACAACACCGCGCGATGAAGCGCGTTCGCCGGATTGATTCACGTCAACGATCCCCACGTTGGCCCGCCGGAGTTTGCTTGGCGAATTTCTGCACGAGCTGGCTCAATTTTTCGGCGCGCTGCCGTTCGGCGGCCCGCGCTTCCTGCTCTTCACTTTCCGCCTTGCGGCGTTCCGCCTCCTTGCGGGCGCGTTCGCGCAGAATGTCGGCGGCGTGCCGGCGATGCTCCTCGGGCACCTCGCCGCCCGGACTGCCGTCGAGATTGAACCGCTGGGCCGCTTTCTCCATCGCCTTCAGGTAGCGGAACGAGTGGGTGTGCATACCGAGCGCCAGACGCAGCGCCTTGCGGTCGAGTCCGGCCTCTCCCGCTAGAAGCTGCCTGTCGATGCCGATGGCCAACGGCTTGAATTCCTGGAATACCGGATATTTTTCCTGAAAAGACTTGAGCAGGTCGCGCGCTCCCTGGCCGGGGCTGGCGCCGGAGATGGGTGAGGTCATGGCGGATGAACGGAAAGGGTCGATTGACGGGCGGTTGCCGGTGCGACAGCTTATCATGCCGGAACGGATCGGCGGAACGGCGATTCGCCCTGTAAATGCTCCGTTCCAATTCCAAATGATCCGCGCCTTCGTCGACTTCGCCTTGCCGCGCCAAAGCACTGTTCGCGGCGCGTCTCGCGACGCAAGCGATTTGGGAATGGAATCGAAAGGAACCGTGGGAACGCCTGGCGTTCCTCGTCATTTCCCTGGTCGCTGGAATCCAGTCCGTTCGTCAAACATTCGCGTTTGGAAATTCAACCGCCCGATTCTTTCCGCCAAGCGGCTTGCACCGCAGGCCACCTTTTTCAAGAGGGAGGCTCATCCAGGGCATCTCGCGGGTTGAGACTGTCGCGCGAGCCACTTTCCTCAAGAATGCCGTCATTCCCACGAACAGCGGAATCCAGTTCATCCACCAAAAATGGAGCGCGGGCGCCCCGCCCGCTTCGTTCGCCTTTTTTATGCGCGGTCACGACCGCGCGGGATCTTCGCTTTCCGGCGGCTTCGTTTCGTCCGTCCCGTTTTCGAACCGCAGTATCCATGCCGCCAGCGCATCGTCCCGCGCATAGAAGAAGGCGGCGGGGACGCCGAGCACGGCGGCCAGGCGCTCGGCGGTTCCAAAATCCGGCCAGTGCTTGCCGCGTTCGTATTGATTGATGCGGGCGCTCGCGGAATATTCGTCGATACCCGCCGCGACACCCAATTGCATCTGCGTATAACCCGCCCGCAAGCGCGCTTCCTTGAGGCGCGCGCCGAAAAGCGCCGTATCCGCCATGCCTTCGGAAACCCAAAAACTAAGATAATCTGAGTTTTTGCTTGACGAAAAACTAAGGAATCTTTAGTCTTCGCATCTGTTCACCACACCCGCCCGCGCGAAACCGCGCGTCATGGATACCGCCGGGCGATTTCGTCATCCATCGAAAGAGGAATGCAGACAATGAAACCTGTCGCTCTGATCGGCATCGCAGCCGTTGCCGCGCTGGCGGGATGCGCGTCGCAGTACGCGGACGCGCCGACGCCGACCCGCTGGGAAACAAGCCGCCAACACAAATTGACGGCGGCGGAACATTGGCGCCGCATCGCGGATCATTTCGCGGCGCAATTGACCGCCGATCTGCGAGGCAAGGGCGCGGGATCGCCGCTGTACGCGCCGGTCGATGAAAACGGCGAGTTTCCGTTTGTCGAAGGATTCCGGGAGCTTCTGACGACGGCCCTGGTGCGGCAAGGCCTGGACGTTCGCACACGCCCCGGCGACGGCGTGCAAACCGTGGCCGTGCGCTATTCCGTCTATCGTTTCGACCCCGCTCGCGCGCAAAACACGCGCTATTACGGCGAAGCGACGGCGCTGGCCGCCGGACTCGTCGCCATCGGCGGTGTCGTTTCGGGCGGCGCGAGCTTTTCGAGCCTTGGCGGCGCGAGTCCGGCGAGCGTCGCGGCCAAGACGGTCGGCTCGATCGGTATGCTGGAGGGATTGGGCTGGGCTTGGCGCGAAGGCTTGCATGGGCAGGACGCCAGCGGCGTCACGCCGCAATCGGAAATCATCCTGACCGCTTCCGTCACGCAGGACGAGCGCATCGTCACGCGCTACAGCGGCCTCTATTACGTCGCGGACGAGGACGTCGCGCTTTACTGGAAGCGATATGGCAAGGGAGCGGGAACGCAATTGCGAGTGAAAGGAGAGGAACAATGACGACGCGCAAGGCCTGGATCGCCGCGATGGGTTTTCTCGCGGCGCTGGCGTTCGGCGGACTGGCGGGATGCGAAACCGCCGCGCAGCGTTCGGCCGAACCTGATCCCACCTACGAAGAAGCGGCGCTGAGCCTGTTCATTCGCGCCAATTACAAGGCGGCGGACGAATTGATGACGACTTCGCCCGCCGCCGCCGCGAACAATTGGGGCGCTTCCGGCGGCGGCGCGATGCTGGTGGCGACGGTGGCCGACATCAACACGCTGGAACAATCTTCCGCCCTGGGCCGCCTGATTTCGGAACATCTTTCCTCGCGCCTCGCGCAACGCGGCAGGAACGTGGTGGAGATGAAACTGCGCAACAGCGTATTCGTGCGCAACAATCAGGGCGAATTTCTCCTGACCCGCGAAATCCGCGAACTGGCGCGCGCCCACAACGCCGGCGCGGTCGTGGTCGGCACGTATACCGACGGCAACACTTTCGTGTTCGTCAGCCTGAAACTGATCGATCCGGCCAGCGGCATCATCCTGGCCGCGCACGACTACGCCCTGCCGATGGATCGCCAGGTGCGGCGGCTGGTATCCAAACGCTGATTTGGCGCGCGAAGCGGAAAAGGCCGGGGAAAGGGCGCAACGAGCCGCAACGGGCCGCGCCGCCGTCAACCGCCGTCAGACGGCTTGCCGCAGGATGCGCAGTATCGGCGCGGGCAGGGCCGCCGAATCGATCTCGTCCAGCGCCAGCCATTCCCACCCCGGCTCGCCGAGCCGGCGGGCTATTCCGTCGATCCGGCACAGGCACGGCCGCAGGGTCAGGCGGAAATGGCTGAACGCATGGCGCAAGGGCGGAAGTTCCCGCGTTCGCAGCAGGCGGAATCCGCGCCGCCGCGCGAATTCGCCGGCGTCCTCGCCAATCAGTTCGGGCAACGCGAGCAAGCCGCCCCAGATGCCCAGCGGCGGCCGGCGTTCGAGCAGCACGCGACGGCCGTCGGTCAGCGCCAGCACCCGCATCTCGCGCTCAAGCCGCGCCCTGGCCGGACGGGCCGCTGGCAATTCGGCCTGCCGCCCGTCCCGGCGCGCCACGCAGTCCGCCCGCAACGGGCAATCGGCGCACGATGGATGGGCGCGCGCGCACACGGTGGCGCCGAGATCCATCAAGCCCTGGGTGTACGTTTCGATCCGCGTGGACGGCAGCAGGGATTCGGCCAGCCGCCACAGGTTCCTTTCGACCGGGGCGCTGCCCGGAAAGCCTTCGACGCCAAAGTGGCGCGCGAGAACACGCTTGACGTTGCCGTCGAGAATCGCGGCGCGGATTCCGAAGGCGAAAACGCCGATCGCCGCCGCCGTGGATCGGCCGATTCCCGGCAGCCCGGCGAGCCGCGCCGGATCGCGCGGGAACCGTCCGGCGTGCTCGGCGGCGATCGTTTGCGCGCAGCGGTGCAGGTTGCGCGCCCTGGCGTAATAGCCGAGTCCGGCCCACGCTTCGAGGACCGCATCGACCGGCGCCGCCGCCAGGGCCGCGACGTCGGGAAAACGTTGCAGGAAGCGCCGGTAATACGGGATCACCGTGGCGACCTGGGTCTGCTGCAACATGATTTCGGACAGCCAGACGCGATAGGCGTCGCGCGTCCGCTGCCAAGGCAGATCGTGGCGGCCATGCCGTTCCTGCCAGCGGATCAGACGGGCGGCGAACGCGCCGGAACCGGCGTGATCCGGCAATGGATCGGCGTCCTTTCGACCGGGAAGAGGCTCCGTTTTCAGCGGCTGCCTTTCCTGAGCAGTTCCTTGAGATCGGCGAAAGGCTGCGAAGTCGCCCGCGCGCCGTCCTTTCCCTTGCCGTCCGCCACGCCGGCTTGCCGCGCCGCCTCGGCGTCGAGTTCCCGCGCGTGTTCGTTGTCGTGGCAATAAAGGCAAAGCAATTCCCAATTGCTGCCGTCTTTCGGGTTGTTATCGTGATCGTGGTCGCGGTGGTGCACGGTCAGTTGTTGCAGGTTCTCGCGCGCGAACTCGCGGCCGCAGCGGCCGCAGATCCACGGATAGAGCTTCAGCGCCTGTTCCCGGTACCCTTGTTCGCGCAACTGGCGGTTGCGGATCGCCCCGGCGATCATCCTATCCGTGTGCGCCCGTTTCGTTTCGTCGACAGCCATCCTCTCCTCCTCGCGGACGGCCCCGCCGCCGCTTTCGCGGATTGTACGGCAAGCGGCGCGCCGTGGAATGGCCGTCCATGCGCGCCGGAAGGCGGTTCCGTTCCTCCGGGCGAACCCGACCGAAAGCCGCGCGAGGAACGCCGTATTCCATTTCCGGAGGGAAATGGAAGTAGACTTGAGTTTTCGGGGTATCCGGAGCATCCATGTATCAATCGATAATCACCGAGATCGACGGCGGCGTCGGCATTCTGACCCTCAATCGCGCCGACCGTCACAACGTGCTCGACAGGACGCTGACCGCCGAGATGACCGCCGGATTGCAGGAGCTGGACAACGCGCCGGGCGTCCGCGTCATCGTGCTTTCTTCGAGCGGAAAGACTTTCTGCGCGGGAATCGACCCGGCCTGGGTCCGCGAAACGATTCGCGGAACGTCCGAGGACAATCTGCGGGACAACCGCAATCTGGCGCGGCTGCTCGCGACGCTCTCCGGCACGGGCAAACCGGTCATCGCGCGCGTGCAAGGCCCGGTTTCCGGCATCGGAGTGGGTCTCATCGCCGCCTGCGACATCGCGTTCGCCACTTACGACGCGTCGTTCGTCCTGAACGAAGCGAGGCACGGCCTGCTTTCCGCCATCGCCAGCCCCTACCTGGCCGCCGCGATGGGCGAGCGGCACTGCCGCTATTACATGCTGACGGCGGAACGCTTTTCCGGCGCCGACGCTTACCGCATCGGACTCGTGCATGAGATGGTTCCCAACGAGGAGCAGCTCGACGAGGCGATCGGCGAAACGGTCGAAACGCTGCTGAAAAACAGCGTCAGCGCCATGCGCGCGTGCAAGGGCCTGCTGCGCTCCATTCGCGGAAAAGCCATCGACGCCGCGACGATGGAAGAAACGGCGCAAGACGCGACAGCCATCCAGGCAAGCCCGGAAGGCCGCCAGGGCATGTTGGCGCTCATCGAAAAACGCAAGCCGGAATGGGCCGCGTGAATGCCGATGCCGCAGGAACGCACCAACCTATGCGGGCCGAGAACAACAGGTACAAACCTGCCGCCGCGAATATCAACAGTCCCATCATGCGGCGCTCCGGTTGCGACGAGCCATCAGGCGCATTTCATTCTC
Organism: Accumulibacter sp.; assembly: GCA_031257115.1. GTDB lineage: Bacteria > Pseudomonadota > Gammaproteobacteria > Burkholderiales > Rhodocyclaceae > Propionivibrio. The sequence goes on from JAIRPF010000126.1 coordinate 9,907, forward strand.
CTTTCCGTGGCCGCGCCCAGGACACGAATCTCTCCGCCGCCGTTTCGGGCTTGCCCGCGCCGGGCGGACGCCGGGGATTCCGGGGCGGGCCGGAACGGCGATCCCTAGAGTTCGCCCCGTTTTTCCGCCACGCCCGCGTGGTTTCGCTTTCCCATGAATGCTAGTATACCGGCCGTGTCGTTTCCCGAAGAGAATACGGAGGATGGTCATGCGTTTGTGCGAGAAGAATTTGTCCGGGCTGGCGGCGTCGGTTCGGCGTCCTGTGTACGACAGAAGCAAGGTGGCGGCGTCCATCGTCCATCTGGGGCTGGGCGCGTTCCACCGGGCGCATCAGGCGCTGATGACCGAGGCCGTCCTGGCTTCCGGCGATCTGGCCTGGGGCATCGTCGGGGCGGGAATGCAGTCGTCCGGGATGCGCGACGCGCTCAAGCCCCAGGATGGCCTTTATTCGGTGACGGAGTTCGGCGCGGATTTCGAGCGTACCAGCGTCATCGGGTCGATCGTCGATGTGCTGGGCGGCGCCGAGGAGGCCGAGAAAATCCGTTTGCTGGCCAGGATGAGCGACGCGGGCACGCGCATCGTCAGCCTCACGGTGACCGAGAAGGGGTATTACCTGGACATGGCGACCGGCAAGCTGCTGATCGAGTCCCCGGCCATCGCGGCGGATCTCGCCAGCCCGGCCGCGCCGAGGACCGTTCTCGGATTGATCGTCTACGCGCTGCGCAACCGCAAGGCCGCCGGTCTGCCGCCCTTCACGGTGTTGAGCTGCGACAACCTGCCGAACAACGGCAAGCTGGCGCGTGCGGCCGTGCTGGCCTTCGCGCGCGAGGTCGACGCGGATCTCGCCGCCTGGATCGAGGCCGACGTCCGCTTTCCGTGCACCATGGTCGACCGCATCACGCCGGCCACCACCGACGCCGACCGCGCCCACGTCGATGAGCGCCTCGGGCTGGAGGACGCCTGGCCGGTCGTTACCGAGCAGTTCGCGCAGTGGGTCATCGAGGACGATTTCAGCATGGGGCGTCCCGACTGGACGCTCGGCGGCGCCGTTTTCTCGGACGAGATCGACCGCTGGGAGAGCATGAAACTGCGCTGCCTCAACGGATCGCATTCGACGCTGGCCTATCTCGGCCAGCTCACCGGGCGCGAGACCGTCGCCGACGCCATGAGCCTGCCGCTGATCACCGGCATCCTCGACGCGCTGTGGCGGGAAAACCGCGACGTGCTGCAAGCGCCGAAGGGCGTCGATCCGGCCGATTACGTCGAGCAGTTGAAACGGCGTTTCCGCAATCCCGCGCTCAAGCACCGCACCGCGCAGATCGCCTCCGACGGTTCGCAGAAACTGCCGCCGCGCCTGCTCGCGCCGTTGCGCGAACGCATCGCCAGGGGCTGGCCGTCGCCGGCCATCGCCACGGCCATCGCGGCGTGGATGCACTTCGCCGTGAAGACGGCGCATACGCCGAACGCCGCGCTGAGCGATCCGATTGCCGCCGAAATCCTGGCGCAAGCCGGAAAAAGCGCGGAGGCCGCGGCGATCGTCGACGACCTGCTGGCGATCCGGAAGATTTTCGGGGAGGATTTGCCGCGCGATGCCGCGTTCCGCGCCGAACTGCTCGGCAAGTTCAGGGAACTGGCGCAAAATCCCGCCGTGGCCACGTCACCGCGGATCGTGGCTTGACCGGCCGGCCGACGGCGAAAAGGAAGACATGAAAACGAGAGCTTGCGTTCTGCGCGCGCGGGAAGACGTGCGCATCGAAACCCGCGAGGTCGGCGAGGTCGGGCCGCGCCAGGCGCTGGTGCGCATCGGCGCGGGCGGCATCTGCGGGTCGGACATCCATTATTACTGGGACGGCGGCATCGGCGCGATCCGCGTCGTCGAGCCGATCATCCAGGGGCACGAGGTCGCCGGCACGGTCGAGGCCGTGGGCGCGGAGGTCGTCCGCGTGCGTCCCGGCGACCGCGTCGCGGTCTGTCCCAGCCGGCCGTGCGGCAAGTGCAAATTCTGCCTGGCCGGCTTGCAGCAGCATTGTCTGGAAATGCAGTTCTTCGGCAGCGCCATGCGCGTGCCGCATACCGACGGCGCGTTCCGCGACCGCATGGTGGTCGAGGAATTCCAGTGCGAGCCGGTGGGCGACGGGGTGTCGCTCGGCGAGGCCGCCTGCGCGGAACCCTTGTCCATCGGCCTGCACGCGGTCAACCAGGCCGGCAACCTGATGGGCAAGCGCGTGCTGGTCACCGGCGCCGGCCCGATCGGCGCGCTGCTGATCGGCGCGGCGCGCGTCGCCGGGGCGCAGGAGATCGTGGCCCTGGACGTTTCGGAAGCGCCGCTCAGGGCGGCGCTGGCGATGGGCGCCAGTCTGGCGATCGACGGCGCGCGGGAACCCGGCCGCCTGGAGGCCGATTATTCGGCCGACAAGGGATATTTCGACGTGGCGTTCGAATGCACCGGCGTCGGCGGCGTGCTCAAGCAGGCTTTCCCGGTCGTCCGCCCGCGCGGCGCGATCGTCCAGGTCGGCGTGACCGGCAGCGCCGACATTCCGGTCAACGCCTTGGTCGGCAAGGAAATCAGGCTGTCCGGCTCGCACCGTTTCCATTCGGAATACGCCGTGGCCGCCCGCCTGATCCGCGAACGGCGCATCGACGTCAAGCCGATCATCACCGAGACCCTGCCGATGGAGCGGATCGAAGAGGCGTTCCATATCGCGCGCGACCGCCGTTCGCAGATGAAAGTGCAGTTGAGTTTCGCCAGCTGAGTTTCACCGGCTGGCCGGGAAATGTTCGTTTCGTATCTGGAGGAGCAAGTGGAAAAACAGGAATATCGGGATCAGCAGGGCGTCGTGATCGTGGCCGATTGCGATCACGCGTCGATCGACATCGAGCGCGAGGTGCTGCGGGACGTGGCCTCGGAAGTGCGCTGGCTGACGTGCAAGACCGAGGATGAGCTGATCGCGCAATGCGGCGACGGCGTGGGGCTTCTCATCCAGTACGCGCCGATGACGCGGCGCGTGTTCGAGCGGCTCCCGCGCTGCCGGATCGTCGCCCGCTACGGGGTGGGCGTCGACACGATCGATGCGGCGGCCGCCGCCGACCGGGGAATCGTGGTCAGCAACGTCCCGGACTATGGCACCAACGAAGTCTCCGACCACGCCCTGGCGATGATGCTGTGCCTGACGCGCAAGGTGCCCCAGGCCAACGCGCTGGTCAAGCGCGGACAATGGGATTTCCGCCTGATGCGGCCGATATACCGCCACCAGACGCAGACCATCGGAATCATCGGTCTGGGCCGCATCGGCCGCGCCCTGGCGCACAAGACGCACGCCCTGGGCATGAAGGTGATCGGCTGCGATCCGTATGCCGATCCGGCCAGCCTGCCGGACTACGTGACGCTGGCGGCGCTCGAAACGGTGCTGCGACAATCCGACGTCGTCTCGGTGCATTGCCCGTTGACCGAGGAGACGCGCAACCTGCTCGACGAGCCGAGACTGCGCCTGATGAAACCCTCGGCCTATCTCGTCAACACCGCGCGCGGCCACATCGTCGACGAGGCGGCGCTGGACAGGCTGCTCGCCGAGAAGAAACTGGCGGGCGCCGCCATGGACGTCCTGGCGGTCGAACCCGGCCCGGTCGGCCATCCGCTGTTCAGGCACGAGAATTTCTATTGCACGCCGCACATGGCGTGGCATTCGGAAGAGTCGGCGCGGGAACTCAAGCGCAAGGCGGCCGAGGAAGTCCGCCGCGTCCTGCGCGGCGAAGCGCCGATATACCAGGTCAACAAATTTTGAGGAAGACAGATTCTTTTCGATGTCCGGGAGATTCACGATGAAAAGTATTCAATACAAGGACGCGAAGCGCGTCGAAGTCGGCGAGAAGGCCGCGCCGGAAATCGGGCCGGGAGAAGTGCTCGTCAAGGTGGCCTATGCCGGGATCTGCGGTTCCGACATGATCATTTACCAGGGCGTCCACCCCAGGGCCAAGCCGCCGCTGGTGATGGGGCACGAGTTTTCCGGGGTGATCGAAAAAGGGCACGCTACCCTGCCGCCCGGCACGCCGGTGACTGCCTACCCCCTGCTCGGCTGCGGCCACTGCCAGCCGTGCCTGAACGGATACGCCCACGTCTGCGACACGCTCAAGCTGATCGGCATCGATTGTGACGGCGGCATGGCCGAGTACGTCAAGGTCCCGGAGGACAAGATCATTCCCATTCCGGCCGGTTTCCCGCTCAAGCTGGGCGCCTTCATCGAGCCGGTCGCCGTCGGCGTCCATGCCGTCAGCCGCTCGCGCTACCGCCCCGGCGATACCGCGGTCGTCTACGGCGCGGGGCCGATCGGCCTGTGCGTCGCCGGCTGTCTCGCCTACTTCGGCGCGCGCCGGGTCATCGTCATCGAAGCCAAGCCGCGCCGGCTCGACGTCGCAAGGCAAATGGGCTTCACCACCATCGACGCCGCCCACGAGGACATTCGCGCCAAGGTGCTGGAATACACCCAGGGCCGCAACGTCGACCTCGCCTTCGACTGCGCCGCGCACCCCAGCGTACACACCAGCATTCTCGACATCCTGCGCGTGCAGGGCGTCGGCGTCGTCGTCGGCTCGTACAAAAAACCGGCGGAAGTCGACCTCATCAAGATCGAATTCAAGGAACTCACCCTCATCGGCACCCGCGTCTACGAATGGCGCGATTTCGAGACCGCCGTCGCCATCCTGCAAAGCGGGCGCGTCGATTTCGATCGCCTGCTTACCGTCGCCGCTCCGGAGGAAGCTCCGAAGCAATTCGCCAAGCTCCTCGCCGGCGAATCCGACGCCATCAAGATGCTTTTCAAATTCGGCTGAACTTCTTCACGACGACAAGGAAAAAACATGCTCGAACTCTTCAGTCTGCAAGGGCGGGTAGCCCTCATCACCGGCGGCAGCCGCGGCCTGGGCCAGGCCATGGCGACCGGACTCGCCAGGGCCGGCGCGTCGGTGGCCGTCGTGGGACGCAAGCGCGCCCAGGACGTCATCGACCAGATCGCGGCGCAGGGCGCGCGCGGCGAATTCTACGAACACGACCTGGCCGACATCGACGGCATTCCGGCGCTCGTGGCCCGGATCAAGGCCGATTTCGGCAGGATCGACATCCTGGTCAACAACGCCGGCGTGCAAAGCCGGCACAAGGCCGCCGAATTCCCGAAAAAGGATTGGGATTTCGTGATCGGCGTCAACATGAACGCCGTTTTCTTCATGTGCCAGGAAGTCGGCAAGATCATGCTCGAACAGGGCCGGGGCAAGATCGTCAACGTGGCCTCGCTGCTCTCCTTCCAGGGCGGCCTGACGGTGCCGGCCTACGCGGCGAGCAAGGGCGGCGTGGCGCAATTCACCAAGAGCCTGGCCAACGAATGGGCCAGCCGGGGCATCAACGTCAACGGCATCGCGCCGGGCTACATGGACACGGAAATGAACACGGCGCTGATCGCCGACCCGACGCGCAGCCGGCAAATCCTGGAACGCATCCCGGCTGGCCGCTGGGGCAAGCCGGAAGACATGGTGGGCGCGGTGATCTACCTCGCCTCCCCGGCCTCCGACTACGTCAATGGCACGATCATCACCGTCGACGGCGGCTGGATGGGGCGGTAACCGGACGAAAAACACGACCCGCCCGCCGGAATCTTCCGCGCACCGGAAGGAGTCGGGCAGCCGGCGCGACAGGCCGGGCAGAAACATGGAGCGCGGGCGGAACGCCCTCACTCCGATAAACAACCCCCACGCCAAGAGCGTGGGGAATCGCAAGTTGACCTCCCTCTTGAAGGAGGTGGCTCGCGGCAAAGCCGCGAGTCGGAAGGGGTCGATCGTTGGATTTCAGGCGCGAATGGTTGATGAACGGACTGGATTTCAGCGATCGAGAGTGGATGGTTTTCTGTTTATCCGCGTTTTGGAATTCAACTGCCAAACTCCTTCCGTCAGTGGAAACAAGCCTCTCGCCGCGCGGATAACACGCGAACACCGGGCGGGGAGCACGGTGTTCATTGGGGCGGGGCGTCGCCCGGCGTTACCGTTCGCCGGCGTCGTCTTGCGCTTCGAGATACAGGACGGCGACGGTAGACAGCAGGACGGCGAAGCCGAGGCCAATCAGCCAGGTGAAATACCACATGATCGTCGTTCCTTTCTTTCGGTTAGTAGAGGGCTTTGTCGTTTTCGACGATGAAGTCGCGCGTGACCTTTCCGGCCATCACCCGGTAGGCCCAGCCGGTGTAGGCGACGACGATCGGGGTGAAGATCAGCGCCACGTACAGCATCACGTTGAGCGTGAAATGGCTCGACGTGGCGTCCCAGGCGGTCAGGCTGGCCTTGGGCATTTCCGAGGAGGGCAGCACGAAGGGGAACAGCGCGACGCCCGCCGTCAGGATCACCGAGACGCAGGCGAGCGACGAGCCGATGAAAGCGAGCAGCGTCTTGCCGGCGCGGACGGTCAGCAACACGATCAGGCCGCCGACGTAGGCCAGCGCGGGGATCAGCCAGAGGATCGGATGGTTCGCGTAGTTGGCGAACCACGCGCCCGGCGCGCGTTCGACTTCCTTCATCAGCGGGTTGATCGACGCGCCGACGTCGCCGATCGAGCGGATGACGTAGCCGTCGATGAACGCGACCCAGAGGCCGGCGAGCGAGAAGGCCGCGAGCAGGACGACGGCGACGATGCTGGCCGTCTTTTTCGCGCGCGCCTGCAGGTCGCCTTCGGTGCGGTGCGCCAGGAAGGTCGCGCCCTGCAAGGTGAGCAGCGACAGGCTGACGACGCCGAAGAGCAGCGCGAACGGATTGAGGAGCGCCCAGAACGAGCCGGAATAGAACGAGCGCATCGAGTCGTCCAGACGGAACGGCACGCCGAGGAACAGGTTGCCGAAGGCCACGCCGAACACCAGCGCCGGTACCGCGCTGCCGGCGAAGAGGCCCCAGTCCCAGGCCTTGCGCCAGGCCGGGTCGGTCAGCTTGGAGCGGTATTCGAAGCCGACCGGACGGAAGAACAGGGCGAAGAGCACCAGCAGCAGCGCCCAGTACAGGCCGGAGAACGCCGTGGCGTAGACGAACGGCCAAGCGGCGAAGACGGCGCCGCCGGCGGTGATGAACCACACCTGGTTGCCGTCCCAGTGCGGGGCGACGGTGTTGATCATCACGCGCCGTTCGACGTCGTCCTTGCCGAGAACCGGCAGCAGGGTGCCGACGCCCATGTCGTGGCCGTCCATGATGGCGAAGCCGATCAGCAGCACGCCGACGAGCAGCCACCAGATCAATTTCAGGATCGCGTAATCAAGCATTCGATGTCTCCTCAGGCGTTGTTGGGTTGCGGGGCGGCGGGGGGACCCAGGCGCGCGTACTTGAACATCAGGAACATCTCGGCGCACAGGAGCAGCGTGTAGAAGCCGACGAAGCCGGCGATCGAACCCCACAGACTGGCGGAGGACAGCGACGAGGCCGAGAGATGGGTCGGCAGCATCCCGAATACCGTCCAGGGCTGACGGCCGTACTCGGCGACGAACCAGCCGCACATGGAGGCGATCCACGGCGCCGGCAGGCTCCACAGGAAGAGTTTCAGCAGGCACGGGTATTTCTGGTGCGCGTTGCCGACGGAGAGCCAGAGCGCGGCGACGAACAGGCCGAACATCAGGAAGCCCAGGCCGACCATGACGCGGAAGCTCCAGAACAGGGGAGCGACCTTCGGCACGGAATCCATCGCGGCCTTCTCGATGGCCTCCGGCGTCGCCTGCCGCACGTCATCGACGTGACGCCTGACCAGGAGGCCGTAGCCCATGTCGGCTTCGTGCCGCTTGAATTTTTCCCGCGCCGCCGCGTCGCCCGGATTCTTGCGCATGTCTTCGAGCGCGATGACGGCCTGCACGCCCGAAGCGATGCGCGCCCTGTTCTGCTCGCGGATGTCGCGGACGCCCGGCAGCTCCTTGCTGATCGAGCGCGTGGTGATCAGGCCGGCCACGTAGGGGAGGCGGATCGCCCAGTCGTTGGCCTGCTTTTCCTCGTTGGGCCAGGCGGCGAGGTTGAGGCTCGCCGGCGCGGGTTCCGTCTCCCATATGGCTTCCATCGCCGCCAGCTTGGAGGGCTGCGATTTGGCGACCTCGACGCCGGCCTCGTCGCCGAGGATGATCGCCGACAAGGCTCCGGCGACGCCGAACGCCGCCGCGATGCGGAAGGAGCGGCGCGCGAATTCGACGTGCCGGCCCATCGAGAGATACCACGCGGAAATGCCGAGCACGAACAGCGCGCCGGTGACGTAGCCGGCGGACACGGTGTGCACGAACTTGGACTGGGCGATGGGATTGAGCACCAGGGCCGCGAAGTCCGTGAGTTCCATGCGCATGGTGACCGGGTTGAAGGCCGAGCCGACCGGGTCCTGCATCCAGGCGTTGGCGATCAGGATCAGCACGGCCGACAGGTTGGTGCCCAGCGCCATCAGCGCGGTGACGGTCAGGTGCCCCCACTTCGGCAGGCGTTTCCAGCCGAAGAAGAACAGGCCGAACATCGTCGATTCGAGGAAGAAGGCCATCAGCCCCTCGATCGCCAGCGGCGCGCCGAAGATGTCGCCGACGTAGTGCGAGTAATAGGCCCAGTTGGTCCCGAACTGGAATTCCATGGTAATGCCGGTGGTCACGCCGAGCGCGAAGTTGATGCCGAACAGCTTGCCCCAGAACTGGGTCATCTCCTTGTAGATCGGCTTGCCGGTGAGCACGAAAACCAGCTCGCAGATGACCAGGATCCACGACAGACCGAGCGTCAGGGGGACGAAGATGAAGTGGTACATCGCCGTCGCCGCGAATTGCAGGCGCGACAGGTCAACGACCGTCGAATCGATCATTTGGGATCTCCTGGAGAAGTAGGAATGGAATGGGAAATGAAAGCGGGGGAGAAAGCAGGGAAAGCGGCGCCGGCGATGCGGCTGCCCATGACGTCTACATCGACCCTGACCTTGTTCGGCTTGATGAAGGCATGCCAGAGCAGGGCGAGCAGGACGAGCTTGACGGCCAGCACGACGGCCAGGTGATAGGCGAGCCGCCACGGACGCGAATGCGGCGGCGGGGCGGCGCCGGCCCCGGAATCCACGGCGATCGCGCCCGGCGGGCGGCAAGCGTCTGGACATTGCGTTCGCTGAACTTTCGGCATGGCCTGATACATGCTTTCCTCCTGGACGGCGGACGATACACTTCTTTGTTTTCGGACGAATCCCGCGCATGGAATTCCGGCGGGCCGACCGATCCATCCATCGTGCGTCCCGGAATGGCCCAATTGCAGGCTAGATGCTCATCCGGGAGCCGTCAACCCGCAAACGGCTGGAACGAATCGGCGTTCGACCGGAAAACCACTTCGGAACTCGTCGCTTCGCCTCGCATAGTGATTGATCCAAATCAATTAGTCAAGCCATATAACCAGTAACAGACGAGATTTTTACGGGTGTCTCGGCGCATTTATTGATGTATATCAAATCATGGCCGACGCCGGGCGGCCACCCCCGCCCTTTCAGGGGCCGCCCGGCGGTGGTATGGTTCGTCCTGCGCCAACGGGCGGGTCGGCGAAAGTTTTCTGGACGCCGGAATCGCGCCGCGTGGCAACACGGGAATTCTCCGAATTTGAACAATGTTTGACATAGGAGTTCTATCGATGGGCAAAAAAATTCTTCTCGCCGGCTGCGGGCTGCTGGCCATGCTGGGCACGGCGGCTCGCGCCGATCACCTCGTCGCCATCGCCGGGCCGATGACCGGGCAGTACGCCTCGGCGGGCGATCAGATCCGCAAGGGCGCGGAAATGGCCATCGCCGACATCAACGGCAAGGGCGGTGTGCTGGGGCAACCGCTCAAGCTCGAAATCGGCGACGACGCCTGCGACCCGAAGCAGGCCGTGTCCGTGGCCAACACCATGGTCAACAAAAAGATCGTCTTCATGCACGGCCATTGGTGTTCCAGTTCGACCATCCCGGCCTCCGACGTCTACAACGAATCGCAGATACCGATGGCCACCGTGTCGACCAACCCGCAAGTCACCGCGCGCGGCCTGAAAAACCTCTTCCGCATCCTGGGCAGCGACGATCAGCAAGGCCCGGTGGCCGGCGGCCATCTGGCCGACGTGTTCAAGGGCAAGAAGATCGCCGTCGTCGACGACAAAAGTTCCTACGGCAAGGGCCTGGCCGACGAAATGGCCAAGGGGATGCGGGCCAGGGGCGTCGACCCGGCGCTGCGCGAATCGATCACCGCCGGCGAGAAGGATTACTCCGGCCTCGTCAGCAAAATGAAATCGGCCGGTGTCGAAGTGATGGCCTACGGCGGCTATCACACCGAGGTCGCGCTGATCCTGCGCCAGGCGCAGCAGGCCGGGCTTGACCTCACGGTGATGGGCGGCGACACGATGGCCAACATGGAACTCGTGACCGCGGCCGGCGCGCTCGCCAACAACGTGCTGTTTACCTTCCCGCCCGATCCGCGCAAAAACCCCAACGCGGCGGACGTGGTCAAGCGGTTCCGCGACGCCAAAATCGAGCCGGAAGGCTACGTGATGGTCGCCTACGCGGCGATGCAGCTCTTCGCCCAAGCCGCCGAACAAGCCAAGGGCGTGAAATACGCCGACCTCGAAAAAGCCTTGCGCGGCGGCAGCTTCGACACGGTGATCGGCACGCTGGCCTTCGACGAAAAAGGCAACAACAAGCAGCCCGGCTTCATGGTCTATCGCTGGAAGGATGGCAAGTACGACTACGTGAGCAAGTGATCTTTGCCAGGGTAACGCCCCGGAGCGGGCCGGGGCGCCGGGTTTACCTCGCGTCTCAAGCGCGAGATTTCCACGAGCGCGGACAGCATCCGCACACCCCATGTGGAAATAATGAAAAGACCATTAACCACGGAGACACAGAGAAAATCCATTCTTTTCTTTCTGTGTCTCCGTGGTTAGAGGTTTTCTGGCTTTTCCAGACCAAACGGCGGAATTCATGGCTATGAGCGACGAACCGGAAAAAGAACTTGCCGACGCGCGCAACGAGATCGACGCCATCGACGCGCGGTTGCTCGACCTCCTGAACCGCCGGGCGCGTTGCGCGCAAAGGGTCGGCGAAATCAAGGCGCGGCGCGGCGAGGGCGATTCCTTCCATCGGCCGGAGCGCGAAGCGCAGGTTCTGCGGCGGGCGCGGGAAAGGAACGCCGGGCCGCTGCCGGACGAGAGCGTGGCGTGGCTTTTCCGCGAGGTGATGTCCGCCTGCCTCGCGCTCGAACGGCCGCTGTCCGTGGCTTTCCTGGGGCCGTCCGGCACGTTTTCGGAGAGCGCCGCCACCCGGCATTTCGGACACGCCGCGCGCCTCTCGCCGCAGGATTCGATCGACGAAGTTTTCCGCGAGGCCGAGTCCGGCCGCGCCGATTTCGCCGTGGCGCCGGTGGAGAATTCGACCGAGGGCGCGATCGGGCGGACGCTCGATCTGTTGATGGCATCGCCGCTCAAGGTCTGCGGCGAAGTCGTCCTGCGTATCCATCAGCACCTGATGAGCCGGGAAGCGTCGCTCGATGCCGTCGTCAGGGTTTATTCGCACGCGCAGTCGCTGGCGCAGTGCCATGAATGGCTCAACCGCGCGCTGCCCGGAGCGCGGCGCGTCTCCGTCGGCAGCAACGCGCAGGCCGCGCAACTGGCCGCGGCGGAACCGGGAGCGGCGGCGCTGGCCGGCGAAGCGGCGGCGCGGCGCTACGGCCTTGCCATCCTTGCCGGCAACGTCGAGGACGAACCGAACAACACCACGCGCTTCCTGGTGCTGGGACGCCGGGAAGCCGGCCCGTCGGGGCGCGACAAAACCTCGCTCATCATGTCTACTCCCAATCGCGTCGGCTCGCTCGGCGAACTGCTCGCGCCGTTCGCCGAGGCCGGCGTCTCGATGACGCGCCTGGAATCACGGCCGGCGCGGCATACCCTGTGGGAATACGTGTTCTACGTCGACGTCGAAGGACACCGCGACGACCCGCCGGTCGCCCGCGCCCTGGCGGAACTCTCGCGCCGCGCCCCGTATCTCAAGGTGCTTGGGTCGTATCCGGTGGCGGTTTTTTAAACGAAAGGTGTGTGTCAACGAAACGGGCTACAACGCTGTACGGGCACGACAGCTCCTTTATACTGGTTCCGGCCAGGTAAACGCTTCGTTCCGCGAGGGGCAGGAAGACGCCATTCGCCACATTGTCGAAGGCAAGGGCCGTTTGCTGGTCGTCCAGAAGACCGGATGGGGAAAGAGCTTCATCTACTTCATCGCAACTAGGCTGCTGCGCGAAGAAGGTGCAGGGCCTGCGCTGTTGATCTCGCCCCTGCTTGCGTT
>JAIRPF010000183.1 GCA_031257115.1 Accumulibacter sp.
GGCTGGAACCCCGGCCTGGAAGGCCGGGGTTTCGACCGTAGCTACTTGGGAGGGGTGCAAACCCCTTCCAAGTTCGTTCACAGCGACAGGCATGAATGCCTGTCGCTAATTAGTTGCTACCTTCATAACCCCAAGGCCAAACGAAAATCGTCGAAACGCGCCTCGATTTCCCCGAAGCGGGAGGCGAATTTCGGCCACGACAGGCCGACGTGGGCGCACGCCAGATCGGAGAGGCCGGGCACCCGGTTGTCCCGGATTTCGCCGAGATCGAGCGCGTGGCCCAAGCATTCGCCGATGTGCGTGAGGTCGCAGATCTCGCCGCCGAACCCGTCCGGCTCGTGATGGCCGGAGATCGCGTCCGCGATCTCCGGCGTCAGGTTCCAGGCGGTCGCCAGAACCCGCCCGGCTTCGCAATGGTCGTATCCGAACACCGCGCGTTCGGCGGCGATCAACGGGCTGTCGTCGCGCTGGCGGCGGTCGAGCGCTTCGAGGACGCCGCCCGGACTGGCGGTATACATGAGCAGGCGGCCGATGTCGTGCAGCAGTCCGCTGACGAAAGCCAGTTCGGGGTTGGCCCCGGTCTGCTCCGCGAGCGCCTTGGCGCAGACGGCGATTCCCAGCGAGTGCCGCCAGAACAGGGAAGCGTTGAAGCCGGTGGCGTGCGCGTCGTAACGGTAGATCAGGGACGAGGCAAGGATGATGTCGACGACCCGGTCGGCGCCCAGCAGCAGAAAAGCCTGCCCGACGGAATACACGCGCCGGGAGAGTCCGGAGGCGACCGAATTGGCCGCGGCGAGCAGCCGCCCGACGATGGCGGGATCGGAATTGATGTGCCGCGCCAGCGTTTCCAGGCCGGCCTTTTCGTCGCGGAGCGCGCGGATCAGGTAGCCGACCACTTCCGGCAGGGAGGGCAGCGCATCGGCGTAGCCGGGGAGTTGGTTCAGGGAAGGCGCCGTCATCGGGCGCCCTCGATCCGGTAGGCGAGGACGGCCTCGCGCAGCTGGTCCCTGGCGGCGCTGCCGGGGCCGCGGAAAATCGTGTCGATCCGGGCGCGGGCGTCGGCCAGTTCCCGCGCGATCGTTTCCTCGTCGCGGAGGTCGGGCGCGCGCACCGAGATGGCCCGGATGCCGCGCCGGATCAGCCGTTCGAGCAGCGCCGGATCGAGGACGGTTTCCGCCGTCAGCAGGATCGATCCGTCCGCGTCGCGGACCGGCTTGGCCAGCGCCATTCCGGGGGCCGCGCGTCCGGGCGCGAGGCATAAAATGCGTTCTTTGCCTGTCATCGGTGAAATGTGCCGCGCCGTATGCGCCGCGGCGGTTGACTCGATGCGGCGAGTTTGCCACATTGCCCGCCCGATGAGAACATAATAGCGTTCAAACCGTTTCAGGCACGACGCACATGACGCAAATGACACCCCAGGAAATCGTCCACGAACTCGATAAACACATCGTCGGCCAGGGCAAGGCCAAAAAGGCGGTGGCCATCGCGTTGCGCAACCGCTGGCGGCGCTCGCAGGTGGAAGAGCCGCTGCGCCAGGAAATCACGCCGAAAAACATCCTGATGATCGGCCCGACCGGCGTCGGCAAGACCGAGATCGCCCGCCGCCTGGCGCGGCTCGCGAACGCGCCGTTCATCAAGATCGAGGCGACCAAGTTCACCGAGGTCGGATACGTCGGGCGCGACGTCGAAACGATCATCCGCGACCTCGTCGAAATCGCCGTCAAGAGCGGCCGCGAGCAGGCGATGAAAAGCGTGCGGACGCGGGCGGAGGACGCGGCCGAGGAACGCATCCTCGACGCCCTGCTGCCGCCGGCGCGCAACGGTTTCTACAACGGAACGCTGTCGTCCGACGACACCAACGCGACGCGCCAGAAATTCCGCAAGAAGCTGCGCGAGGGCGAACTCAACGACAAGGAGATCGAGATCGAGGTGGCGGGCGCGGCGCTGCAAGCCGAGATTTTCGCCCCGCCCGGCATGGAGGAATTGACGGCGCAAATCCAGGGCATGTTCCAGAACATGGGCGGAGCGCGCAAGAAATCGAGGAAACTGAAAATCAGCGAGGCGCTCCGCCTGCTGGTCGACGAGGAAGCCGGCAAGCTGGTCAACGACGAGGACGTCAAGCTGGAGGCGGTACGCAACGTCGAACAGAACGGCATCGTGTTTCTCGACGAGATCGACAAGATCACCGCGCGCGGCGACGTGCTGGGCGCGGACGTTTCCAGGCAGGGCGTGCAGCGCGACCTGCTGCCGCTGGTCGAAGGGACGACCGTGTCGACCAAGTTCGGCATGATCCGCACCGACCACGTCCTGTTCATCGCCAGCGGCGCTTTTCACCTGGCCAAGCCCTCGGACCTGATCCCGGAGTTGCAGGGCCGCTTTCCCATCCGGGTGGAACTCGATTCCCTGTCGGTCGCCGATTTCGAGTGCATACTGACCCAGACCGACGCCTGCCTGACCAAGCAATATCAGGCGCTGCTGGCCACCGACGGCGTGACGCTGGAATTCGCCGCCGACGGCATAAAGCGCCTGGCAGAAATCGCCTGGTCGGTCAACGAACGCACCGAAAACATCGGCGCCCGCCGGCTATATACGGTGATGGAGCGCCTGCTCGAAGAAGTGTCGTTCAGCGCCGGCAGCAAGGGCGCGGAATCGGTGCGCGTCGACGCCGGCTACGTCGACGCGCGCCTGACCGAACTGGCGGACAACGAGGATCTGTCGCGCTACGTGCTTTGAAGCGCGGCGGAAACGAGAATCCTTCGACCACGACGGACACGGCGAAAGGCAAAGGCGGGAACCGGGCGAAAGCCGGCGGGGTTCCCGCTTTCGTTTTTCGACACCGTCAGTCCCGCGAACGCGGGTATGACGGTGGAGGGCACTTTCGACCACGGGATTTACGGAGAAAACCTTTTGAAAATCTTCGCTTTTCTCCGCGTCCTCCGCGCGCTTCGCGGTTGGAATCCCTGCCTTCCGCCGTGTCCGCCGTCGCGTCCATGCGGGTGAATGGTCGCCGAACATGAGATAATCCCTCGTTATTTTTGGAAAGGAAGCGCGATGGACGGCAACAAGGCAAAGGCATTGGCCGCGGCGTTGGCCCAGATCGAGAAGCAGTTCGGCAAGGGGTCGATCATGAAAATGGGCGAGGGCAGCGTCGAGAAGGACTTGCAGGTGGTTTCCACCGGCTCGCTCGGCCTGGACATCGCGCTCGGCGTCGGCGGCCTGCCGCGCGGCCGGGTCGTCGAGATCTACGGGCCGGAGTCGTCCGGCAAGACGACGCTGACGCTCCAGGTCATCGCCGAAATGCAGAAGCTCGGCGGTACCGCCGCTTTCATCGACGCCGAGCACGCGCTCGATCCGGTCTACGCCCAGAAGCTCGGAGTGAAGATCGAGGATCTGCTCATCTCGCAGCCCGATACCGGCGAGCAGGCGCTGGAGATCGCCGACATGCTGGTGCGTTCGGGCAGCGTGGACGTGGTGGTCATTGATTCCGTCGCGGCGCTGGTGCCCAAGGCCGAGATCGAGGGCGAAATGGGCGATTCGCTGCCCGGCCTGCACGCCCGGCTGATGAGCCAGGCCCTGCGCAAGCTCACGGCCAACATCAACCGGACCAACACGCTGGTCATTTTCATCAACCAGATCCGCATGAAGATCGGCGTGATGTTCGGCAGCCCGGAGACGACGACCGGCGGCAACGCGCTCAAGTTTTACGCTTCCGTGCGCTTGGACATCCGCCGCATCGGCGGCATCAAGAAGAGCGACGAGGTGATCGGCAACGAAACCAAGGTGAAGGTCGTCAAGAACAAGGTGGCGCCGCCGTTCCGCGAGGCGCTTTTCGACATTCTCTACGGCGAGGGGATTTCGCGCGAGGGCGAGATCGTCGAGCTGGGCGTGGCGCACAAGCTGGTCGACAAGTCGGGCGCGTGGTATGCCTACAACGGCGAGAAGATCGGCCAGGGCAAGGACAACGCGCGCGAATTCCTCAAGGCCAATCCGCGGATCGCGGAAGAGATCGAGGCGAAGATCCGCGCGGCGGTGAATGTTCCTTCGGCGACGCCGGCGAACGCCGCGGAATGAGCCGCCGATGACGGAACCCACCCTGCGCGAGCGCGCGCTGCGGATGCTTGCCCGCCGCGAGCACGCGCGCGCGGAGCTGGCGCGCAAGCTGGCGGCGCACGCCGGATCGGCGGAGGAAATCGACGCCGTGCTGGACGATCTCGCTTCGCGGCGTCTGCTTTCCGACGAACGCTACGTGGAAACGCGCCTGCGCGCGCGCGGCGCGCGTTTCGGCAACGCGCGGCTGGCGCGGGAATTGCGCGCCGCGGGCGTCGATGGCGCGCTGGCGGACGGCGCGCTGGCCGGCGCGGGGGATGAAACGGCGCGCGCCCTGGAAGTCTGGCGGCGCAAGTACGGGAGCGCCGGCGTTCCGGCCGACGCCGCCGGGCGGGCGCGGCAGGCGAATTTCCTGGCGCGCCGGGGTTTTTCGAGTGAAACGATTTGCCGCGTCCTGCGCGGCGGCCAAGACGAGTAAACATTATCAACCACGGAGCGCACGGAGAAAATCGAAGTCGATCAACCCCGGCGAACACGGCGGGCACAACGGAAATCTTCAAAAAACAGGTTTTGCTTTTCGTCGTGTTCGCCGTGCCGTCGTGCCCGTTGTGGTCAGGCGGGTTTCAGGATTTTCTCCGCGCCTTCCGTGATTAAACTATTTTTCATCAAACGATGTCCGATACGACCGATTTCAGCCAGGGCAGCACGCTGACCACGCACGGCCTCAAAAAACGCTACAAGAAACGCACGGTGGTCCAGGACGTTTCGCTCGAAGTGAAGAGCGGCGAGGTGGTTGGCCTGCTAGGGCCGAACGGCGCCGGCAAGACCACGTGCTTTTACATGGTGGTCGGCCTGATCGCCTGCGACGGGGGCGACGTTTTCCTCGACGACAGGAAGATCACCCACATGCCTATCCACCGGCGCGCTAGGCTCGGCGTTTCCTATCTGCCGCAGGAAGCCTCGGTGTTCCGCAAGCTGACCGTCATCGAGAACATCAAGGCCGTGCTCGAACTGCGCGGGCTGCCCGCCGGTGAAGTCGACCAGCGGGCCGCGCGACTGCTGGAGGAACTGCACATCGCGCACATCCGCAACAGTTCAGCGGCTTCGCTCTCCGGCGGGGAACGGCGGCGGGTGGAGATCGCCCGCGCGCTGTCCACCGAGCCGCGTTTCATCCTGCTCGACGAGCCGTTCGCCGGGGTCGATCCGATCGCCGTGCTGGATATCCAGAAGATCATCCGCTTCCTCAAGGAGCGCCGCATCGGCGTGCTGATTACCGATCACAACGTGCGCGAAACGCTGGGCATCTGCGATCACGCCTACATCCTCAACGAGGGCGGCGTGCTCGCCGCTGGCCGGCCGGACGAAATCATTTATAATGAAAACGTGCGCAAGGTCTACCTCGGCGAGAATTTCCGCCTGTAATTCCATCCATAAAATTGCGGATTTGGGTCGACGACGCCTTGCCGCGCCATTCGCGCCGTCCGCGGCTGGTCATGGGGCTACATACGATTCATAAACTGAATAACGCGGGCTTTGCGGTTTCTTTCAGGAGTTTTGAAAACGAAACGGGTTCCTCTTTTCACGGCGGCCGTTCTTTCCAGCACATGAAGCCATCCCTTCAGCTCAAGCTATCCCAGCACCTGGCGCTCACGCCGCAACTGCAACAGTCGATCAAGCTGTTGCAGCTGTCTACGCTTGAGCTTGAACAGGAACTGGAAAAGTATCTGCTGGAGAATCCGCTGCTCGAATGGGAAGACGGCGTCTACGCGCCGGCCGCTTCCGGGTCGCCGCCGGCGGCCGCCGCGGACGACGGGGAAACGAAGGCCGGGGAGGGCGAACCGGAGGTTCCGTCCGACGACGGGGAAAGCTGGCTGGGGCCGCCCGAAAACGAGGGCGGCTACGCGAATTCGTCGGGATCGTTCGACGACGACGACAACGATTTCCAGGACGTCCAGGCGGCGGCGATCTCGCTGCGCGACCACCTGTCGTGGCAGCTCGGCCTGATGGGGCTGCCGGCGCGGGACCGTTCTCTGGTGCAGTGCCTGATCGACGCGCTGGACGACGACGGTTATCTGACCCAGCCGCTGGGGGAACTGGCGGAGTCGCTGCCGCCCGAACTCGAAATCGATCCCGACGAGCTGCAAATCGCCCTGTGCCATTTGCAGAATTTCGATCCGACCGGGGTCGGCGCGCGCAGCGCCCAGGAATGTCTGGCCCTGCAACTCAGGGCGCTGCCCGCGAGCGAGACGCGAACCCTGGCGCTGCGCATCGTAAACGGGCACCTCGATCTCCTGGCCGCGCGGGATTTCGCCAAGCTGAAAAAACTCGTCGAATGCGACGACGAGCAACTGCGCGACGCGCAAATCGCGATCCGCGGCCTCGATCCGAGGCCGGGCGCCAGATACGCGGCGCTGGACACGCGCTACATCACCCCCGACGTCGTGGCGCGCAAGGTGCGCGGGCAATGGACCGTGAGCATCAATTCCGACGCCTATCCGCGCCTGCGCATCAACAGCCTGTACGCCCGGATTCTCTCGCGGCACCGGGGATCGAACCTGGCCGGCCAGTTGCAGGAAGCGCGCTGGCTGGTCAAGAACGTGCAGCAGCGTTTCGACACCATCCTGCGCGTGTCCAAGGCCATCGTCGACCGCCAGCGGCAGTTCCTCGACCACGGCGAGGTGGCCATGCGTCCGCTGGTTCTGAGAGAAATCGCCGACGTCCTGGGGCTGCACGAATCGACGGTATCGCGCGTGACGACGCAAAAATACATGGCCACGCCGCGCGGCATTTTCGAGCTGAAATACTTCTTCGGCAGCCACGTGGCCACGGAAACGGGCGGCGCCTATTCGGCCACGGCCATCCGGGCGCTCATCAAGCAGCTGATCGGCGCGGAGGACGCGAAAAAGCCGGTCTCCGACAACCAGATCGCGGATTTGCTAAGCCGGCAGGGAATCGTCGTCGCCCGCAGGACGGTCGCCAAATATCGCGAGGCGCTCGGCATTCCTCCGGCTAAATTGCGCAAGATACTCTAAGCTGTCCACTCAGTCTTTTTGAAAGGAGCCACACCATGAACCTGCAAATCAGCGGACACCATCTCGAAATCACGCCAGCGATACACGAATACGTGACGGGCAAGCTTGAGCGGGTGACGCGCCATTTCGACAGCGTCATCGACGTGAGCGCGATCCTGTCCGTGGAAAAATTGAAGCAGAAGGCGGAAGTCACGGTGCATCTGCCGGGCAAGGACATTTACGCGGAATCGACCGACGAGGATATGTACGCGGCGATCGACATCCTGGCCGACAAGCTCGAACGGCAGGTCCAGAAGCACAAGCAGAAAATGCAGGATCACCATCGCGGCCAGCGCCCCGGCCACGGCGACGTGCAATGATCGCTTCCCGGAACCGGCGGATTTGGCCGCCATCGGCCGAATCCGCTTTCCGATCCACCGGCCGGCTTTTCGGCCGGCTTTTTTCCGATTCGCCAAACGTATTTCCATGAGCCAGATTCTTCAGTTGTTGCCTCCCGAAAACGTCGTCCTCGATCTCGAGGCCAGCAGCAAGAAGCGCGTTTTCGAGCACGCCGCCCTGCTTTTCGAGAACCACCAGGGGGTCGCGAGCAGTATCGTCTTCGACAGCCTGTTTTCGAGGGAAAAGCTGGGATCGACCGGGCTGGGGCGCGGGGTCGCCATTCCGCACGGGCGCATCAAGGGTCTGAAAAGAGCCTGGGGCGCCTTCATCCGGCTGGCGACGCCGATTCCCTTCGATTCGCCGGACGGTGAGCCGGTATCGATGCTTTTCGTCCTGCTGGTGCCCGAACAGGCGACCGAGCAGCATTTGCAGATTCTTTCCGAACTGGCCGAGCGGTTCACCGAACTTCCCTGCCGCGAGGCGCTGGCGGCCGCGCAAGACGCGGAAACCATCCGCCAGACGTTCGCCGCCGCATGATTTCATGACTTCCGGAGGTTCGCAGGCATGATTCCCACGCGCAAGCTGAGCATCGCCCAGCTCTATCGGGACCATCTCGAAAAACTCAAACTGACCTGGGTTGCCGCCGTCGACGTCGACCGTCAGGTGGAAATCAAGGACATGGAGACCTACGGCCCCGACGTCGTCGGCCACCTCAACCTGATCTACAGTCACCGCGTCCAGGTCATCGGCAAGGCCGAGCAGGACTGGGCGGCGCGCGTCGGCGAAAGCCGCTGGCGCCGGCAGGTCGAGGACCTGATGGCCTGCGAGCCGCCGGCGGTCATCCTGGCCGACAACCTCGAAGCGATGCCCGGACTGCTGGAAGGCTGCCAGGCCACGAATACGCCGCTGTTCATGAGCACGAAACCCTGTTCCGCGGTCATCGACCTGCTGCACCTTTACCTGGCGAGGCATTTTGCCGACACGATTTCGGTGCATGGCGTGCTCATGGACGTTCTGGGCATGGGCGTGCTGATTACCGGGGATTCGGGAATCGGCAAGAGCGAGCTTGCCCTGGAACTGATATCGCGCGGACACGGCCTGGTCGCGGACGACGTCGTCGAACTGGCGCGCACGGGGCCGACCATCATCGAAGGGCGCTGTCCGGGAATGCTCAAGGACTACCTCGAAGTGCGCGGGCTGGGGCTGCTCAACATCCGCACGATTTTCGGCGAGACGGCCGCGCGCAGCAAAATGCGGCTGAGGCTGGTCGTACACCTGCAAAAAAACATGCCCGCCGGAGACATGTCGCGCCTGCCGCTCGACGAACGATCCCAGGAAATCCTGGGAATCGCGGTGCGCAAGGTCTGTTTCCACGTCGCCGCCGGGCGCAATCTCGCGGTCCTGCTCGAAGCGGCGGTACGCAACTGCATCCTGCAACTGCGCGGAATCGACAGCATGGGCGAATTCATCAACCGCCAGCAACAAGTGGTGCTCGACGGAAACCTCTGATCCGCGCCCGATTGCCCCGATAATCTTTTTCAACAAGGAGATGAAAATGAAGCACATGATCGCCGTGATGGCATTCGTACTCTCGACGGGACTGGCCTGGGGAGCCGCCGAAACGGAAAAGAAACCGCCGTCCCCCGCGCAGCAGGCGCAGCGGGAAAAGATGAAAACCTGCAACGCCGAGGCCGCCAAACAGGAATTGAAGGGCGATGAGCGCAAGAAATTCATGAGCGAATGCCTCAAGGCGGGCAAAAAATAACCTGGCCGCCCCTGAGCACTCCCTCACTGAGAACCGGATCGCCCGAAGGCGCGTTTTCGCCGGGCGGTCCGTCCTTGCCCCTTGATTCCGGTTCCGGATCACCCGCGCCCCTGCCGGCTTCGCCTTGCCGCGCCGCTTGCGCCGCCCGTGGCTCGCCTTTCGCGGCGCGATCGATTTGGAGCGTTTCCGGTTCGGCGCCCTGCGTCGTGAAAGGCGAAAAGCGAACGCTAGGTGAAGCGGAGGGCATTCGCCACTGCAAGAGCGGCGGCTCCGGCGTTGCGCGCCGGTAATTCGCCCTGCTGCCCAGATTTATCGATCGGCGTCCGTTCCGGCTCCGGCGACGTGGCGCAGCGCGGCGCTGGCCGCGAAAAGGCCGAAGGTCGCCGTGACGCAGACCGACGAGCCGTAGCCCGCGCAATTGAGTCCGGCGGGAGCGGCCGGGGCGGCGCAGGCGTTTTCCTGTTCCGGTTCCGGAAGGCGGACGGGTTCGGTGGAAAAGACGGCGGGGACTCCGAATTTTTTCCCGGGATCGCGCGTGAAGCCATGCTCCTTGCGCAACCGGGAACGCACTTTCGCCAGGAGCGGGTCCTGCACGGCGCGCGCCAGGTCGGCGATTCCGATCCGCGCCGGGTCGGACTGGCCGCCCGCTCCGCCCGCGGTGACGAGGGGAAGGCCGTTCCAGACGCACCAGGCGATCATCGCCGCCTTGGCGCGCACTTGGTCGATGGCGTCGATGAGGTAATCGAAATCCCGGCCGATCAGCGCGGGAACATTTTCCGGCGTGACGAAATCCTCGATCGTTTCTACCCGGCACACCGGATTGACGCCACGGATGCGCGCCGCCACGGCGTCCACCTTGGGTTTGCCGAACGCGCCGTCGAGCGCGTGAATCTGGCGGTTGACGTTCGATTCGGCGACCATGTCCAGGTCGATCAGCGTGATGGCGCCGATCGCCGAGCGGGCCAGCGCCTCGGCCGCCCACGAACCGACGCCGCCAAGCCCGGCGACCACGACGCGGGCACGCTGGAAGCGCCGGAACACGGCGCTTCCGTGGAGCCGCCGCACACCGCCGAAACGCCGCTCGAGATCAGGCGTGTCGGGCGCGTCGGGCGCGGCCGCGCCGCCGGCGTCGCTCATGGATTGATGGTGCGGCGAATGATCTGGTTGAACGGTTCGATCCACTCCGGCGCGAACTGGTTGTCGCACGCGTTGATTTCGGCGATGGCGCGCAGCACCGAGCGGTTTCTGCCGCGGTTGGCGTGCTTGAGCATGATCGACTCGAAGGCGTCGACGATGGACAGGATCTTCGCGCCGTCGCTGATGAACGGCGACGAAAGGCTCTCCGGATACCCCTTGCCGTTGGACATTTCGTGATGTTGCGCCGTCATTTCGGCGGCGATTTCCCAGCCCGGTATGCGCGCCAGGATGCCGGCCGCGTAGGCGGGGTGGCGGCGCAGCAGCGTCCGTTCCTCGGGCGTCATCTGCCCGGCCTTGAGCCAGACGCTTTCGGGCAGGAACATCATGCCGATGTCGTGCATGTAGATGGCCGCTTCCAGCTGCATCGGGTCGATGGGCAGGTTCCGCGCCCGGTTGGTTTCGCTCGCCAGGTGGAGCAGCCGCTGGGTGCGGCCCTTGAACAGGGGCGAGCGGCTTTCGATCTGTTCAGCGAGCGAGCGGAAAAACAGCAGGTCGCCGTCGATCCGCGTCGGAGAATGTTTGGCCGGATTCGGCGTCTGGCCGTTTCCGAAATTCGCCGCCCCGGCGGCGGGACGAAAGCCCGTCACGGCCTCGATCAGTTTTCCGGCGACCGTTTCGACGTCGGCGGCGGACGCCTCGGTCAGGTTTTCCAGTTCCCGCACGAGGGAAGGGATGTGGAAATTGTCCAGCGGCTCCCGCGCGATCAGGCTCTCCAAGGTCAGTTCGAGCCGGTCGATGGCCAGAAGGATGGCCTCGGCGAGAATGCTGCCGAACCGGATCTTGCCGTCGCGCAGCCGCGCGAGCACGGTTTCTATCGGATGGATGACGGCCACCGCCAGGTCGACCCGGCTCGCCATGGCGTCGCCCTTGGCGTTGTGCAGGGCGCGGAAAAGATTGCCGACGGCTTCGTCGTCGTCGGGGACGTACTTCAGGCGTGAAATGTCGCGCTCGATACCGGGTATGGCGTCGTGCAAGGTCTCGGCGAATTCCTCCAGCGCCTGAAAATCGCGGATCACCGGCGTAATCGTTTGTTGGGTGTCCATGCCGTCTCCGATGGCAAACGCAAATTTCAAGTCTACCCGAAAGTCGACGGTTTTCGGACATCGTATGTCACATCGCGCTGGCGGAGCGCGCCGCGCTGGTCTAAACTCCCGACCTCGTCAAGGCGCGGGAAAACGGATCATGACAGAAACGACAACGGAATCCGGATTGCGGATCGAGGAAATCCAGGTTGGAACCGGCGACGCCGCCGCCGCCGGGCAATTCGTCAGCGTGCATTACACGGGCTGGCTGGAGAGCGGCGAGAAGTTCGATTCGAGCAGGGATCGCGGCGAGCCTCTCGGGTTCCCGCTGGGCCGGGGCGCCGTCATCGCGGGCTGGGACGAAGGCGTGCAAGGGATGCGGATCGGCGGAATCCGCAAGCTCACGATTCCGGCGCGGCTGGGCTACGGCGCGCGCGGCGCGGGCGGAGTGATTCCGCCCGGCGCGACGCTGGTTTTCGAAGTCGAGCTGCTCGGCGTTCGCTGATGTCCGGGACGCGACGCAAGACTCTCGGCCTGCCCGCGCGCGCGGACGGCGAACAGGTTCCGGCCAACCCGCGCCGCAAACCGATTCGCGGCGGATGGGGGCTGGGTCTGGCCGCCGGAAAGCGCGCGCCGGTCGAGGCGAAGGATGCCGGACGCGCCAAGCCCACGGAAAAAACCGACTGGCGGAAACGATCCGCGGAAAAACGGGGCGAGCGCCGGGGCCGCGAAACGCCGGCGGAACGTCCGGCGGGCCGCGTCCACCCGCCGCCGCCGGAGACGCGGCCCGATGGCGTCCGCGTCTCCAAACTGATGTCCGAGCAGGGATTGTGTTCCCGGCGCGAAGCCGACGAGTTCATCGAGCGCGGCTGGGTTTACGTCGATGGCGAACGGGTCGGCGAACTCGGCGCGCGCGCCGATCCCGCCGCGAAAATCACGCTCGACGCGCAAGCCCGCGCCGCGCAGCGGCGTCTGATGACGGTCCTGCTGCACAAGCCGGTCGGCTACGTTTCCGGGCAGCCGGAACCGGGCTGCCAGCCGGCGGCGGTGCTCGTCCGCCCGGAAAACCAGTGGCGCTCGCCGGATACGCCGCCGTTCCACGCCTCCCATCTCAGGGGCCTGGCGCCGGCGGGGCGGCTGGACGTCGACTCCACCGGCCTGCTGGTGCTCACGCAGGACGGGCGCGTGGCGCGGCGGCTCATTGGCGAGAACTCGAAAGTCGAAAAGGAATACCTCGTGCGCGTCGAAGGGCGGCTCGCCGACGACGGTCTGGCGCGGCTCAATCACGGTCTGGCGCTGGACGGCAAGCCGCTCAAGCCGGCCAGGGTCGAATGGCTGAACGAGGATCAGCTGCGTTTCATCCTCAACGAAGGACGCAAGCGCCAGATCCGCCGCATGTGCGAACTCGTCGGACTGCGCGTGACCGGCCTCAAGCGCGTGCGCATCGGCGAGGTACGCCTCGGCGACCTGCCGCCGGGACAATGGCGCTACCTGCGCGAAAACGAGTCATTCTGACAAGGGCGGTCCGGCCACGGCGCGCGCGGCGGTCAGGATGAGAAAGTCCTCGATCCACCTGATTTGCCTGAATTCTTTTGAAATTTGAAAAATGGAACTAAAGTCAACGGGAGAATCGGGTAGTCCCGGCCGGCTTTCCGTGTTTCGTTCCGATTCCGGACGCGCCGGGGTTATGCGTTTTTCTGGCGATGTTATGCGAGTTTTTGAATGGTTTGTCACGGATTTTCAGGACGTGGCGTAAGATGTTCCCCGCGAATTCACTCAAGGAGAAGACCATGGCACAGCAAGCCCCCGCCGCTTTCCGCATCGAAAAGGATTTTCTCGGCGAAAAGGAGATTCCCCTGGATGCGTACTATGGCGTCCAGACCCAGCGCGGCAAGGATAATTTCCACATCACGGGCATTCCGATGTCGACCGAGCCGTATTTCGTCAAGGCGTTCGGCTACGTCAAGAAAGCCGCGGCCCTGGCCAACCGGGATCTCGGCTGCATCGACGGGCAGATCGCCAACGCCATCGTCGGCGCTTGCGACCGCCTGATCGCCGGCGAGCTGCGCGAGGAGTTCGTCACCGATTTCATCCAGGGCGGCGCCGGCACGTCGGTCAACATGAACGCCAACGAGGTGATCGCCAACGTGGCGCTCGAATCCCTGGGGCATGAAAAGGGGGATTACCACATCATCAATCCCAACGATCATGTCAATTTCGGGCAGTCGACCAACGATACCTATCCGACGGCCTTCCGCCTGGCGCTGATCCTGCGCCTCGCCAGCTACATGGAGGCGCTGCGCAAGCTGCAAGGTTCGTTCTTCGCCAAGGCCAAGGAATTCGAAAAGGTGCTCAAGATGGGCCGCACCCACTTGCAGGACGCCGTGCCGATGTCGCTGGGCCAGGAGTTCCACGGCTGGGGCACGACGATCGGCGAGGAGGTGGAGCGCATCACCGAGGTCCGCCGCCTGCTGCACGAGATCAATCTCGGCGCGACCGCCGTCGGTACCACCGTCACCGCCGCGCCGGGTTATCCCGAACTGGCGACCCGGTACCTGTCCGAACTGACCGGCTGCCCGTTCATCCTGGGCGGCGATCTGGTCGAGGCGACGTCCGACACCGGGGCCTATGTGCAGCTTTCGGGCGTGCTCAAGCGCACCTCGACCAAGCTGACCAAGATTTGCAACGACATCCGCATGTTGGCTTCCGGGCCGCGCTGCGGCCTCAACGAGATCAGCCTGCCGCAAATGCAGCCGGGCAGCTCGATCATGCCGGGCAAGGTCAATCCGGTGATTCCGGAAGTGGTCAACCAGACGGGTTTCCTGGTCATCGGCCTCGACCTGACGGTGACGCTTGCCGCGTCCGCCGGGCAGTTGCAGCTCAACGTCATGGAGCCGGTCATCACCTTCGCGCTGTTTACCTCGATCGCCACGATGGAAAACGCGGTCAACAGCCTGCGCGTCAATTGCATCGACGGCATCACCGCGAATGCCGAGCGCACGCGCAACATGGTGCTCAATTCGCTGGGCATCATCACGCTCCTCAAGCCCTCGCTCGGCTACAAGCAATGCGCCGAGATCGTGCGCGAGTGCTACAAGACGGGCAAGTCGCTGCACGACGTGGTGGTCAAGGAACGCCAGCTGCTGACGCAGGAGCACTGGGACGAAACCTTCACCTTCGATAACCTGATCAATCCCAAGTTCGAGAAGTAAAGCCGGTTCGACCGTGGCGGGCGCGGCGAAAAATCCCGGAGAAACAATCAACCACGGCGGACACGGCGGAAAACTGGAACCTTTGGTTTTATCCGGTTTTGCCTTTCGTCGCGCCCGCCGCGCTCGCCGTGGTTGATGCTTTTTGCTTTTCACCGTCCCCGCCGTGGTCAAAAAAATTTTCGTCACGGGTGGAATCTCATTCTTCACGATCTGGAGCGCGCATGGACATCCCATCGGAAAAACGCCGTCATGGCTTCGTCGATTGGCCCGGCGCGGTCATCTCCCGTGACCGCTTCGCCGGGGAGTTGACGGCGAGGTTCGGGGAGAAGGCGCTGGATGTTCTTTTGCCTCGGGTTTCCACGCAAAAGGAAAAACCAGTTCCGGGGATCGATCCCTGGACTGTCCTCAAAATCCGGACTTTCGACGCGGTACGGGAATTCGAGGCGCTCCGGGCCGATGCCGTTCTGTTGCCGGCTTTTGCGAGCCGGGCGTTCATCGAGGAAATCGAAGCCGAGACCGCCCTGCCCATTGTCAGCCCGATGGACGCCCTGCGGGCCGAGTTGTCGCGCCAGTATCCGTCGGGCGGGCGGATCGGCGTTCTTGGCGTGGATCGCTCGCTTTTCGAGCGCCATTTTCCGGAGAAAATCTGGACGCCGCTTTATCCGGAACGGGATGTCGTCAATGGCCGGGAAGATGCCCTGGCCGATGCGTGCCGCGATCTCGCGCGGCGGGGCGCGGAGTCGATCATTGCCGGCGACGTGGCGCTACCTTTCGCTCAGGGCCTGCGGGAGCGGGGCTTTCCTGTCGTCGATGTCTTGCGGGTCTACGTCGGGTACGCGGCGGCGCTGCCGCTTGCCGAAAAGGCCAGACCGTTCAAGATCGGCGTCGTCGGCGGAGTCGGCCCGGCGGCGACCGTCGACCTGCTCGACAAGATCGTGCGCAACACGCCGGCCAGGCGCGACCAGGAACACCTCAAGGTGGCCGTCGAGATGAATCCGCAGATTCCCGACCGCACCGCGTACCTGCTCGACGGCGGCGCCGACCCGACGGTCGCCCTCTATGCCGCCTGCAAGCGGCTCGAAGCCACGGGCGCCAGCGTCATCGCCATCCCGTGCAACACCGCGCATGCCTTCGTCGGGCGCATCCAGCCCTTTCTGTCGATTCCCATCGTGAACATGTTGCGCGAGACGGCCGAATACATCCGGCGGAATCATGGCGGCTGCTCGAAGGTCGGTCTGCTGGCGACCAGTGGAACGATCGACAGCCGCGTTTACCACGAAGCCATCGGCGCGGCCGGATTCGAGACGCTGGTTCCCGACGCGGAAAACCAGGAGCGGGTGATGAACGCGATCTACGGCCCCAGGGGGGTCAAGGCGGGGTTCACGGAAGGCGAATGCGTCGCGGATCTGTCGCGGGCGCTGGCCTCGCTGGTGGAGCGTGGCGCGGAAGCCGTCATTCTCGGTTGCACGGAACTTCCCCTGCTGCTGGCGCGGAACGAGGCGTTTCCGATCGCCGGCAAGACCGTGGCCGTGCTCGACCCGACCGACATCCTGGCGAAAAAATGCGTGGATATGGGCTGGCGGGCCGCGGGGAAAAGCGATTGACCAGGGTGGACAGGGCGAAAATCTTTCGCTTGCGCGGATACGGGAAAAACGGGGGAAAATACCCGAAAGGCTTTTCTCCATGCTCCGCGCTTCCGGAATGAAAGGTTTTCGCTTGCGGCTTCACGCCGCGCCGCCGTGGCCTGATGTGGCTCGATTCCATTCCGCGATGGAAATGAGGCTTTGTCGACTTCGCCTCGCCGCGCCACGGCGCTATCTTCGGTTCGCCTTCGCGTCCCATTTCCATCGCGGAATGGGATGGATCGGGCTTTCGGAATGGATCGGACGCGATTTCCGGCTTGCGCGGTGAGTGTCGTGGCGCTTGCTCCCGAATGCGAGGACGCCGCGCGGGACTGGGCGCGGCGTCTCGGCCTGCCGTTCGACGGCCAGGGCGCGTGGCGATTGCAGCTCGGACCGGACGGCCTGCGGCTGGCCTGCGCCGATCCCGGCGCGCCGGGGCCGGTGCGCGTGGACTTCGCGCGCGGCGCGGCGGCGCATCGCCGCCGGTTCGGCGGCGGCGCCGGGCAGGCGATCGCCAAGGCGATCGGCGTTCAGCCGGGCGTGCGGCCCTCCGTCCTGGACGCGACCGCCGGACTCGGCCGCGACGCCTTCGCGCTGGCCGGATTGGGCTGCGAACTGACGCTGATCGAGCGGCATCCGCTGATCGCCGCCCTGCTCGAGGACGGGCTGCGGCGGGCGCGGGACGATGCCGAAACGGCGCCGATCGCGGCGCGCATGAGCCTGCGCGAAGGCGACGCCATCGCCCTGATGCGCGGCTGGAGCGGCGAAGCGCCGCAGGTCGTCTATCTGGACCCGATGTTCCCGCATCGCGGCAAGAGCGCGCTGGTGAAGAAGGAAATGCGCGCGTTCCGTCCGCTCGTCGGCGACGACGGCGACGCGCCCGCGCTGCTGGAGGCGGCGCTGGCGCTGGCCTCGCATCGCGTCGTCGTCAAGCGGCCGCGCAAGGCTCCGGCGCTCGGCGGTCTCGCGCCAGGCTACGCGCTGGAAGGGAAGTCGAGCCGGTTCGACGTTTATCCGATGCGGGCGTTCAAGCCGAAGGACGGAGGACGAAAGACGCCGGCGGATGGCGGAAACCCGGATATCCGCCCAATGACATGACTCATTTCAGCTCCGGATCGTTCGCGGCTCGCTTTCGCGGCGCGGATGATTTGAAAATGGAATGACAAGTCGAAGCCCCGGCCCTGCTTGGGGATGTTTACTTCCGGCGCGCGATTCAGTCATCGGGGTTCGTGCAGAGCACGAAAACCGCCGGGGCGACGCAATGGCCGAAATCCTTCTTGCCACGCTCAAACGCGGGGAGGTCGCGGCGGTTCTGTGAACGTGCGTGATATTTGGGGGATGAGGCGGGATGGGGTGAGGATGAATCGGGATGGAGGTTGCAAAAAGATTGCGGTGGGCGCAATAAAAAAAGCCGGGCGTTTTGAGCGGTTTTGGTGGGCGCGAACCGGAACGCCGGGTCAGGGATTTTTGCCGGCGAGGCTGGCCAGGAATTTTTTCACGGTCGTCTCGATCTCGCGGGCGTCGGAATCCGATATGCCCAGGAAAGGGCGGGCGGGGATGGTGACTTTGTTGCCCCGGCCGGCGCGGTCGGTACCGAACTGGAGGACGGCCGCGCCGCCTTCCCATTCATCGGCGAATCGGTCGGTGCCGACATACAGGGTTTTTCCGTCGACCATGTAGCTGATGGTATCCATCAGGATGCCGCTGGCGACCAGCGGGTGATTTCCCATCTTCTTTGGACGACCGTGCTTGGCGGCGAGCGCCATCGTCACGGGCGAGTTGGGTTCCCAAGTCTCGCCGTTCGGGCCAGGGCCACCGGAAGCGATGCGACGTTTTGTCGACGCGATCAAATCCTCGCCGATGGATTTCAGTACAGGGACTGGGTCTTTGCCCGATCGGATCAGCCGGTTCAGCGCGTCGAGCGCCCGTTTGTTATCGACTTCGACGGTGATCATCCGGACTCAAAAACAAACCTGCCCGACGACATCCCTGACGTAGCCGTCGAAATCGTCGAGTTCGGGATCCGGGTAATGCTCTTCGAGGCCAGGGGGAAGGACGTGGACGTCTCCCACGACAGCGGCCAAGTCAACGATGTCCTTTGTGGAGGTCAGTTTGCGTCCACCGCTTGGAATCGGATGCAAATGGACGTAACCGTACCTGAAGGCTTTGAGGATGTAATCCGCATCCGGCCCGGACACTTCCCCGGTCTCGTCGTCCCAATCGAAGACGAGCGTATGAAAGCCGGAATTTCCGGAGACCGTCGGGCACTCGAAATGATGTTTCATGGTTTCCAGTTGAACAACAAGCCAACGAGCAACTAATTAGCGACAGGCATTCATGCCTGTCGCTGTGAACGAACTTGGAAGGGGTTTGCACCCCTCCCAAGTAGCTACGGTCGAAACCCCGGCCTTCCAGGCCGGGGTTCCTGCCTTCGCACCGCCCTAAAGGGCGGGGTTTCAAACCGGAGTCAGTTTTACGACGAAGTCAAGCATCTCTCGGTCTTTTTTGTAGAGAACATCGAAATCTTTCCCGGAAGGCACCGTCTG
>JAIRPF010000171.1 GCA_031257115.1 Accumulibacter sp.
GCCGGATTCCGTCGGCCGTCCATCTGGGCGGCGCCCACGGATCGGCGCGGCCGGCGGCGGCGCCCGCGAATACGGCCGTGACCAATCCGGGAAGCGGTCTGCTGGGCGCCTATCGCCAACGCGCATGGGCTGGGGCAAGCAAAGCGAACCCTGAACTATGCGCGCTGAAAGAAAGAAAAACAGTAACCACGGCGGGCACGGCGAAAAACAAAGAAAGTCCCAGTCATTTCCTTGACAAGCGGAAATCAGGTTAGCCGTTGCCTTCGCCGGTTCCATCGCCGTCGTCATTCCCGCGAAAGCGGGAATCCAGCGCGTACACTCCGGCGCGTAGCGCCGCAAGTCGAAAGGGGGAGTACACCTTTCCCTTGATACGCGGTAATCCATCGCGTACCTTCCGGCGCGAAGCGCCGCATTTTTTGAATTTGCAGCCTTTCAATCCAGCATGGGTTGAGGTAACCCCAATGTTTGCGCCTGCCGTGTTGTCAATCACGGCGCGGCGAATTCAGGGGTGAATAGCATCCGCCCGCCGTGTCCCGGCATTTGTGCCTCTTTTCAACCGCACGTGTCGGGGTTCACTCCGCTCACTCCAACCTATGATCTGCCGCGCTTCAGCAAGCGCCTGATGGCCGAGAGCTGATCGGCGGAATCGAGTATCTGGAAAGTTGACGGCAATCCGGCGTCGCGGTGATGGGCGCGCAGCAGGCGATTGCACAGCCCGTGGAACGTACCGATCCACATGCCGCGGACGTTGATCGGCAGCATCGCCGCCAGGCGCGAGAGCATTTTCGAGGGCATCGAATCAGGGGCAACAGCATTTCCTGATGCTTACAACAGCTTATGCGGAAAAAGATTATGCCGTTCAGCCTTGAATGAACGGTATTGGCCTCGGAAAGGGGATTGGAGCGCGAGTGTCCCGGCGCTTCTTCGCTTTTCTTGAGAGCGGGACGCCCGCGATGCGCCGGTTTGAATCTTTGGGTTTCCTCTTCTCTTGCGGGAGGCGCTTCGCGCCGGCGGTTTTGGCGGGGGCGAATATCGTCCGCCCCGCATATCGTTCGCCTTCTCGCTTTCCATGATGTATCGGATCAAACCGGAAATGCCCCAGGAATGGAAGAATCAGCGGTCGAGGGCGATGTCTTCGTGGGAGGCGGGGTCTTCCAGCGGCTCCACGTGCGTGATCACGGTCGTGCGCGGCAGCGCGTCGCGGATGTCGCTTTCCAGGCGTTCGGCGAGATCGTGGCCGCGCCGCACGGACCATGCGCCGGGAACCAGCACGTGCAGCTCGATGAAACGGCGCGCGCCCGATTCACGGGTGCGCAGCGCGTGATAATCGATTCCCTCGGATCGGTAGCGCGCGAGAATGCTCACCACCTGGGCGTGATCCTCGTCGGGAAGCGCGCTGTCCATCAGCCCCAGCGTCGAGCGGCGGATCAGCTTCCAGCCGGTCCATACGATGTTGACCGCCACCAGCAGGGCGATCAGCGGGTCCAGCCACGGCCGGCCGGTCGCCGCCGCCGCGCCGACGCCGGCGATGACGCCGGCGGACGTCCATACGTCGGTCATCAGGTGCCGGGCGTCCGCTTCGAGCGTCAGCGAGCGATGTTCGCGCCCGGCGGCCAGCAGGACGCGCGCGACGGCCAGGTTGAGCAGCGAGGCCACGGCCGAAACCGCCAGGCCGACACCGACGCCGGACAGGGGCTGGGGATGCAGCAGGCGTTCCGTGGCGGAAACGCCGATGGCGATCGCCGCGGCCAGGATCAGCAGCCCCTCGAAACCGCTGGAAAAATATTCGGCCTTGCCGTGGCCGTAGGCGTGCTCTTCGTCGGCCGGCTGCTCGGCGACGGTCAGCATGAGCAAGGCCATCATGGCGCCGGCGAGATTGACGAAAGATTCGATCGCGTCCGAAAGCAGGCCGACCGACTCCGTGATCCGCCAGGCCGCCCCTTTCAGGACGATGGTGCCGACGGAGACGGCGATCGACAGCCAGGCGAAGCGTTTGAGCGAAGGCGGGGACATCGGCCCATTATCGTAAAACCGGCTCCGGTTTGAAACCCCGCCCTTCAGGGCGGCGCAAAGGTTGAAATCCCCGGCCTGAAGGCCGGAGTTTCGACCGTGGCAGCCCGGAGGGGGCAAATCTTTTGCAGGTTCGTTGACCGCGGCAGGCATGAATGCCCGTCGCCAATGGGTTGCCGGCAGGGCTTCCGGGGAACGCAAAAAAAGGCCGCGCGCCGGGCTGGCGCCCGCCGTTCCGCCGATCATCGGCGGCAAACGTCAAGAATGCCGGCGGGATGCCGTTATCAAATCGGCGAACCTTATGGTTAAATGATCGCCCATGGATGAAAAACACGTTGCGAGGATGTCATGGATAGCGAATTCCAACCGCTCGACGCCGAAGAACTGATGGATTTTTCCGAGCGCATCGAGCGCCTTCCGGCCGGGGAGGCGGAATGGGTCGGCCGGTTGTTCCAGGAGTGCATGCGCGCGCGGATGCGCGAGGCCGAGCTGCTGGAAGGCCTCGCCGGGGAAAGCGCGCCGGAGGCCGGCGACTTGCCGGAAACCGGCGGCCAGGCGAACGAGGGGCAGCTGGCCCAGGTCGCGCTGGATACCGCCGAATGGCTGAAGACCCTGTGGAACGTGGGCTACATGGGCGCCGGAGCTTTCCCCGCGCAGCCGCGCACGGCGTTTCCCGTGGTCGGCATGGAAGACGTCCTCAAATCGTCGCTGTTCGCCCGCATCCGGGAAGGCAAGCGCCCGCTTCCCTTCCCGCCCCCGACGCGCAACGGCCTGCCGTGGCACGATCTCATCGAGGGGCCTTCCAAATCGCACGCGGTATTCGCCGAAGTGGTCCAGGACGAAAACGGCGTACCGGTCGGCGCGATCGTCGAAGGCTGCGCCGAGTGGCGGATCGTCGAAAACACCGGCAAGGAAGGCGAGTACATCATCCAGTACCGCACCTTCGGCCCCCTGTTCCGGCTCAACGTCAGTTCGTTCTTCAGCACCCTGCAACGGCTGCCGCCGCAATGGGAACGGCGGATCCGGATACAGGAACGCGCGGGAGTGCGCAGCTACACCCTGATCTGGCCCTCCTCCGACATCGGCGCTCCCGCGCGGGAAGTCCCGCTGCCGGCCACGACATGGGAACGCGCCGAATCGGAAGCGGCCTACTGGGTAGCGACGAACCACCCGGAAATGTACGGACGAGTCCGCTTCGAACAGTTTGTGCCGGAATAGCCTGTCGCCCGCGAATTTCCGCCATTCCCGCGAGCGCGGGGAGCCGGCTCGCCGCCCCGGTCCGAAGAGCGGCTAATTCAAATCCAGGGAAAGTGGAAGGGTAAAACCGCGTGGAAGGCGAGACGTGAAAAGTAAAACATGAAGCGAGGGAAACCTTCCTGCGGATTCGCGCTTCTTTTCCAACCTCTCCAGCGAAGGGAAGGGATGAATGTTCGGCGGCGCTTCGCGCCGGAGGGTACGCGCTGGATTCCCGCGTTCGCGGGAATGACGGCATTCTTGAGGGAAGTGGCTTTTGCGCGGTAGCTCCAACTTGCGCGAAGCACTCTGGATGGAGCCTCCCTCTTGAAGGAGGTGGCTCGCTCATCGGCGGCGGCATCATCGGTCTGGAAACTTGGATGATCCCCCTCCTGAGGGAGGAGGCACGCCGAAGGCGTGACGGAGGGCGTCTGGCGGTTGAATCGTCAAACGCGAATGAACAGGAAAATCCGTCATTCCCGCGAAAGCGGGAATCCAGGGCGTACCCTCCGGCGCGAAGCGCCGCATCCTTTGAATTTGATTGGCGGCCCTTCGGGCCGGAGACAAGGCACTGGATTCCCGCTTGCGCGGGAATGACGAGGGGAATGGAAGGGGTAGAGGCGGGGGCAGGGTCGGGGGCAGGAGCGGGAGCGGGGCAACGGCGAACCGGGTTCCGGCTTGTCAAGGAAATGACGGGGTTTCGGGTGATCCGATTCCTGTCTCGATCCTTCGACCGCCCGACTCCTTCCGACCCGCCCTCGGCGGGCCACCGCCCTCGAGAGGGAGGCTCTGGAATGGCGCTTCGCGCGAGTTGGAATTGCCGCGCAAGCCACCTTTCCCAAAAACCCCGTCATTCCCGCGAACGCGGGAATCCAGGGCGTACTCTCCGGCGCGAAGCGCCGCATCCTTTGAACACCCCCACCCCCTCCGGGAGAGGGGGTGGGGTTGGGGTTGGGGGTGAGGGAAATCACCTCTCGGAGGTCACCCCTCGGAACCCAGAACTCAGAACCCGGGGATCAGAACTCGGAACCCAGACCCCGGAACCCGGGGATCAGAACCCGAGGATCAGAACCCAGACCCCGGAACCCGGAACTTTCCCCTTTCCCCCGGACTCCCCTCAGAACTCATACCTCACCCTGAGACTTCCGGTGGCGCCTTCGCGTTTTCCGGCGTGGCCTTGCAGGCTCAGGTCGATGGAGACGGG
>JAIRPF010000210.1 GCA_031257115.1 Accumulibacter sp.
GTTTTTGAATCGAACGCCAACAAATTTCCGTCATTCCCGCGAACGCGGGAATCCAGCGCCTATATTTCGGCGCGTAGCGTCGCATCCTTTGAGTTTGCGGCCCTTTGGGCCGGAGGCTACGAACTGGATTCCCGCTTTCGCGGGAATGACGAGGGGATGGAAGTGGTAGTGGCAAGGGCGACGGCGAACCGGATTCCGGATTGTCAAGGGAATGACGAAGAAGGGGAGCGGAACCTTTATCGCTTGAACCGGAATCGTTCCAACGCTTCCCGCTCCTGTTTTTCGCCGCGCCCGCCGTGGTTGATGATTTTTGCTTTTGCCCTTTGCCGCGCTTGCCTTTTCTCAGGGTGAAATGTTTTCGGAGAACAGGTTGGGTTGGGCGGCGGGGCTGGCCGCGCCGCGGGCGTGGGCTGGCCTGATCTGGTTGCGTCCGCGCTGCTTGGCTTCGAGCAGCGCGAAATCGGCGGCCTCGGTGAGTCCCTGCGCGGTGGTGAAGTCCGGCCAGGAGGCCACGCCGGCGCTGAACGTGGAGAATACGTTGCCCGCGGCGCAGACGTGCGGCAGGGACGAGAAATCCTCGCGGATGTGCCCGATCACCGAATAGGCCTGGGCGGGCGTGATGTCGGGCAGGGCCACCAGGAATTCCTCGCCGCCGTAGCGGCCGATGAGGTCGGACGAGCGCAGCCGCCCCTTGAGCAGCCAGGCCAGCGTGCGGATCACCTGGTCGCCGACCGGATGGCCGTAGGTGTCGTTGATCGACTTGAAGTGGTCGATGTCGATCATGACTACCGTGAGCGAGGCGATGTCGGGCTTTTCCACCATCGCCTTGAGCGCCGATTTGGCCGCCGTGTGGTTGAGCAGGCCGGTCAGCCCGTCGTGCAGGACGAGGTGCTGCGATTCGCGGTAGCGCGCGATCTTGGTCTTGACCACGGCGGCCAGGAGCACGGGATTGAATGGCTTGTTGAGGAACTGGTCGCCGCCCAGGCGCAGGGCTTCGACCTGTATGCCGATGTTGGATTCGCTCGACAGGTAGACGATGGGCAGCGCGCGGTAGGCGGAAATCTGGCGCAGCGCGCGGGTCGCCTCGACGCCGTTGAAGCGCGGCATGTGCATGTCCATCAGGATCAGGTCGGGGCGATAGGCGCGCAGTTCCTCCAGCAGCCAGCCGGGGTCGTTGATGGCGCGGCTGTCGATGCCGTTCTCGGCCAGGGTGCGCTGAATCAGCTTGCCGGCGACCGGGGAATCCTCGACGACCAGCACGCGGAACTTTTCCGGCCTGAAATTCTGCACGAGATCGAAAATGCAGTTGAGAACCGAATTCGCGCCTTCCTCGGCGGGAATCGTGATGTCGATGCCGGAACGCATCAGGGCCACGATGTCGTCGATGACCAGTTCCGCGCCGAGGTAGACCATCTGGCTGGCCGGGTAGCGCGCGCGAACCTCGGCGATCTTCCGGTGTTCGGCGGCGGTCGTTTCCTGTCCGGGCATGAACAGCACGGCAAGCGGAGCGTCGCCGCCGGGAAGCGGGTCGCCCCAGACGATTTCCTCGGTGAGGAAACCGAAGAAGTCGATCTGCCTGCCGAGCGCGCTGGCCGTTCCGCGCCGGCTCGGCGCGGCCACCAGCCAGACCTGCCGGGGCTTGATCCACTCGGCGTTGCGCGATCCCTCGGCCGGCTGCTGGTTCCGCCTTCTGGGGGCGACGGGGCGCATGTTGTACGCCGCGCCGAGCAGGGTGTCGATCTGCCGCTGCAACAGGGTCGCGTCCTCGTCCGAAATCGGGTGCGATTCCGGCGTTCCCAGGCGGGCCAGCGCCAGATTTTCCAGACCCTCGCACATCCTGACCAGTCCGGGCAGCCGCATCCGGTTGAAATACTCGGTCAGGCTGTTGACGATGATGGTGAATTCGACGAACTGATCGAACGAGCCGCTGCGCGCGTAGTTTTCCCATCGCGCGCGCAGGACGTTGAGGCGATCGTCTATGACGTTCATCGTAAAACTGACTCCGGTTTGAAACCCCGCCCTTCAGGGCGGTGCGAAGGCTGGAACCCCGGCCTGGAAGGCCGGGGTTTCGACCCTAGCTACTTGGGAGGGGTGCCAACCCCTTCCAGGTTCGTTCACAGCGACAGGCATGAATGCCTGTCGCTAATTAGTTGCTAGGCGGGTCATGGTGAGAAAAGGTCGTGACTCCGGAGAAAAGATCGCGGAAAACGGTGAAAGCGCAAGAACACCGGCCCTCCGCCGTTTTCCACGTCGCCCGTCATTTCTTTCTGGCCGGCGGCAGGTCGGTGCAGCCGCCGGACGCCACCTCCGCCGCCATGCCGATGGATTCGCCAAGCGTCGGATGAGGATGTATGGTACGACCAATGTCCATCGCGTCGCAACCCATTTCGATGGCCAGCGCGATTTCGCCGATCATGTCGCCCGCCGACGGGCCGACGATCGCGCCGCCGATCACGCGCCGCGTCTGCTCGTCGAAAATCAGCTTGGTGAAGCCGTGATCCGCGCCGTTGGCGATGGCGCGGCCGGAAGCGGCCCACGGGAACCTGGCGGTTTCGACGGCGCGGCCTTCCTTTTTTGCCTGATCCTCGGTGACGCCGACCCAGGCGACCTCCGGAAGCGTGAAGGCGACGCCCGGAATGACCGCCGCGTCGAAAGCCGTCTTGTGCCCGGCGGCGACCTCGGCGGCGACGTGCCCTTCATGCACGCCCTTGTGCGCCAGCATCGGATTGCCGGCGACGTCGCCGATGGCGAAGATGTGCGGCACGTTGGTGCGCATTTCCCTGTCGACCGGGATGAAACCGCGATCGGTGACTTCGACGCCGGCCTTTTCCGCGCCGATCCTCTTGCCATTCGGCGCGCGGCCCGCGGATTGCAGGATCATGT
Source organism: Accumulibacter sp. (assembly GCA_031257115.1). Taxonomy (GTDB): domain Bacteria; phylum Pseudomonadota; class Gammaproteobacteria; order Burkholderiales; family Rhodocyclaceae; genus Propionivibrio. Next base: position 2,884 of record JAIRPF010000210.1, read on the forward strand.
CGTAGCGCGCGGGTTCGGCCGGGACGTCGACGCTGGCATCGACGCCCTCGAATTTGACGTACAGCCCATCCTCCCTCGCCTCCACCGACACGGTCTTCGTTTTCAGCATGATCCTGTCGAAGCGGTGCCGGTTCTTTTTCTCCCAGACCTTGACGGCGTCGCGGTCCGGCCCCTGCATCAGGCCGTCGAGCATTTCCACGACGTCGATGCGCGCGCCCAACGCCGAATAGACCGTGGCCATTTCCAGACCGATGATGCCGCCGCCGATGACCAGCATTTTTTGCGGAACGAACCGGAGTTCGAGCGCGCCGGTCGAATCGACGATGCGCGGATCGTCCGGGATGAACGGCAAATGGACTGGCGAGCTGCCGGCGGCGATGATGCACTTCTGGAAGCGGACGATTTTCTTCTGCCCGCTTTTCTCCTGGCCCGGCCCTTGCGTCAGTTCGACCTCGACGTGACTGGCGTCGAGGAACGCGCCGGTTCCGCGCACGATCTCGACCTTGCGCGCCTTGGCCATGCCGGCGAGACCCGTGGTCAGCTTGCCGACGACACTGGCCTTGTGCGCGCGCAACGGGTCGATGTCGACTCGCGGCGCGGCGAAGGCGACGCCGCTGCTGGCGAGATGCGCCGCCTCTTCCATGACGCCGGCCACGTGCAGCAGGGCTTTCGACGGAATGCAGCCGACGTTGAGGCAAACGCCGCCGAGCGTGCCGTAGCGTTCGACGATGATCGTCTTCAATCCCAGATCGGCCGCGCGGAACGCCGCCGAATAACCCGCCGGGCCGCCGCCGAGGACGAGCAGCTCGCATTCGGCGTCCGCCGCGCCGGAAAAACCATTGCCGGCGCCGGCCGCGCTCCGCTCCGGCGCTTTTTCCCTCACCCCCTCTCCAGACGGGAGAGGGGAGAGTTCTCGCGCCCGTTCCTCGCCGGGGGAAGAGTGTGGGAGGGAGGACGCCAATGCGTCGGCAACCTCGACGCGGGCGACGACACGGCCTTCCGACACCCTGTCGCCGAGCTTGACCAGCACGTCCTTGACCACGCCCGCCGCCGTGGCCGGCACGTCCATCGTCGCCTTGTCGGATTCGAGCGTGCAGATGGCATCGTCGACCGCGATGGCGTCGCCCGCCTTGACGAAAAGGTCAATGACCGGAACGTCCTTGAAATCGCCGATGTCGGGCACTTTGATGTCGATGAGTTGGGTCATGGTTTCTTCCTTGTTGAAGACGAAATGGTCATAGATGAATTATTTCCAACTTACCCCACTGTGACCGCAAATATTCGGCTACCAGCCGACGATGACAATGCTCCGGAGTTGATTCGCTACAAAGAAGACAACTGCCATCAATGTCTTTCCTGGAAATTTTTTCCTCAATTCTTCTTTGAGCCATCAGCTCCATGAACCCTTGTTCGTAGGTTGACCAATCTCCCCCGCCCTTCTTGTACTCGTCGAGAATTTCCCTTGTTGGAGCAAGTTCAGGGTGGAAGGTATATCCAATTCCATTGATTTCACGAAGGAAAAAGGACAAATCTTCTCTTTTCGTGAATCCCGCCAATTGGGATGTGTTGTTGAGCCGGACGTCGATTACTTTCACCAAACCGGGTTGTCTGAGATGCATGAAAAATTGTTCGGCATTTTTTTTTGTAAAACCGATGGTAAATACCTTCATGCAGCCCTCCTGTCATCTATTTCTTCCGGTAGCCTCGTTTTGTCCTCATATGCAATTTTCTCACCCCAAATGGAATAGGCATTGGCGAGAATCTCTTCGCGACTATTTAACATATCCGGAAATATTTTTAGATTTTGGAGCATGCGATCTTCCATTTCCACATGCTTTTCCAAGTGGCCATCTGCATGGATGTGTTCAACTGGAGTGCCAGATTCATGGACTTGACGCGCAACCAACACGGCTCGATGGCAATCCAGAGGATCCTTTTCGGCACACATCAAGGCAATGCAGAAGCGATCCATTCCCGCGCGTAAACGTTCCAAACCCATGACAAATTGTGGTTCCAAGGCGAGCAAATCATATCGCGCCTTGCCTTGGCGATAGCAAGCCGGGTTTTCACTTCTGGCTCCCAATTCCTTGCCAAGGAACACGTACGCGATTTGTGCGCGGGCCAGCGATGCCTTTAGCGCCTCTCTGGAATACTGCGGGAAGTATCGACTGTAAGGATGCGAACGCACATCGGCCAGTGCCGTAATGCCGTGCCGTTGCAACAGTCCGATAAAACTCTCCGTCAGATGTGTGGAGTGACCGATTGTAAAGAGCGTAGTCATGCATCTACCCTCTTCTGCGTGATGACGGAAGTGACAAGTTTGTAGGCAAAAATTTCGCCATTTTTTGTTCGTAGGTCTCGGTCAAACTGACGCATGCTACCGCCGACGAGAGAGAATATTCTCCAGTGCCTTTCTTGAGGCAAATCGCTTCATGTTCAGGATCAGTCAAATCCAGCCTGTATTCTTGATTCTTGTATACGAAACTTGCCCGTACGATAGGTTTCATATTACCGAATTCCGGAGCTTTGGGCTGCGCGTGAAGCACGATTTTTTCCAGGTAAATCAAGCGAAGCGAGCCGCTGTCCCGGTCGATATACGCTTTCGGAACCCGATTGTTTTTGTTGTAGTAAGCATGAAATCCATTGGCCCAAAGATCAGCATTTTGATCAACCAAGGCAAGAATTTCCTGCCAAGAAGCCCGTCCTCTGTTTTCCCAATAGAACCGATCATCAATCAGCACGTTCTCACTCTGATGTCCATCAGGCACCTTTTTAATGCACGGAACACTGATGACATCGAGCAATTTCGCTGTTTCTCCATCAGGATAACGTTGGTCGAACTCGGAAATCTCTCGTCCCGGCCGGTTGCTGACAGGACGGCACCAAGACTTGTCACCCATGCGTTTACCCGCCACGCAGCGTCCTGTGATCTTTCTGGAATTTGCCAAACAGATAATCTGCTCGACAAATTTTGGGGCCTTATCGTTCATCTCATCTTTTGGCTACAGCGCCACCCTCCTGAAGTCCCCCAGCAATTGCGCCAGATAGGCGTTGAACCGCGTCGCCAGCGCGCCGTCGATGACGCGGTGATCGGCGGAGAGCGAGAGTGGCAGGATGAGGCGCGGGACGAATTCCTTGCCGTTCCATGCCGGTTTCATCGTCGAGCGGCTGACGCCCAGGATGGCGACTTCCGGCGCGTTGATGATCGGCGAGAACGCCGTGCCGCCCAGGCCGCCGACGCTGGAAATGGTGAAGCACGCGCCTTGCATGTCGGCCGGGCCGAGCTTGCCGTCGCGCGCTTTTTTGGCCAGTTCGCCGCATTCGACGGCAAGCTGGCCGACCGGTTTCTGGTCGACGTTCCTGATGACCGGCACGACCAGGCCGTTCGGCGTGTCGGCGGCGAAGGCGATGTGGTAATACTTTTTCAGCACCAGGTTTTCGCCGTCGAGCGAAGCGTTGAATTCGGGGAATTTCTTCAGCGCGATCTCGCACGCCTTGATGATGAAGGCGAGCATGGTGATCTTCGGGCCGGACTTCTCGTTCTCCCTGTTCATCGCCAGGCGGAAGGCTTCCAGCTCGGTGATGTCGGCGTCCTCGTGGTAGGTGACGGCGGGAATCATCACCCAGTTGCGCGCGAGGTTCTGGCCGGAAATTTTCTTGATGCGCGAGAGCGGTTGCGTTTCGATCGGGCCGAATTTGGCGAAGTCGATCTTCGGCCACGGCAGCAGATCGAGACTTCCGCCGAGGCCGCCGCCCGGCGCGGCCGCCGGGCCGGCCTGCATCGCGCCCTTGACGAAGGCGGTGACGTCTTCCTTGAGAATGCGGCCCTTGGGGCCGCTGGCCGTCACCTTGGCGAGATCGACGCCGAGTTCGCGGGCGAACTGGCGCACCGACGGGCTGGCGTGCGCCTTGCTGTCGAATTTGCGTTCGGCGGATTGCGAAACCTTCGGCGCGGGCAGCGGCGCGCGCGGCGCGGCGGGCGTCGGCGGCGCGGGAGGAGGAGGCGGCGGCGCGGAGGGTTTGGCGGCGGCCGGGTTTTCCGCCGCCGGGGCGACGTCCGTGGCCGGTTCCAGCAGGGCGATGACCGTGCCCTCCGAGACGCGATCGCCCAGGGCGACGCGCAGTTCGCGGATCACGCCGGCCCGCGGCGCGGGCACGTCCATCGTCGCCTTGTCGGATTCCAGCGTGATGAGCGGCGCGTCCGCCGCGACGCTCTCGCCCGCTTTGACGCACAGTTCGATGACCGGGACGAGGGAAAAATCGCCGATGTCCGGCACCTTGACTTCGATTGCTTGGCTCATGTGGCTGTTCCTTTGTTTTTCGTGAAAAGTGAGACATGAAACGTGAAACGTGGAAAACCGATCGGATTCTTTTCGGCTTTCACGTTTCACTTTTCACTTTTCATATTTCACTCAATAGATCAAACCGTCGCCGGATTCGGCTTGTCGACGTCGATGCCGTACTTGACGAGGGCCTCGGCGACCTTGCCGCGATCGATCGTTCCTTCGTCGGCCAGCGCCTTCAGCGCGGCCAGCGCGATCCAGCGCCGGTCGACCTCGAAGAAGTGGCGCAGGGCCTCGCGCGTGTCGGAACGCCCGAAACCGTCGGTTCCCAGCGTGACGTAGCGGCGGGCGATGAATGGCCGGATCTGCTCGGCGTACAGGCGCACGTAGTCGGAAGCGGCGACCACCGGCCCCGGCGTTCCGGCGAGGCATTGTTCGACGTGGCTCTGTTTCGGCTCGCGCGTGGGATGCAGCATGTTCCAGCGCGCGGCGTCGTGACCGTCGCGCGCCAGTTCGTTGAAGCTCGGGCAGCCCCACAGGTCGGCTTCGACGCCCCAGTCCTTCTTGAGCAGGTCGGCGGCGGCGATGACCTCGCGGAAAATGGCGCCTGAACCGAGCAATTGCACACGCGGCGCTTCCCTGTTCGTCCCGGCGCCCTGGCGGAAAAGGTACATGCCCTTGATGATGTCCCGCTCCGCGCCCGCGGGCATTTCGGGATGCTCGTAATTCTCGTTCGCCACCGTGAGGTAGTAATAGACGTCGTCCTGTTCAACGAACATGCGGCGCATCCCTTCGTGCATGATGACCGCGATTTCGTAGGCGAAGGCCGGATCGTAGCTGATGCAGTTGGGAACGAGGCCGGAGAGGATCAGCGAATGGCCGTCCTCGTGCTGCAAGCCTTCGCCGTTCAGCGTGGTGCGTCCGGCCGTGCCGCCGACGAGGAAGCCGCGCGCGCGCTGGTCACCCGCCGCCCAGCACAGGTCCATCGTGCGCTGGAAGCCGAACATCGAATAGCAGATGTAGAAGGGAATCATCTGCACGCCGTGCACCGAATAGGCCGTCGCGGCGGCGATCCAGTCGCTCATCGCGCCCGCCTCGTTGATGCCTTCCTGCAAGACCTGGCCGGTCTTCGATTCCTTGTAGAACATCAGTTGATCGTGGTCTTCCGGCACGTATTTCTGGCCTTCCTGGCTCCAGATGCCGATCTGGCGGAACAGGCCCTCCATGCCGAAGGTGCGCGACTCGTCCGGAACGATCGGCACCACGTGGCGGCCGATGTTCCTGTCCTTGAGCATGAGGTTCAAGGCGCGCACGATGGACATCGTGGTCGATATTTCGCGCCCCTCGCCGGAGGCTTTCAGCAGCGGCTCGAAAGCGGAAAGCGGCGGAATTTCGAGCGCTTCCGCCTTGGAGCGCCGCCGTGGCAGGTCGCCGCCCAGCGCGGCGCGGCGCGCGCGCATGTAGGCGAGTTCCTCCGAACCCTCCTCGAATTTGATGTAAGGCAGCGAATCGACCTCGTCGTCGGCGATCGGCAGCTTGAAACGGTTGCGGAAGCCGATCAGTTCCTTGTGGTCGAGTTTCTTCTGCTGATGCGAGATATTCATCGCCTCGCCGGCCTCGCCCATGCCGTAACCCTTGATCGTCTTGGCCAGGATCACCGTCGGCTGGCCCTTGTGTTCGCTGGCGACCTTGAAGGCGCTGTAAATCTTGAAGAGGTCGTGGCCGCCGCGATTCAACTGCCAGACGTCGGCGTCGGTCCAGTCGGCCACCAGTTCCTTCAATTCCGGCGTGTTGAAGAACGCCTCGCGCACGTAAGCGCCGTTCTTCGCCTTCATGGTCTGGTAGTCGCCATCGACGAGTTCCATCATGCGCTTTTTCATCAGGCCCTTCTTGTCGCGCTCGAAAAGCACGTCCCAATGCCGGCCCCAGATCAGCTTGATGACGTTCCAGCCCGCGCCGCGGAACGTGCCTTCCAGTTCCTGGATGATCTTGCCGTTGCCGCGCACCGGGCCGTCGAGGCGTTGCAGGTTGCAGTTGATGACGAAAATCAGGTTGTCCAGCCTCTCGCGGGCGGCCATGCCGATGGCGCCGAGCGATTCAACCTCGTCGGTCTCGCCATCGCCCAGGAATCCCCAGACCTTGCGATCCTGCGCGGGAATGACGCCACGGCTCTCCAGGTAGCGCATGAAGCGGGCCTGATAAATCGCCTGGATCGGGCCAAGCCCCATGGAAACCGTCGGAAACTGCCAGAAATGCGGCATCAGCCAGGGATGGGGATACGACGACAGGCCGCCGCCGCCGGCTTCCTGGCGGAAATTGTCCAGTTGCTCCCCGGTCAGTTGCCCAAGCTGGAAGGCGCGGGAATAAACCCCCGGAATCGAGTGCCCCTGGAAGAAAACGAGGTCGCCGCCGTGCTTTTCCGTCGGCGCGCGCCAGAACCAGTTGAAGCCGACCTCATAGAGCGCCGCCTGCGCAGCGAACGAGGCAATGTGCCCGCCGACGTTGGTGTGCTTGTTGGCGCGCACGACCATGGCCATGGCGTTCCAGCGGATGAAATTGCGGATGTTGATTTCCAGCGTCGCGTCGCCGGGGTAAATCGGCTGGCGCTCGACGGGAATGGTATTGACGTACTCGGTGGTGGCGCTGTACGGGATGTCGATACCCTCCTCACGCGCGGCGGCGATCAGCCGCTGGATCAGGAAATGGGCGCGCTCGACACCCTCGTGCTCGATGACGCCGTCCAGCGCGCCGAGCCATTCCAGGGTTTCCCGCGGGTCGGAATCGTTCTGCGCGGGGGGAAAAGACTGCTCTTGGGATGCCATGACTTGCCTCCGGGTTTCTGGTGAATGGCCTTTGTCTATTGTAGATGAATGCCGCAAGGACGAAACATGACAGGTTTCGTTCCACAAACGGCGCAAAAGTTCAATCGGCCATCGCGCGGCGAGCGCGGCGAAGGGCGAAACCCCATTTAACCACGGAGTTCACGGCGGAAAACGAAAGAAAACCGTCATTCCCGCGAACGCGGGAATCCAGGACATACCCCCCGGCGCAAAGCGCCGCAAGGCAAGCCTCCCTCCTGAAGGAAGTTTTGACTGGAATCCTGGCGCTTTCCGACCCGGCCGTCCGGCAAGCCAAGGCGACCGGCGCGGCCCATGCGCTCGGTGACATCGACGTGCTTTCTCTCGACGCCCTCCGGCCACGGCGGAAAATCCCGGCGTTTTCGCCGCTACAGGCTCGGCAATCACGAGGACTCGTGCCGCAAGGGCATGAACAGCCCGAGCGGCCATCCGGCGGCGGGGAAGCGTCCAGCGCGGTGGCGAAAGCTTTGCCGTCGCGGGCGATCAGGCGGATGATGCGTTCCCGTTCGATGATCCTTTCGGCCTCGCGCAAGGCTGTCTGGACGATGAACGGGTTGACCGTCGCGCCGGTCAGGCCGGCGGCAAAATGTCACCCCGGAAACGAACCGGAAATCCGTTTCTGCCATAATGCGGCCTGGAGGCTTGGAATCGGCCTTGCCTCGGGAACGGGCGGCGGCGGATGGCCGTCCGGGAAGTACTGGATTTGCGAATGACATTCGAGGATCGGCATCGATGAAAAATTCAACCGTGACGGCGCGGCGGGAAACGGAAACCGGCGGGAAACGGAAACCGGCGGAAAACGGAAACCGGCGGAAAACGGAAACATTTCCGGGGGACTTTCTTTCGTCGCGTCCGCCGTGGTCGAACCGCGAATGATGGGGCCTAAAAAATGAAAGTGGTGATTCTCGCGGGCGGGTACGGCACACGGATCAGCGAAGAGTCGCACTTGCGGCCGAAGCCGATGATCGAAATCGGCGAAAAGCCCATCCTGTGGCACATTTGCAAATATTACGGCTCGTTCGGGTTCAACGAGTTCGTGATCTGCTGCGGTTACAGGGGCTACATGATCAAGGAATACTTTGCCGACTACTACCTGCATCGCAGCGACGTCACGTTCGACTTTTCCAACGGCGGCAGGATGGAAATCCACACGAACGTCTCGGAGCCGTGGAAAGTCACGCTCGTCGATACCGGCGCGGACGCGCAGACCGGCGGGCGCGTCAAGCGCGTCGCGCCGTACATCGGCGGCGAACGCTTCATGCTGACCTATGGCGACGGCGTGAGCGACGTCGACCTGAACGCCCTGCTGGCCCAGCACGAAAAATCCGGAAAAACGGTGACGCTGACGGCGATCCAGCCCGGCGGGCGTTTTGGCGTGCTCGACATCGAGGGAGACAGCGTGACCGCGTTCAAGGAAAAAGCCGTCGAAAACGGCGGCTGGATCAACGCCGGGTTCATGGTCGCGGAACCGGAACTGTTTTCGTACATCGATGACGACGGAACCGTTCTGGAGCGCGCGCCCCTGGAGCGCCTGTCGGCGGAGCGCAAGCTCGGCGTCTACAGACACGGCGGCTACTGGGCGTGCATGGACACGCAGCGCGACAAGGCCGCGCTCGAAGCGGCGTGGGCCAGCGGCCAGGCAAGGTGGAAAGTGTGGAAGGATTGACGGTGGCGATTGGGAAAAGAATCGATGAAATACCGCAGTTGCTGGATGATCGAAAATTTTCAGTTGAATTTCAATGGACGGATCGACACGGGCGGCAAATGCCTGACGCTTTGCTGCACTGAATCTATCGCGGGCGTGCCCGGAGTGCCGTTCCACGATACGGCGCGGGAAACCGTGGGCGCGCTCCGCCGGGAACGCGCCGAGTGCGTCGCGGAGAGCATGAAGCAGTCGATTTCATCCGCGCCGGACATTCCGCCCCTTCCCGCGAAAGGACGATGCGCGGGTTGCGCCAATTTCGGACTGGGCGACTGGAACGGCGGCGACGGGCTGATTCACTACGTCAATCTGTCCATGTACCCCGCGCCGTGCCAGTGCAAATGCGTTTACTGTTCATTGCGCGACGATAATGAACTCCGCGTTTTCAAAAAACGGCTTCACGCGAGGTATTACGAAAAATTGTTCGATACGCTTGATTACGCGAAAAACGAAAAACTGATCGCTCCGGACGCGCGATGGCAGGTTTCAAGCGGCGAGATCAGCATCCATCCGTACAGGGAGAGAATTTTCGACCTGGTAAAGGATCAGGCAGTTGATTTCTACACGAATTGTTTCAGGTTCGACGAGCGGATAGCCGAAATTTTGGCGAAGAACCCGCGTTCCAGGATCAACCTGTCGATCGACGCCGGTACGCCAGATACCTGGCGCGAGGTCAAAGGCGTCGACAATTTCGACGCCGTCACGGACAACCTCGTGAAATATTACGCCCGCAGCGCCGGCCCCGGACAGATAACGCTGAAATACATCGTCCTGCCCGGCGTCAATGCCAATTTGGATGATTATCTTTCCGTCATTGAAATCATGAAAGTCCTGCAAGTGAAGCATTTGACGATTTCCAGGGACACGGCGACGAAGTACGCGCTCGACGCGGAACGGCGCGATGACCTGATTGGCGCGGCGGCGTATCTCGCGGCGATGCTGACGAAAAACGGGCTGGCGTTTGATCTGTACCCCGCCTATACGCCGGATGAGCGCGAAAAAATAGCCGCGTTGGGGGGGAATTGCTGCAATCGGGGGCAGTGTGATCGCGGCCGATAAAATGGCGATGAGGAAAAGCAGATGAAATACTACAGTTGCTGGATGATCGAAGATTTCCATTTGAATATCGTGGGACGGCTCGACACGGGCAACACGTACCTGAATTTTTGCTGCACTGAAAACATTGCAAGCCGGCCGCCCGGAATTTCGTTTTACGATACGGCGCGCGAGACCGTGGACGCTCACCGCCGGGAACGCGCCGAGTGTATCGGGGAGAGCGTGAAGCATTCGATTTCATTCGCGCCGGACATTCCGCCGGTTCCCGAAAAGGGGCGATGCGCGGGCTGCGCCCTTTTCAAGCTGGGCGATTGGAGCGGCGGCGACGGACTGATTCACCACGTCAATCTGGGCATGACTCCCGCGCCGTGTCAGTGCAAGTGCATTTACTGTGATATTCGTGACGGCAACAAAAAAAACGGCACCTTCAAAAAGCGGCTTCACGCGGGGCATTACGAAAAACTGTTCGACGTGCTCGACTACGTGAAAAGCGAAAAGCTGGTTGCTCCGGACGCGCCGTGGCACGTCGCGAGCGGCGAGATCAGCATCCATCCGTACAGGGAGAGGATTTTCGATCTGGTAAGGGATCAGAATGTCATGTTCTTCACGAACTGCTTCAGGTTCGACGAGCGGATCGCCGAAAATCTGGCGAAGAATCCGCGTTCCAGGATTTACCTGTCGATCGACGCCGGCACGCCCAAGACCTGGCGCAAGGTCAAGGGCGTCGACAATTTCGATGCCGTCACGGATAACCTCGTGAAGTATTACGCCAGCAGCGCCGCCCCCGGACAGATCAAGCTGAAATACATCGTTCTGCCCGGCGTCAACGCCAATCTGGGCGATTACCTTTCCGTCATCGAAATCATGAAAGCTCTGCGAGTGAAGCATTTGGATATCGCCAGGGAATTCAATGCAAAGTACGCGCCCGGCGCGGAACAACGCGATGACCTGATTGGCGCGGCGGCGTATCTCGCGGCGATGCTGGTGAAAAACGAAATGACGTTTGATATGTCTACCTATACGCCGGACGAGAACGAAAAAATAGCCGCGCTGGGGTGTGAACTGCTGCAATCGGGAGAAGTGTGAGCATGAATCGACCGTCCGTTGCCGTATTCGGGTTGGGGTTCGTCGGGCTGACGACCGCGCTGGGGTTTGCCGACAAGGGGTTTTCCGTTCGCGGTTTCGACGTCGACGGCGGACGCCGCGCGGAGATCGCCGGGGGCGGGATTCCGTTTCACGAGCCGGGGCTGGGCGAGGCGCTGGCCCGCGTCATCGGAAAGACGTTTTTCGTCGCGGACGACGCCATGATGGCGGCAAACGGCGCGGGGCTTTGCTTTTTCTGCGTGGGCACGCCGGGGCGGCCCGACGGAAGCGCGGACTTGGCCGATCTGTTTTCGGCGCTCGACGGCGTTCTCGGCGCGCGCGAAAACGCGCGGGGGGGGGGGGGAGTGGCCGACGATTGCGTGCTCGTCGTGAAGTCCACCGTTCCGCCGGGAACGCTGGCGGAACGCGTCGAGCCGTATGTCCGTTCCAGGGGCGCGGTGAATCCCGTCGCCGTCAATCCGGAGTTTCTGCGCGAGGGCCGATGCTGGGAGGATTTCATCCATCCCGACCGGATCGTGTGCGGCGTCACGGACGATTTGGCCAAATCCGCGCTGGCGGCGCTTTACGCCCCGTTCGGCGCGCCGATCCATTTCGTCACGCCGAATACGGCGGAATTCATCAAGTATCTGTCGAATTCCCTGCTCGCGACGCTCATAAGCTATTCGAATGAAATGGCGCTTCTCGCGGACGCCGTCGGCGGCGTCGAGATCGCGCGCGCGTTCCGCATCCTGCATGAGGACAGGCGGCTCGCCGGAGCGGGAATCGACGCCTACATCTATCCCGGCTGTGGCTACGGCGGGTATTGCCTGCCGAAGGATACCGCCGCGCTCGGCGCGCTGGCGCGATCCAGGGGTTTTTCTCCCCGGATACTGGAAGGCGTCATGTCGCTCAACGCGGAAATGCCAGGATTCGCGGCGAGAAAAATCGAGCGGGCGGCCGCTTCGCCCACGGAGAAAATCGGCGTTCTCGGCCTGTCGTTCAAGCCAGGCTCCAGCGACGCGCGCGACAGTCCGGCGGCCAGGATCATCGCCGCGCTGATGGCGGACGGGTATCGGAACATTTACGCTTACGATCCGCTGGCGATGGACGAATTCCGCCGCGTTTACGCGCCCGATATCGTCTATTGCGCCTCGGCGCGCGAGCTGTGCGAAACCTGCGGCACGGTCGCGCTCGTGACCGCGTGGGAAGAATTCGCGGGAATCGACAGGGCATTTCCCGCCGTCGATTTCGTGGATTGCAGATACTTTCTGAAAGGATGAAAACGGAATGAACGGCAAAAAACCGCCCAAGGTGCTGTTCTACACGAACGCCTGCGACGCGCAATCGACCCTTGCCCGCACCATCGAAAGCATTCTCGCGCAAACCCGCGGCGACTGGGTTTGGCATCTCGTCGACAACGGCAGCGCCGACGCCACGGGCGAAATGATCCGCGAGGCGGCGCGGCGCGACGGGCGGATCGTTGCGCTCGCCAACAGAAAAAACCACGTCGTCGAACCCGGCAACGGCTGGTGGGAAATCAGTGACGCCTTTTCCGGCGATGAGTTTCTGTGTTTCATCGACGCGGACGACGAATACAAACCGGATTTCATCGAAAAAACGCGCGCCTTCGCCGTGGAAAACGATCTCGACGTCGCCTGTTGCGGAAGCGATTTCATCGACTGGCGCACCGGGAAGGTGACTTCCACGCGCATCCTGAAGCGCGATCTGCTGATCGAGGGAGACGGCTTTTCCACGGACTTCGCGGTTTATCACCAGTTCATGCGCACGATGTGGGGCAAGCTCTACCGCCTGCGCGTCATGCGCGGACTGGATTCCGCCCGTATTCCGGGCGTGTATTACTCCTGGGATACGCTTTTCGCGCAGGAATGTTTCCGTACCGCCGCCCGCGTCGGAATCCTCGCCGAATCCCTGCACAAATACCACGTCCGCCCCGGTTCGCTGTCATCCCGCTGGGATCGCCGCCGCGTCGAAACCGACGCGATCCTGCTCAAGCTCGCGCGCGATTTCCTGACGGACAAATGCGGTTCCGTGACGCCGGGCAACGAGGATTTTCTTCTGGCGGTCTACATGAACGCGCTGACGGACACGCTGGACGTGCTGCTCAAATCCGGCGCGCCGGGCGACGAAAAGCTGGCCGCCGTCCTGGATGTCTTTTCGCGCGAAGACACGAAACGGCTCGCGGCGCGGGAGCGTTTGGGCGTCTTTCTCGGAATCGAACAGGAATGCGCGGAACGGCGGCGCGCGCTGTTCGCCACGGCCGCCGATTTCCTGCTCCGGGTCAACGACGCGCCGGACGAGCGCCTGGAACTTTTTTTCGACGCCGGCGAGTTCGTCTGCGCCGCTTGCCGGAACGCGGACGGCTGGATATTTTTCAAAAAACTGCGCGCGCGCTTCCTGCTCGAAAACGGGCGCGCGGACGAGGCGCGGACGGATGTCGGCGAACTGGCGAAATTGCTGCCGGCGGACGCGGAAATCGCCGATCTCGCCAGACGGATCGACGCCCCGTCATTCCATCCCTGAACGATAGACTCATTCAAACGATATGCTCCCCGAATCGACTCACGAAATTTCCCCCTTCACTTCGTCATTCCCGCGAAAGCGGGAATCCAGAAATGCACATTCCGGCGCGGAACGCGCCGCCGATCGGAACCTCCCTCAGGAGGAAGGCTTGCCTTGCGGCGCTTCGCGCCGGAAAGTACGCTTCTGGATTCCCGCTTTCGCGGGAATGACGGGGTGCCAGAGGGTGCGTTTCCGGATTTCCGCTTGTCAAGGGAATGACGGGGGTTTTTGATTTTTATTGTCGGTTCGCGGGAATGACGATAGTTTTGACTTTCACGGTCGAATCGTCAGCGATGATTCTTGGAATGGAAATTGTTTGATGGAAACGGCGGAGCGGCAAAATGAAGGCTGATGACGGAATTCTGCGGGAGGACCTGGACAACATCCTGGACGGGCTGACGGAGCGCGAGCGCCGCGCCCTGGCGGGGAGAACCGTGCTCGTCACGGGGTTCGCCGGGTCGCTCGGATTCATGCTCGCGCGGTTTTTTGCCCGCCACGGGCAGGAACTCGGCGTCAGGCGCGTATACGCGCTGGACAACTACGTTTTCGGAAAACCCGGCTGGGCGCGGGAAATCGCCGAACATCCGCTGTTCACCGTGCGGGAAGGCGACGTGACGCGAGAAGACTTCGCGTTCGCCGGCGACGCCGACCTCATTTTCCATCTGGCATCGCTCGCCTCGCCGGTCCATTACCGCCGGCATCCCATCGAAACGATGGACGCGGACGTGGTGGGGCTTCGGCGGCTGCTGGATTTCTACAGGGACAAAGGCATTTTCAATCTGCTGTTCTATTCCACCAGCGAGGTCTACGGCGACCCCGCGCCGGACGCCGTGCCGACCCGCGAGACCTACTGGGGCAACGTCAATACCTCCGGCCCGCGCGCGTGTTATGACGAATCGAAACGGTACGCGGAAACGCTCTGCTACAACTTTCACCATCAGGCGGCTTTTCCGGTCACGGTGCTGAGGCCCTTCAACAGTTTCGGGCCGGGATTGCGGACGAACGACCAGCGCGCCCCGGCGGATTTCGCGCTCGACGTGCTGCGGAACGAGCCGATCGTCCTGTACAGCGACGGAAAAGCCACGCGGACGTTCTGCTACGCCTCGGATACGACGCTGGCCTCGCTGAAATGCGCGCTGTACGCGCGTTACGACATTTTCAACATCGGCAACGACGCGGAGGAAATGACCGTCCGCGAACTGGCGGAAATTTTCCGCGCCGCCGGGCAATCGCTTTTCGGCTATTCGGGCGATGTCATCCACCGCGAACACGCGGACAAACATTACAACACGGACAACCCGCGCCGCCGCCGGCCGGATTTGACGAAAATCAGGACGACGCTCGGCTACGCGCCGGCGGTGAGCACGCGGGCGGGCGTCGAACGGTATTTGAGATATTTGAAAGCCGTGGATTCTTCACAGGGTCTTCTTCATGTTTCCCCGTGAATTCCGTGACTGGGGCGTTTTCGATTCAAAATGCCTTGATTGCGAAGTACACGGGGCTTGGAGAGAAACAGCAACTAATTAGCGACAGGCATTCATGCCTGTCGCTGTGAACGAACTTGGAAGGGGTTTGCACCCCTCCCAAGTAGCTACGGTCGAAACCCC
>JAIRPF010000186.1 GCA_031257115.1 Accumulibacter sp.
TGCCCGCCATGCCTTCCAGATTGGTGTTGGCGTTGCTGGTATGGGCGTATATGCTGAACGTCGCGTTCTCCACGATGCCCGCGTATCTGCCGATATAGTCTCTTGTTTTGGCGGGTCCGGCGGACTGGCCGCCGTCATAGCCCACCCCTTCCTGGTACTTGGACCAGCCGCGCCCGCCCCAGGCTGTTTCACGCAGGGGCGCGCCCATTCCCTCCGCCTCCGCCGGGAGGTCGGCCCATTTTTCTTCCCGGAATCTGCGGATTTCCATCCAGGCTATATCGTTAAATTCCGGGTTGTAGGCCGTAAACCGAATCTGGAACTCGCCACCCGCCGCCTCCTCGTACACGCTCGCGTCAAAGGAAACGCTCGCGTACGCATCCGTGACCGAGGCGTCTTTAAGGGTGAAATGCAGCTTCCCGCGGGGCAGCAGGGCCAGCAATTCCCGCGGAACGGAAATTTCCCTGGGGGCCAAATTCGGCTCGCGTTTTGATTTTCGCTCAGGAGGCAGATCCTGTTCCATGCCCTGCATCCGCGCTTCCACCGCTTGCTTCAACCGGCCCGCATCCACCGGCGCGGCCGCGCCTTGCCCCTGGCTTTGTTCATACATCCGCCGCTGATCGGGCGTGGTGTTTTCCCGCACGAGCCGGTTCGACAATTCCTGTATCCGCTTCTGGAACTCCGGCAGACTGATCTTGCCGTTCTGTAAATCCTGGGCCAGCTTTTGCGCCTCGGCCTCCATATCGGCCGTGCCGGCGGCATGAACACCTCCGGCCAGCCCCAGGCACAGAACCAGCGCGAAACAGGGAGCAAGCCCTTTACGAATCATGTCGAGCATCATTGCTCTCCTTTTGAGGCTTCATGAAGGCTTTCATGGATTGTCCCCTTCAAATGAAATGGGATGGCGCCAAAAGCGGCGGTCATTTCACTTCGTATTTGATGGATTTTGCGTCAAGACGCTTTTTGATTTCGTCAATTTTATACTCGGAACACTTGAATCCGAGATAGTTGGCGCTGCTGACCACCAGGCTGTTCCCTTCGATTTGGGCCTTGAAACCGGCATCGGTGATGTATTCCAGCGCTCTCTTCGTGTTTGCTCCATCTCTGAAGGCGTAAACTTTTACATAGAGCGTCAGGGTATCACTCTTATCGAAGAAAAATTCTTCGTGAAGACTTTTGGCCTGATAGCCTTCCCATGCCTCGGAGCCTTCTCCGACTTTTCTTTCTTCCGTGATGATTTGTTTGCCGCCGCTCTGAACCGCCGACGCCTGGCCGGTGAACGAAATGCCCACGAGAAGCGTACAGGCGAAAAGGAAGACAAAAAACCGTTTCATTGCATTCTCCTATAAGGGTAAAGGGGTGAGCGCGAAACGCCGAAATGGCCCCGCCCCTCTTGTGAGGGCCGAGATTCGGCTGGTTACTTCCCCCAAATATGCCCGCTCGGGTTTATATCGCTCGCTTTAATGAGTTTTGCTACGTCGCCCATGAAATTAAGCGTTAGGGTATTGCCCGATACGGCAAACGTATAGTCCATCACCAGACCGTTCTCCGTTTCCATCCTTACTTTGTTTCCGGTGACTTTCCATTTGCCCTTGTTTTTTACCACCCATTCCCCCACTTTTTGGCCATCATAATTGTTAAGGCCGGAAAAGGTGCCGTCTGACTGGAAAATATAGCCGATCCGGTTACCTCCCTTGTCTTCAACCCACGCTTCGTTTTTGGCAAGGGCAAGAGGCGAGGCGCTGTTGCCGCCGCTCTGTGCCGCCGACGCCTGGCCGGTGAACGAAATGCCCACGAGAAGCGTACAGGCGAAAAGGAAGATAAAAAGCCGTTTCATTGCATTCTCCTATAAGGGTAAAGGGGTGAGCGCGAAACGCCGAAACGACCCCGCGCCTCTTATGGGGGACAGGGCCGGGATTCGGCTGTTTTGACGGGTGGGGAAATAGCGAACGCCGCGCGGGGCTTAATTCCGGGCGCGGTCGAGGGGCGATGAGTCAAGGAAGGAGCAAAAACCGTGCCAAAATGAGCGGTCTTGCTCTCGCCGCGATTTTTCAGCGGCGCGTCCGTGCCCTCGCTATGCTCCATTTGCTCCATTGCTTTTATACGCTTCCATTACCATCGCGGCGGCGATAATGATCCTGATGGCCGAAAACTGCAAGGGGCATTCATAGGGCTACCGGCCCCGGCCGCTTTCGCGTTTCCGTTGGCGTTCCGGCGCGGGGTGAAACAGGATGCGAGGATGCGGCCCTTTTGGGATGCGGCTTTTTGGGAGGGTGATATTTTTCCCCCATTTCAGCCGCGCGCGGGCCAGAGCGATGCCGCGCGCCTTTTCATCGTAAAACCGGCTCCGGTTTGAACCCCCGCCCTTCAGGGCGGCGCGGAGATTGAAAACCCCGGCTTGGAAGGCCGGGGATTCGACCGTGGCTACCTGGGAGGGGCGCGAACCCCTTCCAGGTTCGTTCACGGCGGCAGGCATGAATGCCTGTCGCTGATGAGTGGCTCACGCAGGGTAGAGAAAATCGCCTTGCCGCTGTCGCGGATGCCGCCGCCGCTCGCCAAGGTGAAGATGACGACGCCCTTGCCGTCAACGCACCGGGCAAGGCCGCCAGGGTCGTGGCCCCGAGCCTCGGCTTCCGCCGCGATCCGATCCCTCCGTAAAAACGCCCGCAAGGGTTTCCTGGCCTTGGCGGCAATATCCTCCCGCTCCGGCGGGGCGCCCTCCCTTCCGGGACCGGAAATGACGACGGGGACCGAAGTCCCCGCCGGCTTTTCTTGGGTGACAAGGCTCAAGCGGCCTCGGCATCGGCCTTAGGCGGCCAGTGCGAAACGCTCATCATTGGCGTTTGTGGATTTGCGCGGATTACGTCCGTCGCCTTTCGGGTTGCCTGCGCGCCTTCACTCGCCCTGTCGAAGCCAATACACCCCCACCCAGACATACTCCCCGCGCTCCGGCCGGATACGCCTGGGTGGAGGTGGCGGGAGTCGAACCCGCGTCCAGAACGCCTCCAGTTTGCCGGAATTACAACCATGCGACGCAGTATGAGGCGGCGCGCCAAAATTTTCAAGAGCAAGGCGCGAACAATGCGCGGAAAACGGGCGCGACGAAAGACAGGAACGAAAAGTAGCAACCGGGGCAAGCACGGTGGGCACGGCGAACACGGCGAAAAACGAAGAAAAACCCCGTCATTCCCGCGAACGCGGGAATCCAGTACGTATACTCCGGCGCGAAGCGCCGCAAGCCAAATCTCCCTCAAGAGGGATGTTTTCCTATTGGGGCACGGGCGTCCCGTCCGCAAAAAAGCGAACGAAGCGGGCGGGACGCCCGCGCTCCAGGGGGAGATTCGGCGGAGAAACAAGCCTCCCTCAAGAAGAGTTGCAATATGCGGCGCTTCACGCCGGAAGGTACGTTTCTGGATTCCCGCGTTCGCGGGAATGACGAGGGTGGCGATGGAAGCGGCGAAGGCAGCGGCGAACCGGATTTCCGCTTGTCAAGGAAATGACGGGGGCTTTCTTTGCTTTTCGTCGTGTTCGTCGTGGTTACTGCTTTTCGCTTTTCGCCGCGCCGTCGCGCTCGCCGTGGTTAAACACGCCTATCTGGCGCGACTGACTTGGCGGATTGGCACCGCGCTGGTGCGTTTCCGCCTCTTTTGTGCGCCAGTGTTGTGCGTTGCGTGGCGGCGGGGGCGGTGAAACCGGGCCGTGGTTGGACAAAAGCAAGGTTTTTCTCCTTGGCATGATTGATGCTTGATGCCTTCTCGAATCCGGATCGCATTCCAAAAGGAGCGCATCATGAAAATGCTTACCGCCATCATCAAGCCGTTCAAGCTCGACGAAGTCCGTGAAGCGTTGTCCGCCATCGGCGTACAGGGCATCACCGTGACCGAGGTCAAGGGTTTCGGCCGGCAAAAAGGACATACCGAACTCTACCGGGGCGCCGAATACGTCGTCGACTTCCTGCCCAAGGTGAAGATCGAGGCCGCGATCGTCGACGGCATCCTCGATCAGGCCATCGAAACCATCGAGAAATCGGCGGGAACCGGCAAGGTCGGCGACGGAAAGGTTTTCGTTTCCAATCTCGAACAAGTCATCCGCATCCGCACCGGCGAAACCGGCGAGGATGCCCTGTGAAGGAGAGTCTCATGAAACGTTCGTTCATCCTGCCGGCCCTGCTGGGCGGCCTGGCTTTCGGCGGCGCGGCCTGGGCCGGCGATGTGGCCAGCGTGAGCAAGGCCGACAACGCCTGGATACTGGTCTGCGCGACGCTGGTCATGCTCATGTCGATCCCCGGTCTGGCCCTGTTCTACGGCGGGCTGGTGCGCACGAAAAACATGCTGTCGATCCTGATGCAGGTTTTCGTGATCTTTGCGCTGATAACCGTGCTCTGGGTGGTCTACGGCTATTCGCTGGCCTTTACCGAGGGCGGCGATTTTTACGGGGCGTTCGACAAGCTCTTTCTGCAAGGCGTCACGCCGGATTCGCTGGGCGGCACGTTCAGCAAGGGCGTCTATATCGCCGAATTCACTTTCGTCGCCTTCCAGGGTGCTTTCGCGGCCATCACCGCGGTGCTGGTCGTCGGCGCTTTCGCCGAGCGCGCCCGTTTTTCCGCGGTTCTGCTGTTCATCGCGCTCTGGTTCAGCTTCGCCTATCTGCCCATGGCGCACATGGTGTGGTACTGGGCGGGTCCGGACGCCTACGTCGACGCCGATGCCGCCGAGGCGGCGACCCGAACGGCCGGCTTCCTGTTCCAGAAAGGCGCGCTCGATTTCGCCGGCGGCACCGTGGTGCACATCAACGCCGCCGTGGCGGGCCTGGTTGGGTCGATGGTGATCGGCAAGCGGATCGGCTTCGGGCGCGAATCGATGGCGCCGCATAGCCTGACCTTTACCATGATCGGCGCTTCGCTGCTGTGGATCGGCTGGTTCGGCTTCAACGCCGGCTCCGGACTCGAAGCCAACGGCGGCGCGGGTCTGGCGATGGTCAACACCTGGATGGCGACGGCCTGCGCGACGCTCTCCTGGATGTCCGTCGAATGGATGCTGAAGGGCAAGCCCTCGATGCTCGGCGCGGCCTCCGGCGCGGTGGCCGGCCTCGTGGCGGTCACGCCGGCCGCCGGCTTCGTCGGCGTGGCCGGCGCCGCCGTCATCGGCCTGCTGGCGGGTGTCGTCTGTCTGTGGGGCGTCAACGGCCTGAAACGGATGCTCGGCGCGGATGACGCGCTCGACGTGTTCGGCGTGCACGGCGTCGGCGGTATCCTCGGCGCCCTCCTCACCGGCGTGTTCTGCGATCCGGCGCTCGGCGGGAGCGGCGTCTACGACTACGTCACCAACGCCGTCGGCGAATACGACATGGCCGCCCAGGTCGTCAGCCAGCTATGGGGCGTGGCCGTGGCGGTCGTCTGGTCGGGCGTGGTCTCCCTGGCCGTCTACAAGCTGGTCGACAAGCTCATCGGCCTGCGCGTACCGGAAGAAGAGGAGCGCGAAGGCCTGGACATCACCTCGCACGGCGAAACGGCCTACCACTATTGACGCGCCGCTTCCTAGCAATCGCCTCGGCGGGCGCCGCGGCGGATACGGCGAAAAGCGAAAGAAAGCCCCGGCCCTACCGGTTCGCGCCGATGGGGTCGGGGTTTTTGCTTTTTTGAATCCCGTTCAGGCGTATCCCCCGCGCGGAGCACCGCGCACGAAAAGTCTCCCGCTTGAGGAAGGTGGCTCGCGGCAAAGCCGCGAGTCGGAAGGAGTCAGACGGTTGGATATCAGGTGAGAATGTTTGATGAACGGACTGGATTTCGGCGATCGGGGGAGATGGTTTTTTGTTTGCCCGCGTTTGGTAATTCGACCGCCAAACTCCTTCCGTCTCGCGGCCTTGCCGCGCCCCCCTCAAGAGGAAGGATTTGGTTGACGGCGCTTCGCGCCGAACCGCTCGCGCGCCGATGAAAAAAACCTCCGCCAGCGCCGCCGGCGGAGGTTTTCACGATGCCTTGCCGTGGAGTGCCTGGATCAGACGGCCGAGCCGTTCCACTTCGTCATGTCGATCTCGCCCTCGGCTTGCCCATCGCTTCCTCACGCCTCCAATCCTGCGACAGGAAGCCATGCAAGGCTTCATTCATCGTGTAAATTTCCAACCCGGCGCGCTGGTTTCGATCGTGGCTCCAGGCTCTTTCGCGCGCTGTCCGGCCACATCCCTGGCTTTCCAGGGTTTTTTGTTTCCTGTTTCACGCAAGTGCAACAAAGTGTTTCCGAAGCGCGCCAGGCCGGGAACGCGCCGGTATTCTTGCCGAACTTACGGAACAGGATGAATTTTCACATGCCCGATTTCTTCATTCCCTTGCGCCGCGGACGTAGCCTGCTGCTGGCGCTGCTGGCCGCGACGCTCGCCCTGCCGGTTTGCGCCCAAGGCGATCCGCCCGGCCGCGTCGGACGCATCGCGTGGATTTCCGGCGACGTCTATCTGGACGATACGAGTGCCGGTCAGGGCGGCGTGGCTCTGCTCAACCGGCCGCTGACCAGCGGCGACGGCGTGACGATAGCCGCCGGCCGCGCCGAAATCGAAATCGGCGCCATGACCTTGCGCTTGGACGGCGGCGCCGTCGTCAAGTTCAGCGACATCGATGACGAGCGCGTGCGCGTTCTGCTCGAAACCGGCCGCCTCATCGTCAAGCTGCCCACCGAGGACGCCTGGCGCGATTTCGTCCTCGAAACCGCGTCAGGGCGCTTTCTCCCGCGCGCCGCCGGCATCTACCGTTTCGACGAGGACGGCGCGGGTGTCACGGCAACCGCGTATTTCGGCGCATTGCGCTTCGATGGCCGGAACGAGGCGTTCGACATCGACGCCGGAGAAAGCGCCCGCGTGTGGCGCGACGGCGGCTATCGCGTGGCGCAGGGCGTCCGCGACGAATTCGCCCAGTGGAGCGCGGCGCGCGACCAGCGCCAGGCCGATTCCGCGCCGTCCCGCTACGTCTCTCCCGAAATGACCGGCGCGCGGGATCTGGACGCCCACGGCGACTGGTCGGAGACGCCGGATTATGGCGCGGTGTGGTTTCCGCGCGCGGTCGGTGACGACTGGGCGCCCTATCGCGACGGCCAATGGGCGTGGATCGCGCCCTGGGGCTGGACCTGGATCGGCCGCGAGCCGTGGGGTTTCGCGCCCTTCCACTACGGACGTTGGGTGCGCGTTCGCGGTTCCTGGGCCTGGTCGCCGGGAATTCGCGGCGCGCGTCCGGTTTACGCGCCGGCGCTCGTCGGCTGGATCGGCGCGCCCGGCGGCGTTTCATCGGGCGTCGCACCGGTTCCGCCGACCGGCTGGTTCCCGCTGGCGCCGCGCGAAGTCTACGTGCCTTTCTATCGCGCCAGCCCCGCGCACGTCCGCCTCGTCAATGCGCCCCATGTCGCGCGCATCGGGAACGTCGGCGACATCGTCGCCCGCCCGCGCGACGTGATGCGGCAGACTCCTTTCATCCACCGCGACGAACCCCGCGCCGTGAGCGCCGCCCCGGCCGACGCTTTCGGCCATCGCCGCCCCGGCGCGCGCGTCGTGCCGCGTCCGGGCGACGCCCGTGATTCTCACGGTCGCGCCGTCCCGGAAACGCCGCGCCGCGCTGCGGAGATTGGCCGGTTGCGAAGCGCGGACGCGCCTCTCCAAAGGCCCCGGCCAAGCCCACCGGACGGAGCGCAAGGCCGCCGCGACCGGCCGGAATCCGGTGTCACGCCGTATCCCATGCCAACGCCGCGCGTCGAAAGGCCGCCCCGGCGTGTGCCCGAATCTTTTCCGGATTTCCGTGAAAGGCGCGAGAGCGCGCCGCGCACGTTCGCTCCGACGCCCATGCCGTCGCGTGGCACGGCGGAAACGCGAACCGCGCCGCCCGCGGCGCGCGAGCGCCCGACCACCCGCCCGCGCGAGATCCATCGCCCGCGGGAACAGGGTAACGAGAGGCGCGAGATGCCGTCGCGGGTCGAACGCGGCGGATACGAGCGCCGTCCCGGAGGCACGGCCGGCCGGCGCTAGGGCGGTTTCGGTTTAGAGCAAGTCAGCCTTGAGTTTTTACAAGCCGCTCTTTATTACTCCGCTCGCTTCGGCGTGGAAGGTCACGAGTAAATTGCGCTTGCGCTTTCGTGATGGACGGCGGTATCCCGTTCCGCCGCCAGAGCAATTTCAAAGCGAAATTGCTCCAATCCCATATGGTTATGTGAAAAGCGAACGTCATGCGAAGCAAATGACATTCGTCCCCGGAAAAGCCACCGGCGCAAAGCGCCGCAAGCCAGGCCTCATTGTCGAGGACAAGCGTCGCGCTGAAGGTGTGACGGAGGGAGTTGGGCGGTTCGGGTTCCTGAAACGGCATGGAAAATCTCCCCGTTTGCCCCTTTTCCGACCGCTTGACTCCTTCCGGCCCGCGCTTCCGCCGTAGGCCACTTCCCTCAAGAATGAGGTTTATTCAGCGCGCTTCGCGCGAAAGGGGCTGAGGCATCCCGGTTGCTCATGGCGGGCAACGAATGACGTTCGGGAAACGGACGGTCCGCGCGCGAGGACGCTTGCCCCACGGGTTTTCCGAAAAATGCTCGGCTTGCGTTATAAAAAATGGCCGAAAGGCACTCCAGAGCACCTTTGAATCAACCGCCTGCAAACTCCCGTCATTCCCGCGAAAGCGGGAATCCAGCGCGTACCTTCCGGCGCAAGGCGCCGCAAGCCAAGCCTCCCTCCTGAGGGAGGTGACTCGCGGCAAAGCCGCGAGTCGGAAGGAGTCGGGCGGTTGAATTTCAGACGCGAGTGTTTGATGTGCGCCCTGGATTCCAGCTCATCAAGGGACTGACGAAGAAATGGAACGGTCATCACTTGAATCGAAAGCGCGCTAGTGTCGTTTCCCTGAATTCGTCCGGGCGCATTCCCCGCCGCTTGCGGCGGGGGCATTCATTGCAAAACTGAATGAGCCGGTATCCGAAATGACGGCCGGAAAACACAAACCCCAGGATTCCGGCTTCCGCCAGAATGGCGAGGATTTCTCTCGACATTGTTTTTTGCCGCGCCCACCGTGGTCAGCCGTTTTTCGCCCTTGCCTTTCGCCGCGCCCGTTGCGCGCGGCGTGGCCGGTCAATACGTTATTTCGACCACGCCGCCGGGCCGGGCGATGCCGCTGACCGTCTGCCCGGAAGGCGTCCGGACCTGGACGACCTGTCCCTCCTGCGCGTTGTTCAGCGCCCTGCCTTCACCGCTGACGCTGAACCCCTCGCCACGGGACAGGGTCTTGACCGTCTGCCCCTGCTGCACCGCCCAGGGCATCACCAACTGATCGCCGCGCAGCGGCTGCCCGGCGGCGATCCCGATCCGGACCGTCCTGCCGATTGCCTGACCGGCGTCCATCAGGATCGCGGCGGGGAGCGCGCCGAGGTCGCCGTCCCGGACGACGAAATCGCCTGGGCCGATGATCTGGCCGGCGGCGAGGGGACGCGCCGCGACGAGGTATTGGGCTTGCACGTTGATCCGGACTTGAACGTAGATCGTCCAGGAAGCCGGCCCCAGGCAACGCACGCCGACGGTGGTTTTTCCCCATGCCGGAGCGCCGGGCGGCTGGAAAGGCTCGTAGGCGTCGCAGCGGGCGAGCCGGGTGCGCGGATCGGGCGGCGTGACGCGGTAGCTCGTTTTTCCCGGAATTCCCTGGATTTGCGCGCGCAGATAATCCTCGACGACCCGGAGAAGCGGCGCGTTCGCCTGCTGCGCGGACGCGGCCGGCGAGCACGCGATGACCAGACACGGCGCGAAAGCCCGGAAGAATGCGCGCCAAGGGAACGCGATGGTTTTCATCCCGCTATTTTGCCTGATGAACCCGGAAAAAACCGGAGGACGGAAAAAGACGGGGCTTTCGACCACGACGGGCGCGGCGAAAAGCAAAAACGTCAGCCGCGAAGGACATGGAGAACACGAAGAAAAGCCCGAATCCTTGGAGCGTTTTCGGTTTAACTCCATGCGTCACGTGAAAAGCGAAAAAGCAGACGCCATGCGGCAGGACAAAAGGTTTTCGCCCCCGGAAAAACCGCTGGCATAAAGCGCCGCGAGCCAAGCCTCCCTCAGAAGGGAGGCTCGCTCCGGCAACGTGAATGGGGTAGTGGCTTCCGCCGGCATGACGGGGAAAAGAGAAAGGACGAGGACGACGGAGACGCCATCGAAACACCATCATTCCAGCATAAGCCTGGAATCCAGGAACGTATTTTCCTGACGCGAAACGCGCCGCCAAATTACCAGCTTGCTTACAGGCTTGACTTGCGGCGCTTCACGCCGGAAGGCAGGTTCCCGGATTCACGCGTTCGCGGGAATGGCGGCGGTGACGGAAGCGGCGGAGACGACACTGGGCCGGGATTCCCGCTTGTCAGGAAAATGACGGAAATGCGCGGGTGGTTGATTCTCGCTTGCGCCGGCGCGACGGTTTCTTTCTTTCGCTTTCCGTCGTGCCCTTCGTGGTCAATGTTTTCCGCTTTTGCCTTCCGTCGCGTCGTCGCGGTCGAAAACGCCCCGCTTTTCCACGAGCTTCACGAAAACAGGCGCCGCGTCAGCGGGCTGCCCGCCGGCAAGTGCTGGGCCGCGAGCATCGCCTGGTATTGGACGATCTGCCGGCGGATCGGTTCGAGCGCCGCGTCGGACAGTGGACGGCGGTTGTCGTCGACCAGTTCGCCGCGCAGCACTTCGGCGAAGCGTCGCGCCAGTTCGATCATCTGGTTGAAGGCGCGCTCGCCGTGCGCCACGTTCGGCACGTCGAGCAGAAAAGTCAGGCCGTGCGTGCTCATCGCGCGCATCGTCTCGGCCGAGAAGGCCGCCGCCTCCTGGTTGAGCAGCGCGAAGAGCAGGTTTCCGTCGTCGTCGCGGCGCGCGAAGCGTCCGTCCTCCTCGATCGCCATGCCCGCCGATTCGGCCAGGGCGCGCAGTTTGGTGCCGGCGAACGCCTGCCCCTGGCTGACCACGTTGATGCCGATCTGGATGTCGACACCGGCGCAAAACTGGTCGAGTTCCACCGCGGCGTCCAGCGCGTTCTGCCACGGGGGAAGCTCGGCGATGCCCGTCAGCTGCTCGGCCAAGTCCTGCATGGCCGCGGCGAAGACCGCCAGATCGTCCCCGTTGACCAGCCCTTGGCGGTCGACGAGTTGCAGGCCGGCGCGGATGTGCCGGTATTCGCCGCCCTGCCGTCCGGAAATCAGCCGCCATTCGCCGGACGCCTCGTCGTAGCCGATCCAGCGCACCGGCTTGCGCAGACGGGCGAGCGCCGCCCTCGGCGCGTCGACGATGCGCTGTTCCGGAACCGGTTCGACAGTATCGATGGCGGCGATGAAGTCTACGCGCGGCGAAAGAAAGCGGTCTTCCACCGGCGGCGCGGACGGCTCCGTGGAAACCGGCGGCAGTGATGGACCCGATGGCTCCGGGGCTGGCGCGTCCGGCGGGAAGGTCAGCACGGGTTCGCGCCGCCCCTCCGTGCCCGCCGAGGGAATTTCGCCCACCGGCGGCGCGGCCGTTTCCTTGGGGCCGCCCGCATTTCCGTCCGCGCCTCCGTCTTCCTCTCCGGCCGCCGCGTCTTTCCGGCTCCCGCCATCAATCAGGACGTCGGGGTGGGCGGCGTGCAACGCGCTTTCCACCTGTTTCCTCTGGCGCGCTTCCTGCCATTTGTTGTAGGCCAGCACACCCACCACGGCGATGGCGCCGAGGCCGATCAAACCCATCTGCAATTCGGTCATTTTCGTCGTCCTAAACGATTTGTTCGCGCAGGCGCAACGCCTCTTCCATGTCGACTTCGACGATGCGCGAGACGCCGGACTCCTGCATCGTGACGCCCACCAATTGCTGCGCCATTTCCATGGCGATCTTGTTGTGACTGATGAAAAGAAACTGCGTGTTGGCCGACATGCGCCGCACCATGGCGCAGAAACGCTCCGTGTTGGTATCGTCCAGCGGCGCGTCCACTTCGTCAAGCAGGCAGAACGGCGCGGGATTGAGCTGGAACAGCGCAAACACCAGGGCGATCGCGGTCAACGCCTTTTCGCCGCCGGAGAGCAGGTGGATCGTCGAATTCTTCTTGCCCGGCGGTTGCGCCATGACCTCCACGCCGGCATCGAGGATCTCGTCGCCGGTCATGATGAGCCGCGCCTCGCCGCCGCCGAAAAGGATCGGGAACAGTTCGCCGAAACTCTTGTTTACCGCGTCGTAGGTCGAACGCAGCTTCTCGCGCGTTTCGCGGTCGATGCGCTGGATGGCGCTCTCCAGCGTTTCCATGGCGCGCGTGAGATCTTCCGACTGCGCGTCGAGCGCGTTCTTGCGTTCGCGCGCCGTTTCAAGCTCGCCGAGCGCCGCGAGGTTGACGTCGCCCAGCGCCTCGATCGAAGCCTGCAATTCGGCGATCGCTTTCTGCAACGCGCCCGGCCGCGCTCCGGCGAGTTCCGGCGCGAGCGCGGCCTCGTCCGCCCTGGCCTCTTCGAGCTGCGCGGCGTACTGCGCGGCGTTGAACTCGGCGGCGTTCGCTCTGGGCTTGAGATCGTCGATCGCCTTGCGCAGGGGATCGATCGCAAAATTGATCTTTTGGCGCTCCTCGTCCAGCTCCTTGGCCTTGCCGTCGGCCTCCGCCTGCGCGTCGCGCGCCGCCGCCAGCGCGTGTTCGCACGCGGTCTGCCGTTCAAGCGCCGCCTGCAAGTCCGCTTCGAAATCCTCGGCCCGCCTCGCGGCCGCGGTCTCTTCGCACGCCGCCGATTCCTGGTCGATGCGCCCGATTTCATCGAGCGCGACCTTGCGTTTGTCGGCGGCTTCCTCGATCTTGTCCCGGCATTCGCGTTGGCTGTTCCGCGCATTGACCAGATCGACCTCGGCTCTCGTGGCCCGGTCGCGCACGTCGCGCAGGGCGCGTCCGGCTTCCTCCAGGCGCGCCCGCGCCTCGCTCATCGACCGCCGGAGTTCCGCGATTTTCGCGTCGTGTTCTTCGATCGCCTGCTCGGCGGCGAACTGCCGTTCTCTTTCTTCCGCCTCGTCGACCGCGATCTCTTCCAGACGGGCGTCGGTTTGCGCCTGCCGCTCGCGGAGGCGTTCGATCATCTGTTGCAGCCTCAGCGCCTCGCGCTCGATGACGCTCGCCTCATCCTTCGATCGGTCGAGCGCGCCGCGCGCCTCTTCCAGCGCGTCCTGGGCATCCGTCAGGCGCGATTCGGTTTCGGCGAGCCGCGCCTGTTCCCGTTCGACCCGCTCGTCGAGTCCGGCGATGGTCTCGCCGAGCTTTTCGATTTCGCGCTGCCTTTCGAGCACGCCGTGTTCGGCGGCGTCCGGCGCGAACAGCGTGACGCCCTGCCGCGTCACGACGTCGCCGCCGGGCGTCACGCGGCAATGACCCGGCGCGAGGTTCTCGCGCGCTTCGAGCGCGGCGGCGAGGCCCGGCGCGGTCGAAACGCCGTCCAGCCAGTCGTCGAGCGCCGCCGACAGTTGCGCGTCGTCGCAGCGGATGCGCGCGCGCAGACCGTCGCTGCCGGGTTTCGCCGCGGCTTCCCGCGGCAGCAGCAGCGTCAGCCGGGCGCCGGGGCGGTCGTCGCCCCACGCCGGATCGGCGGTCTCCGCCGGCAAGGCGTTCAGGCGTTCGCGCAGCACCGCCTCGACGGCGTTTTCCCAGCCCGCCTCGACGTGCAGCGATTTCCACAGCGGCCGGCGCGCGTCGATCCCCCGCCGGCGCAGCCAGTCGGCGAGCTTGCCGTCGCTCTGCACGCGCCGCTGCAACTGCTCCAGGGCGACGAGCCGGGCGTTTTCCTCGGCGCGCTCCTTTTGCGCCTGCTGCGCCGAGTCCAGCGCCTCGCGGCGCTGCCGGTCGAAGTCCGGCAATTCCTGCTGCCGCCGCGTCACATCCTCCTGCGCCTCGGCGATGCGTTCGCGCAGTTCACCGAGCTTCTCCCGCTTGCTTTCGTATTCGGCGTCGTCCGGCGCGGGCATGGCTTCGCGTTCCCGCCGCAAACTCTCCCGCTGCGCGGCGAGGCCGTGCGCCGAACGCCGCGCGTTGTCGCGGTGGGCGATCTCGACCTGCCGTTTCTTGTCGGCCTCCGCCGCCTCGCCCTGCCAGCGGCCGACCTCGTCTCGCGCCGCCGCCTCCGCCGCCTCGGCCAGCGATGAATCCTCCTTCCGCGCCGCCAGCAGCATTTCGGCCTGTTCGACGCGCTCGTCGGCGAGCCGCAGCAATTCCCGCCAGCGCGCATGGTCGGATTCGGCCTCCCCTGCTTCTCTTTGCCGGCGCGATCTGTCGTCGCGCAGCTGCTCCAGCCGATTCCTGTATTCCTTCTGCAATTCGTCCCGGAGACGGATTTCCCCTTCCAGCCGCGAGACCTCGATATTGGCCTCGTATCTCGCGCTGTTGGCCGATTCCACGCCCTCATTCATCACCGATTGATGCTCGCGCGCCTCTTCCAGGCGGGCCTCGGTCTCGCGCAGCGCGGCGATTTGCCCTTCGAGCCTGTTGTTTTCCGCCTCGATTTCCTTGCCGAGCCGCTCGTGTTCGGCCCGCGCCTCGTTGCGCCGGAAGAGCCAGAGCAAATGCTGCTTGCGCGTCTTTCGTTCCTCGAAATCCTTGTACTCGCGGGCGGCGACCGCTTGGACCTCCAGATGTTCCATCCGCGCGCCGAGTTCGGCGCGAACGTCCTCGACGCGCGCCAGATTCTCCCGCGCGTCCGCGAGGCGCCCCTCGGTTTCCTTGCGCCGATCCTTGTATTTGGTGACGCCCGCCGCCTCTTCCAGAAAGACGCGCAGTTCGTCCGGGCGCGCCTCGATGACGCGCGAAATGGTGCCCTGCCCGATGATGGCGTAGGCGCGCGGCCCCAAGCCGGTTCCCAGGAAAAGATCGGTGATGTCCTTGCGCCGCACCTGCAGGTTGTTGATGAAATACTCGGACTGCCCGTTGCGGGTGAGCACCCTCTTCACCGCCAGCTCGGCGTATTGCGACCACTGCCCGGCGATGCGGCCGAGCGAGTTGTCGAAAATGAGTTCCACCGACGCGCGCGAGACGGCCTTGCGCGCGCCGGAGCCGTTGAAGATCACGTCCTGCATCGACTCGCCGCGCAGTTCGGACGCCTTCGATTCGCCGAGCACCCAGCGCACGGCGTCGATCACGTTGGATTTGCCGCAGCCGTTCGGGCCGACCACGCCGACCAGCTGCCCCGGCAGGGCAAGGGTCGTCGGGTCGACGAAGGATTTGAATCCGGCGAGTTTGAGCTTGGTCAGGCGCATCAAGCAGGACGCGGCCCGGAAAGGCCGCGTGAATTCGTGTTGATCGAGCGATGAGGATGTCGGACGCCTATAATAGCACCTTGTTCGATCCGACCGCTCGCATCATGACGACCCAGCCTTCCAGGACGCTCGACACTTTCCCGAATCCGGCGCCGCGGCGCGATTTCCTTATCCACATGGAAATCCCCGAATTCACCTGCCTGTGCCCGAAAACGGGGCAGCCCGACTTCGCCGCGCTGACGCTCGACTACATCCCGGAAAAAACCTGCGTCGAACTGAAGAGCCTGAAGCTCTACATCTGGTCGTTCCGCGACGAAGGCTGTTTTCACGAAGCCGTCGCCAACCGCATCCTCGACGACTTGGCGAAAGCCGTCAAACCCCGCTTCATGCGCGTCACCGCCCGGTTTTTCGTGCGCGGCGGCATTTTCACCACCGTCGTCGCCGAACATCGCAAAAAGGGCTGGAAGCCCGAACCGAGAGTCGAGCTGACGGAATTTCCGACCCAAACCAGCGTAGGAGGATGAACGCCATGCCCGATCAAGTCACTCCGCAAGCCTTATTCGACGACCGGCAGCTCGACCGCCTGGAAGAACTGCTCGACGATCCCGCGCTGGAAGAAGCCATGCGCCTGGACGAAATCCAGGGCTATCTGTGCGCCGCGCTCGCCGGCCCCCGGCCCATCGACGAGGACGACCGCCTGGCCGACATCCTGGGCGGCGAGGACGCCGCCGACAGCGAGACCGGGCGCGAGGCCGCCGGATTGATCCGGAAATTCGCCGAGGCGCTCGCCGCGAACCTCGCCGCCGGCGAACCGCCGGTATTGCTGTTGTACCCGAAGGACGGCGGCGAGGGCCGGAGCGACTATCAGCCGTGGTGCCAGGCTTATCTGGCGGGGGTGGACCAGGCCGCCGAGGATTGGTTCGAGTGTATCGAGGAAGACGGCGGCGAGGACGCCGAGGCGCAGGCCGACTATCTGGACGAGCGCCTTTTCCCGCTGATGGTGCTCACCGGCGAGGCCGAGGCCGCCGCGAAGGAACACGGCGAAGCGTGGCCCGAAGGAGACGAGCGCGCCGGAATCGAGCAGGAATGCGAGGACGACCTGCCGCGGGCGGTGACCGACATTTACCGTTTCTGGCTGGGCTGGCGCGGCGCCGGAACGATCCGCAACGACGCACCCAAGGTCGGCCGCAACGACCCGTGCCCCTGCGGCAGCGGCAGAAAATTCAAGCAGTGCTGCGGCAGGGAGTGATCCCGTTTTTCATCAGCGGCAACGGACGGCCATGCAGACGCAGATCGTCCGGGAGGTGGTGGAACGCGAGTAGCCGCTGCCGCCGCCGCTCCGCGGTACCACCGGAGGTTTGATGCTGCCCGGAACGCAGTTGCAGGTGCAGGTCGCGCCCGGCGGGATGGGCGAGCCGCAGGGCAGGGTGTAAGTGACGATCTGCCCGGTGACGGCGTCCTTGACCGTGTGGGTCGCGCCTTTCGCCTGTTCGGGAGAGGCGTCGAGGTCGATCAGGCAGGCGATGGGTTTCCCGTCGGGCAGGCTCCACAGGCGGATCGAGCCGCCATCGTCGCCCGACGCCAGCAATTTGCCGTCCGGGCTGATGGCGACGACGCCCACGGGGCGATCATGGCCTTCCAGCGTTCCCAGCGGTTGGCCGTCCGGCAGGCGCCACAACCGGATGGTGTTGTCGACGCTCCCCGACGCCAACAGTTTCCCGTCCGGGGCGATGGCAAGGGAACGCAGGCTTTTCTTGTGACCTTCCAGTCTTTTCACGGACGCGCCGTCCGGCAAGCGCCATAGCTCGATGTCCGTGGGCACGGCCAGGTCTCCCGCCGCCAGCAGCTTTCCATCCGGGGCGATGGCGAAGATTTGCCGTCCACCTTGCGCCTGGAACGTCGCCAGCAACTCGTGGTCCGTCCAGAGTCCCCACAGCCTGGTTCTTGGCTGCAAGCTCCACAGACGGACGTTGTGGCCGCCGTCTCTCGCCATCAGCAGTTTTCCGTCCGGGGTGATGGCGACGAAACCCGTTTCGTTCCCAGGCGCTTTCAGTGAATCCATCGGCGCGCCGTCCGGCAGGCTCCACAGCTTGACGGCCTTGTCCTCGCCTCCGGACGCCAGCAGTTTTCCATCCGGGCCGATGGCGACGGAATACACGTTGGACTCATGCGCTTTCAGCGTCTTCATCAGCGCGCCGTCCGGCAGGCTCCACAAATTGATGCGGCCGTTCCCCGTCCCATCCGCCAACAGTTTCCCGTCCGGACTGAAGGCAACGCATTCCGCGCTGAAATTCCTCAGTATTTTCACCGGCGCGCCGTCCGGCAGGCCCCATAACTTGAGCGAATCGTCGCCTCCCGACGCCAGCCATTTCCCGTCGGGGCTGATGGCAACGTATTCCACGCGGCCCTTCCGATGACCGTCCAGCGTTTTGACGAGCGCCCCGTCCGGCAGACGCCACAATTTGATGGCGGCGTCATTGAGCGCGATGGATACCAGCCGTTTCCCGTCGGGGCTGATGACCAGATCGCCGATGTAATTTTTATGCGCCCTGGAATTCTTGCAGGGATCGGAGGCCGCCGCCGGCGGGACGTCTTCCTTCTTCTTCGCCGCCGCGCCGCGCGGCGGTTTCGGAGGTTTCGCCTCGGCGTCCGCGCTCGGCATCAGCGCGACTCCGGCCATGATCGCCGCGCCGAGAAAGCCGCGCCGGTCGGTCTCCACGTCCCACGGCAGCCCCGTCACCGGGACGATTCGCGGCTCTTCCCGCGTGCCATCCTCATGGACGCGAACCAGTTCGAAGCGCGGTATTTTCATGATTTTCCCCAATTTTGCTCATCGAGAAGGATGAGAGTTTAACCACAACGGCGCAACGATCACGACAAAAGTCAAAAACTTTGACCACGGAGGGCGCGGAGAAAAAATTTTTGAAGTTTTTTGCTTCTCGCCGTCATGAAGATGTTGAATTTCGCTTCGCGCGCCCCAGGCGGTCTATCGGTCCGTGGCGCCATGCCCCATCCAGTACCGATTCGATCCATGGATTTTCTCCGGCGGATCGCTTCCGGCAAAAGTTTTTCCGCGATCGTCCGGCCGGATGAAAGATCGTATATGGACACGGATTCGGTGATTCTGTAGGCGGCAGCTCTTTTGACAAATGGATCGAGCCTGTCATCGCCCAGTTTGTTGTATTTGCCAATCGATACTTTTCCGTAAGCGCCGTAAACCAGGTATCGCGCGTCGGCCGGGGACGCCGCCTTCATCTTTTCGGGCAGCATGTGGAAGTACCCCGTTTCATTGCCGTCCCTGTCCTTGAACAGGGCGGCGGCCTTGTTTTTGCCGGTGGAATTCTTCGGCAACACAAACTTCCCCGTCGCCATCATGCCGCCAAACACCCTGACATAGAGCGTGTCGCGCCACAGATCGTGAATCCTTTCTTGACAAAATGAGTCTGCCTTGTAAATCCCGGATCGCGGTTCCTCGATGTAGCGCGAGTTGTCCTTTTTGTAAAGGAACAGGTGTCGCACCTCCGATTTTTCCGAATGAAGCGAGATTTTCATATACGTCCGCGACGAGGGCGTATCCGTATTCGAGCCTTGCGATACTTTTTCGCTCCATATTCTCGATGGCGGAAGAGCTTTTTCGATGCCGTGCCGATCCGTAATTTCAACCGCTCCCTCGCTTTTGCCATCCTGGAATCTTTCCAGAACCACGGCGGTAAAATCCTTCGGATTCAGCGCCTCATACGCAACCGCGGTCCGGCTTTTTCACGCCGCGCCCGGTCATGATACGCCCTTCGTCGCCGCAGGAAACACAGGCGCAGCCTTCGGCGGCGATTCGTTCGGGCGGCTCGTGCCAGAACACGCCGCCGCTGTCGGCGATGCGCGCCAGTATCTGATCCCTGGTCAGCTCGCGGATGATGTCGCAGCGATCCGTTCCCGCGAATTCGCCATCGTCATGGACGGTGAGCGCCTTGTGATAGCAGTCGCCGCCGCATGACCAGCGGGCGAAGCAGCCCGCGCAATGGGCGCGCCTGTCCACGGACTGCCGGCGCAGGAAAGCGAGTTTCTCGCGGTCGAAACGCCAGCCTCCGCCCGCGCCGGCGGACGCGCCGTAGAGAAAAATTTTCGCGCGCGGACTGGATTCCTCGAAAACCTCGTAGCAGGACGAAACCGAGCCGTCGGGCGTGAGCGCGAACAGGTCTTGCGTCGCCGCGCAGAAATGATTGGTCAGCGTGCCCACGCGCGCGCCGGAAAACGTGAGTTCGCGCCCATGCCGGCGCGCTCTTCCCTGAGCCTCGCGAAAAGCGGCGACGAAGGCCGCCGTCTCCGCCGACGCCGCGCCCGCCCCGCGCCCGATCGGGTACGCCGGTTCCGCCTGTATCTGCCCCGGACGGAAATTGGCGCAGAGGTATTCGACGGAATCGGCCAGCCGGGGAATCGCGTCGGCGGTGACGGTCATGCGGATGCCATAGGGGAAATCCTCCGCGTCGAACCGCCGCAGGGTACGGATCACGCTGGCGCTGGAACCTTTTCCGCCGGGAGTGACGCGGTTGGCGTCATGCACTTCCGGCGGTCCGTCGCAGGAAACGCTCGCCCCATGCAGGTTGGCGACGACCCAGTCGAGCCGCTTCGCGGAAAGGACGGCGTTGGTCGCCAGGTACGCGGTCAGACGCAGCTCATGCGCGTCGGCCAGGCGGCGGGCATGAGCGAGCGTTTTCGTCAGCGTCGGCCAGTTGCGCGTCGGTTCGCCGCCGCCGTGGAAATTGATCTCGAAATGATCCTCGCCGCGCGCAAGCGCGTTGCCGACGACGAAATCGACGCCGCGCCGCGCCAATTCCGGCGGCATGTGCCGCGCCGCGCCCTCCCCGGCGGCGGCGTAGCAGTACGCGCAGCGCAGATTGCAGGCGGTGGTCAGGAAAAGCGTGACGGAGACGGGATTGGGATCATCGGAAAAAACGGCGAGCGGCGGCGTTTCCGGCCCGGCATCCACGATTTCCAGGCGGCGCAGGAATTCGATCATCTCGCCGTCATGGCCCGCGCCGGAATCCCCCCGACCTTCCCGAAGATCGGCAAGAAAATTCACGGCGCCGGCATTGCCGACGAACGCGGCGCGGCGCAGCGGCGCGTAAACGAGAAACCGATCCGCCTCGATCGGAATCACAAAAATTTCGGCCGAAAGAACGGGCTTCTTCCCGGTTTCAACGGCGCGCATGACGTCATCCTTTCACAGTTTTCCGACGCCCAGGAACGTTTTTCGTCGGGCCATTCATTTTCACACGTCTCTTCCTCGTCGGTCTCCCGCGAGAAAAGGAACGGCCGTGATTTTTGCCGACATCAAAACAAAGGGGGCGATCAAATCAAAGGTGAAGAAAGTTCGCATCGCTTGGGGCGAGCAAAGCGAACCCCAACGCTTGAGCACAATTGCCCGTCTGCTTGCGTTTTGATTTTCCTCGCTCACTCGTCGCCTGTCCATGCCAAAAAATTGCAGAAATGTGTGGGCGATGTGTTGGGGTTCGCTTCACTCACTCCAACCTGTGCGGGCTGGATTCCAACTTGCGCCGGAATGACGGGTTTCCGTTTGTGTGTCTGATCATCCGTGTTTGATGATTTAACCGCCCAACTCTTTCCGTCACGCCTTCGGTGTAACACATCCCTCCCGAGGGAGGCTTGTTTCTGCACCGAACCACCCTTGGAACGCGGACATCCCGCCCGCGCTCCAATGATGCGGCGCCACGCACTGGCAAGGTACGCGCTGGATTCCCGCTCTTGCGGAAATGGCGGAAAATTCGCGGGTATTTGATTCAAAAACGCTCCGAGGTTTTCTCCGTGTTTCCGTGCTTTTGTGGTAAAAGGCTTTCTCCGTGCCCTTCGTGGTCATCGCTTTTTCAAATTCCTCCGTGGTGAAAGGTACCCCCAAATGATCTGGAACGAACTCGAAGACAAGCTGGCCGATCTCGAACGCGAGGGCCTCGCGCGCCGCCGGCGCGTGCTCGAAACGCCGTGCGGCCCGCTCGCCCGCGTCGACGGGCGCGATCTCGTCAGCTTTTGCAGCAACGACTACCTGGGCCTTGCCAGCGACCCGGCGTTGATCGATGCCGCGTGCGCCGGGGCGCGCCGGTGGGGCGTCGGCGGCGGCGCGTCGCACCTCGTCAGCGGCCATTTTTCGCCGCACGAAACGCTGGAAGAGAAGCTCGCCGCGTTTACCGGCTTCGACCGCGCCCTGCTCTTTTCGACCGGCTACATGGCCAACCTCGGCATTGTCGGCGCGCTCGCCGGGCGCGGCGACGCGATATTCGCCGACCGGCTCAACCACGCCTCGCTGATCGACGCCGCGCGGCTCTCGCGCGCCGACCACGAACGCTACCCGCACGGCGATCTGGACGACCTCGAACGGCGGCTCGCGGCAAGCGACGCCAAGCGCAAGCTGATTCTCACCGACGCCGTGTTCAGCATGGACGGCGACATCGCCCCCCTGCCCCAATTGCTGCGGCTGGCCGAACGCTTCGACACTTGGCTCGTGATCGACGACGCGCACGGCTTCGGCGTGCTCGGCGAGGAAGGGCGCGGCAGCCTGAGCCACTTTGGCGTCGCCAGCGATCCGCGCGTCGTCTACATGGGCACGCTGGGCAAGGCGGCCGGCGCGTCGGGCGCGTTCGCCGCCGGCTCGGCAACGGTCATCGAATGGCTCCTGCAACGCGCGCGCACTTACATCTTCACCACCGGCGCGAGTCCGATCATCGCCTGCGCCCTGCTGGCGAGCCTCGAACTGATCCGCCAAGGCGAGGCACGACGACAGCATTTGCGGCGGCTGGCCGACATCCTGCGCGAGGGCCTCTCCGGCGCGCGCTGGCGGCTCATGCCCTCGCCGACGGCGATCCAGCCGATCGTCATCGGCGACAATCACGAAACCGTAAACGTCGCCCAGGCGCTCCGCGAGCGCGGCCTGTGGGTTCCGGCGATCCGCCCGCCCACCGTGCCCAGGGACACCGCGCGCCTGCGCGTCTCGCTGAGCGCGGCGCATGACGAGGAACACGTTCGGCGGCTGGTGGAGGCTTTGCGGGAATTGGGATAAATTTGAATGCCGCGCCCGGCGCGGCGGCCACAAAAAATGAAGCAATGTCTGATCCAATCAGGGAAACGAACCCATCATGATCATCGGCATCGATCTCGGCACCACCAACAGCCTCGTCGGCATCTGGCGGGATGACCACGCGGAACTCATTCCGAACGCGCTGGGGAGTTTCCTGACGCCTTCGGTGGTGAGCGTGGATGACGACGAGAACACCTGGTCGGCGAGGCGGCGAAGGAGCGGCTGGTCACGCATCCCGGACGGACGGCGGCGGCTTTCAAGCGTTACATGGGAAGCGACCGCCTAGCCCGGCTGGGGAAACATCGATTCCGCCCGGAGGAGCTTTCCGCCTTGGTGCTGAAAAGCCTGAAGGCGGACGCCGAGGCCTGGCTGCGCGAGCCGCGGGAGAACTGGCGGGCCTGAAAGTCGAGCGGCTGCTGAACGAACCGACCGCCGCCGCGCTCGCTTACGGGCTTCACGAAACCCGGTCCGGCGCGGCGGCGGAATCGCGTTTCGCCGTGCTGGATCTGGGCGGCGGCACGTTCGACGTGTCCGTGCTGGAATTCTTCGAGGGCGTGATGGAAGTGCGCGCGAGCGCGGGAGACAATTTCCTGGGCGGCGAGGATTTCGTCGACCTGCTTGCCGGCGTTTTCATGGAAGAAGCCGCGCCCGAAGCCTGGAAGACCGGCGGGGCGCCGCCCGGACTCAAGAGCCGCGTCCGGAGCGCCGCGACGAAACTCCTGCACAAACTTTCGGACGCGCAATCCGCCGAGATCCAGGTCGTTTGGGAAAACCGGGCCGTTGACTGGAAATACGACAACGAGGCGTTCGCAAAACGCGCCGCGCCGCTCCTGGAGCGCCTGCGAACGCCCATCGAGCGCGCCCTGCGCGATTCCCGCTTCAAGCTGCGCGACCTGGACGATCTTTTGCTCGTCGGCGGCGCGACCCGCATCACCATCGTGCGCCAGGCGATCACCCGGCTGTTCGG
>JAIRPF010000020.1 GCA_031257115.1 Accumulibacter sp.
TTCTCGCTGTGACAGCGCGGACAAACTCTTTTCGCCTTTTCCATTCACGCCTCCTCTTCGCGCTGGCAAAATGACTTTATGGCACAAAAATAATCAGAGCACAATGCTATGTGAACATTGCCTGACACGGCGAGGCGGAAGCCGCCGGGAACGCTGTCGTCTGACTGGCCGCCGGAATCCGGAAAGTTTTTGATTTTCCGCACGCCGCCCTGGATTCCGGCGATCAAGGGCATGACGGATTCTTTCTTTCGCTTCCGCCGTGTCCGCCGTGGTCAAGGAATTTGCTCTTCCATGTGTGTCGTCAAGGGGGGGCAATTTCAGATGTAAAATACGCCGATTTTCGCCGATTTGGTATTGACAAATGGTGTTTTGTATGCTCGTTTTTTGGCTTGGTTTGTACTATATTTTGTGGCGCTACATATTCAGCGGCAGGGATGGCGGCCTTGCGTTGTTCATATCGACCAGGAGGGCGATTATGAAATCACTTACCTGAAACCAGGCGGTATCTTTGTCAACCGAAAGCAGTAAAGACATGCAGAGAGAAAAGGAGAGCATCAACTATGGGCAACACACTAATCTTTGAAATCGAGGGCAAGCCGCGCAGGAAGGGATTTAAGAAGTTGCGAAGCCATGTCGCGCTTTATGTCGACCGCATCGAGATCGATGCTTGACGGCGAGCATGATGTTTACACTAAGGACGACATTATCGGCATATTCATCAAAGAGCCTGTCGTGGAGGATGTGGACAGCCGCGAAACCTTCATTGAGTATTATGAGCAGGGTGAGCAGAACGATTACACGCTTGAAAACGATACGTTCCCCGGTCTTGCGGAACAGATGGAGCGGGCGTTGGAGCGTGAATGGTCGTTCATTGCGGAGAAACGCGCCTATCCCGACGCCGTGAAGTGGTTCAACGCCTGCAACGCCGTCGTGCTGATTGCCGGGGAGCAAAATCCCGCCATCTTTGGCGGCGCGTACAAGAACCCCGACGATGTCGCGGGCTGGCGCGAGGTGCTGTATGACAGCTGGCAGATCAACAACCGCAGCCAGCTTCTCGTCATGCTGCCCAAGCTGATTGGCGGGCGCGCGGTCACAATATACAAGGCGCAGCGCATGGTCTTGGACGGCGCGGACATGCAGGAGGCAATCGAGCGGTTCGCGGGCAGTTTCGCCGAGGACGATTTGGGGGCCTTGCGGCAAGGTGTCTTCAATGCCGGACGCGCTGACGGTGACGCGGACAGCGATGAGCGGGCTATCTTCGACGCCATCGCCAAGGGCGGTGGCGAGAGCTGCATGTGGGCGTGGGATTTGCAGCGCGCCATTTACCTGAGCGCAATGGGCGATGTCGCGGATTTTCTTTCCTGGGATGAGGCGATGGATTTTTGCCGGCAGGCAGGGCAAAAGCTGCAAGGCGTTTTCACTGGCTGGGATTCCTTTATGCGCGGATACCTTTTGGGCTACTGCCTGTGGGCTGGCGAGCGCCTGGACGACGAGGACGGCTAAGCCTACGAGCGGCGGACCATCTACGAGACCTACCGCAAGCTGCGCGGCAACCCGTGGCAGGTGGACTGGGAAACGGCGTTGGTCAAAGAGTGATGGAGTTGAAAGACATCACATCACTGTTCACGGGGCAATACGCGATTCTGGCGTGGTTTTTGCTCGCGGTGGTGGTGATATACATCCCCGCGATGGCTCTATACCTCTTGCGGCGAAAGCGGCGGGCGGCAGCGTTTTTGCAAAGACACCGGGATGCGGCTCAGGTACGAATCCTGCGCGGAAAAGTGGCAGGCGAGCTTACGGTGTATGCGGTGGACGGCGAGTGGCCCGTGCTTGACGGCAAAGGGATAAACATGGTTTTATACCTTACGCCCGGCGAGCATATACTGGGATTAACCTACCGCTATGACAAATTGAGCTTGTTTGGAAAACTCTCGCCCTATAAGAACGCCAACCGGACGGTGCAAGGCAAGAGCGCGGAGAAGCGCGTCATAGCCGCAGCGAACGGAAAATATTTGCTGTCCAATGACATTGCGGACGAAACCTATCGCTTTGCCGCTGAAGATGATGGAGAACGGACTAAGCATGGCAAGGGGATGTAGGCAGCGGATGCACCCCTGCGGCAAACAATCAAACGGTCAAACGCAACCGGAAAGCGCGGTTGATTGCATCAAAATCGTGAGTATTAGGTGTCGGGTGTTCTTATAGGATTTCAGTATCCGAAAAAGGGCGCGCTCGGCATTTTTTCAATATTGAAATAGAAGCATAGAAAGCGCGTACTCCCTATTTGGAAATAGGGAAAGCGTGATATTCCCCGCGCTCGCCGGAATGGGCCGTTTTCTCGGGGGCTTTTCCGTGGTTTTCGCGGGCGGCGGCGTCCGGGGCGGTTTCTTCTCCGTCGCCGAACTGCATGGCGTGCAAATGGGCGTAATGGCCGTTTCGCGCCAGCAATTCGGCGTGGGAACCGCGTTCGACGATGCGCCCCTGATCCATGACCAGGATCACGTCGGCTTTTTCGATGGTCGACAGGCGATGGGCGATGACCAGCGTCGTGCGGTCGCGCATCACGCGATCCAGCGCCTTCTGGATGTGCCGCTCCGATTCCGTGTCGAGGGCCGAGGTCGCTTCGTCGAGGATCAGGATCGGCGCGTCCTTCAGGATGGCGCGCGCGATGGCCAGCCGCTGGCGCTGGCCGCCGGAGAGCAGGACGCCGTTTTCGCCGACCGTCGTGTCGTAGCCCTGCGGCAGTTTTTCGATGAACTCGCTGGCGTAGGCCGCCTCGGCCGCCTTTTCGACGGCTTCGCGCGGGGCGCCGGCGAGGTCGCCGTAGGCGATGTTGTTGGCCACGCTGTCGTTGAACAGCGAGGTCTGCTGAGTGACCAGCGCGATGTGCCGGCGCAGGTTGCGCAGGGTGAAATCCCCGATGTCGATGCCGTCGATCAGGATCTGGCCGCGGGCATGGCGGTAGAAACGCGGAATCAGGCTGGCCAGCGTGGATTTGCCGCTGCCCGACCGGCCGACCAGCGCGACCATCTGCCCCGGTTCGACGCGCATGTCGATGCCGTCCAGCACGCGCTGTTTGCCGTCGTAGCCGAACGACAGGCCCCTGATCTCGATGCGCCCCGACACGCGCTCGCGTTCGACCACGCCGTGGTCGGCTTCCGGCGGTTCGTCGAGCTGCGCGAAAATGCTCTCCGCG
Source organism: Accumulibacter sp. (assembly GCA_031257115.1). Taxonomy (GTDB): domain Bacteria; phylum Pseudomonadota; class Gammaproteobacteria; order Burkholderiales; family Rhodocyclaceae; genus Propionivibrio. Next base: position 3,197 of record JAIRPF010000020.1, read on the forward strand.
CCGGCCAGGCCCTTCTGAACCGTGGCGCTGACTTCCGATAGCTGGCGGATCGGCTTCGGCAGCATTCCGGCGGCGGTGAGGTAGGCGACGAGGTCTCCGGCCGAGGCGTCGCCGCGCAGCAGGAGGACCAGGAAGAGCAGGACCGACATGCTGGCGAAAGTGACCATCTGCAAGGCCGGCGTGAACGTCGCCGAGGTGCGGGACATGCGCAGTTGCTTGGCCGTGTTGGCCGCGCTCGACGCGCGGAAGCGCCGGGCTTCGTAGTCTTCCCCGCCGAAACCGCGCATCACCCGGTAGCCCTGGATCGTCTCCGAGGCCACGTGCGTCAGGTCGCCCATGGCCACCTGTATTTTCTGGCTTTGCCTGCGGAACTTGCGGCTGGCGCTGCTGACCATGACGCCGATGACCGGAAGGATGGCGACCAGCACCAGGGTCAGCTTCCAGTTCATCCACATCAGGTAGGCGAACAGCGCGGCGACGGTCAGGCCTTCCCGGATGATGACCTTGATCGCGTCGGTCGCGGCGCCGGTGACCATCGTCACGTTGTAGGTGATGCGCGAGATCAGGTGCCCGGAATTGTTCCGGTCGAAATAGGCGTTGGGAAGCCGGAGCAGGCTCTCGAAGAGGGCGACGCGCAGGTCGTGGACCAGGCCGAGGGAGACACGCGAGAGAAAATAATTGCCGAGATACGAGCCGACGCCCTGCCAGCAGACGGTCACCACCAGCAGCAGCGGCACGCCGTAAGCCAGGTCGAGTCCGCCGAGCAGCGGAATGTCGTGGAAGGTCGGCGTTCCCGGCTCGGTCAGTCCGTCGACGAAGAATTTCAGGATGCTGGCCTGCATCGGCTGGGCCGTGGCGAAGACGACGAACCCCAGCAGGCTGATGGCGAACAGGCCGATGAAAGGGCGCAGATAGCGGAGGAGCCGGAAGTAGGTTTTCAGGGATGAGGCCGGTGGCGTGACGGGTTGCAGCCTGATTTGACCGCCTGGCGTTGATTTCCGGAGGGAAGTGTAACACGCGCGGGTTTTGCGATCATGCCGCCGCGCGCGTTGACTGCCACGCCACCGCCGCCTCGCCGCCACTTTTATAACAGCCACTGCCATTTCTGTAATATGATGGTTATCCATTTGGAGAGGATTCCCAGGGGAATGCGATTCGGGCTGTCTTTCTGGAACAGATTTTCGGTGCGGGTGCGCCTGATCCTGCTGTTCGTCGCCATCAAGGTCGTGCCGCTCCTGCTTTTGCTCTGGGTCGCCTGGAGTCAGATGCAGGTGACGGCCGGTCACGTCGGCAGGCAGATCGACGAACTGGCCACCACCGCCAGTAACGCCGTCCACCAGGTCGGCAGCGTGGCCATCGACGACGCGGTGAAGGCGCTCGATACCCGCGCCCGCGACGAAATCGAGCGGCTGACCACGGACACCGCGCTCCGGGTGGCGGATTTCCTTTACGGCCGCGACGCCGACGTCCGCTATGCCGCCACGCTCGATCCGGACGCGGCCGCGTACCGGAATTTCGTCGAAAACAAGCGCCGCGATGTGATCGCGCACGGTCCGTGGCGCCTGAACGCGGCCGGCACCGACTGGGAACCCGAAAGCGTCCAGTCCGCCGATCCTTACGAAGCGGCGCCGGGCAGCCGCGACAACGCCAACAGTTTCCACTATCGCTCGCCGAAATCGCTGAGGACGGAAAACCTGCCGCTTTACCTCGAAATGACCTTCGTCGGCCTCGACGGCATGGAAAAAGTGAAGGTGACGACCTCGCCGCGCATGGATCCGGCGTTGAAGGACGTCTCGCAGCGGACCAACACCTACGCCAGGGCGGAAACCTATTTTCCGGCCCTGAAACAGCTCAAGCCGGGCGAAATCTACGTCTCCGACGTCATCGGCGCCTACGTCGGCTCGCGGATCATCGGCAAATTCACCCCGCGCGCGGCCGAGCGGCGCGGCATCGCCTTCGAACCGGAAAAACACGCCTACGCCGGCAAGGAAAACCCGGTCGGCAAGCGTTTCCAGGGCATCGTGCGCTGGGCGACTCCGGTGACGAAGGACGGCCGGATCGTTGGATGGGTGACGCTGGCGCTGAACCACGATCAACTGATGTCGTTTACCGACACCATCGTGCCCACGGATGAACGCTACCGCGACATCAACGACGCTTCCGACGGCAACTACGCCTTCATCTGGGACTACAAGGGCCGCAGCATCGTCCATCCGCGCCACCATTCCATCGTCGGCTACGACGAGAACGGCGAGCCGGAAATTCCCTGGCTGGAAGACAGGGTCTACGAGGATTTCCTGAAAAGCGGCAAGCGCTGGAGCGAGTACCTGCAAACGGCGCCGACCTTCGTCGACCAGTTGCAAAGCAGGCAACCGGCGAAGGAACTCACCGAGCGCGGCAACGTGGCGCTGGACTGCCGCTGGCTCAATTTCGCGCCGCAATGCGTGGGCTGGTACAGCCTGGCCGACCAGGGCGGCTCCGGCTCCTTCCTCATCCTGTGGAGCGGACTGTGGAAGCTGACCACCACCGCGGCCATTCCCTACTACACCGGGCAGTACAGCCCGGAAGCCGCGGGCAACAAGCGCGGTTTCGGCATCGTCACCATCGGCGCCAACGTCGACGACTTCCACAGCGCCGCCAACGCCTCGAAGACGCGGCTCGACGGCATCATCAAGACCTCCAGCGCCAACATGACCGCCCACGGCGAGACCGTCGACCGCGTTTTGCGCGAAGACACGGTTTCCACCGCGTACCGCCTCACTTTTTCCACCTTCGCCCTGATCGTCGTCGTGATCGCCATCGCGTTCTGGCTGGCGGGCCTCCTGTCCAAGAGAATCGGCTGGCTCAACGACGGTTTCAACCGTTTCCGGCTCGGCGACCGCGAATTCCGCTTCCGTTACGCCTACCGCGACGAAATCACCTCGCTGGCCGCCACGTTCAACGAAATGGCCGACACGCTCAACGCCAACATGGTGGAGTTGCAGCGCGAGGTCGAAGTGCGCCGCGAGAAGGAACGGGAATTGCGCGACATGCACGATACGCTGGAACATCGCATCGCCGAACGCACCGCCGAGCTTTCGAAAGAGGTGGAAACGCGCCGGCAGACGGAAATCCAGTTGCAGCACATGGCGCACCACGACCCGCTGACCGACCTGGCCAACCGCAGCCTGTTCAACGAGCAGTTGCACCGCGCCCTGTCGCAAAGCAAGCGTTCCGGCAAGTATGGCGCGCTGCTCTTCCTCGATCTCGACAAATTCAAGTACATCAACGACACGCTCGGACACGCCATCGGCGACGCGCTGCTGGTGCACATGGCGGACATCCTGCGGGAGCGGGTGCGCGGCACCGACACCGCCGCGCGCCTGGGCGGCGACGAATTCGCCGTGATCATGGTCGACATGGACCGGCCCGAACGGGCCGCCGTGCTGGCGCGGGAAATCCTCAACAAGCTGGAAATCCCCGTCTCCATCGGCGGGCACGAGCTGAAAATCCGCAGCAGCATCGGCATCGTCACTTTCCCCGACAGCGAGAGCGAGAGCAACAAGCTCCCGGACGTAGACAACATCATCAAGAACGCGGATACCGCGATGTATCTCGCCAAATCATCGGGCGGAATGCGCTACTGCTTTTTCGAGCAGGACATGCACGACAAGATCGTCGAGAACGACCGCCTCGTCGGCGAACTGCGCGTCGCGCTGGCCAATCATCAGTTCAAGCCTTACTTCCAGCCGATATTCCATACCGACGCCAGGGAGACGCTGTACCTCGAAGTGCTGGCGCGCTGGCTGCATCCGGAACGCCGGATACTGTCGGCTGAGGCTTTCATCGGCCCCGCCGCGCAATCCGGGCTGCTGGAGAAGATCGACCTGCAAATGCTCGACATGGCCTGCGCCCACGCCAAGGACTGGCAGGACGCGGCGCTCCCGTTCGGGCGCATTTTGGTCAACATGTCCCAATGGCAGTTCGATCACGAAGGATTCATGAGAGAAGTCGATCGCATCCTGGAGCAGCGCGGTCTGTCGCCCTTCTGCCTGGCCTTCGAAATCTCGGAATACGTGCTCCTGAAAAACAGCGTGCAGTCCGCGCGCATCATCGGGGAGCTGCGCGAGATGGGCGTGCACATCATCATCGACAAGCTGCAAGCCGAGCTTTCCTCGCTGCCCAACCTGCTGGAATACCCGGTCGACGCCATCAAGATACGGCACACCCTCACGTCGAGGATCGGCGAAGCCAGGGTCGACGCCATGATTTCGACCATCGCCGCCGTCGCCAACGCGGCGCATCTGCGCATGATCGCCGAGGGCGTGGAAACCGAGGCGCAATGGCGCTTCTTTGAAAGCCTGCACTGCGAGATCATCCAGGGATTCCGCCACGCGCCCCCGATGGACGCGGAAGACACGCGCCGCTATCTGGAGAGCCAGAAAGCCGGACGGCAGCACGACTGAAAGGCGGGAGCTTCCCGCGCGCGATTCCCATTGAACGGGGTCACGCGCGGGTTGACGGCACTGGATCGCCACGGGCTGAAGCGCCTCGCAATGACAAAGACGGACAAGGGACGGCCGCTTGTGGGAATGGTCGCTTGTTCCATTTCTACCGAACGCTATGCGCACTTGATCATCGATCGGCAGAAAACGGCGCTCAAAAAGCTGTCGCGCGCGGTTTCTAGTCGATAAATCTTGCCGTTTTTACACCGGAACAGAAATCAGCCCGCGAAGAGAAAACAAGAAAACCGTGCAAACTCAGTAACGACACGGAATTGCGATGGCGCGCCCGACACGATTCGAACGTGCGACCCCTGCCTTCGGAGGGCAGTACTCTATCCATCTGAGCTACGGGCGCCTGTGTGCCTGCAAGGGGCGCAAGCATAGCTTTTTTGCGCCTTCCCGTCCATCCCGGCGGAAAATCCGCGCGGCGGCGGTCATTGGGCGCGCCGCGACCGCGCGGTTTCGAGGTGGCGGCACAGTTGTTCCGCGCCGTCGAGCAGGCGCGGGGTGTGACGCTGGATGATCTCCGGCGGCACGAAGAAAAGGTTGTCGCGCGCGACGGCGGTGATGGCCGGCCAGCGCCTCCAGTCGCCGAGCCATTCCGGGCGCGCCTCGTCCATGCCGCTGGCGACGATGGCTTCCGGGTCGGCGGCGAGGACCGCTTCGATGGTGACTACCGGCGCGATCGCTTCCAGGCCGCCAAAAACATTCTCGCCGCCGCACAGCCTGATGACGCCGGAAATGATCTGCCGGCCGCCGACCGTTGACATCGGCTGTTTCCATATCTGGTAGAAAGTGCGCACGGCCGGCCTCGCGCCATACCGTTCGCGCAAGCCGTCCAGGCGCGCGATGAACCGATGAGCGGCGGCGTCCGCCACTTCCGAGGTTCCCGCCAGACGCCCCAGGCGTTCGATCTCGCTGGCCACGTCCTCCAGGTGGTTGGGTTGCGAGACGTAGATCGGGAAGCCGAAAGCGCGCAGCCTGTCGATGTTGGCCGGCGCGTTGCCGCTGTGCCAGGCAACGATCAGGTCGGGCTTGAGGGCGAGGATGATTTCGAGATCGAGGCGGGAATAACCGCCGACCCGGACGACCTTCCTGGCCGCTTCGGGATAATCGCTGTATTCGACGGCGCCGACCAGCCGTTCGCCGGCGCCGGCCGCGAACAGCGTTTCCACGAGGTGCGGCGCCAGCGTGATGATGCGCTGCGCCGGCTGTTCCAGACGAACGACGGCGCCGGTGTCGTCGGTCACGGCGATTTCGGCGCTGGCCATGCCGGAGGCCAGGGCGAGGAGCGGGATGAGAATCCGTTTTTTCATGAGGCTTGCCATTCGTCGATCGCGGCGTCGAGACGACGCCATTCGGTTTCGTGACCGGGCAGGCCGAAGCGCAACAGGCCGTGCGGGTCGAAACGGCGCACGAGGATGCCGCGCCGCGCGAAGTGTTCGGCCAGCGGCGCGACGGGCAATGGCGATCGACCTCCGCCGACGGCGCAGAACAGCGCCGTCCGCCGCGCCGCGCCGAGCGGCGCGAGCGTTTCCGCCAGCCTTTGCGACGCCGCCGCCAGCCGTTCCCGCGCCGTGCGCTGCCACGCCGTGTCCGCCAGCGCCTGGCGCGCCACGATGCGCGAGGGATGCGCGAGCGCCCACGGGCCGAGCGTTTCGCGCAACCGGTCGAGCGTGCCGGGCGCGGCAAACACAAAGCCGACGCGCGCGCCGGCCAGCCCGAAGAATTTGCCGAGCGAACGCAGGACGATCAGGTTCGGCGCGGCCTCGCCGCCGGCCAGCGCCGCGACCGTGTTCTCCGGCTGGTCGTCGCCGAAGGCTTCGTCGACGACCAGCCATCCGCCGCGCTTCTCCAACGCGCTCGCGGCGTCGAGCAAGGCGTCGCGCGGTACGCGCTCCGCCGTCGGATTGTTCGGATTGCACAGCAGCACGACCGGGGTCATGGCCGACAGGGCGCGTTCCAGCGAAGGCAGGCGGCGCGGTTTGTGGCCGGCGCGTTCCCAGGCGCGCGGATGTTCCTCGTAGAGCGGCGAAACGCAGGCGACGGCCATCGGCCCGAACAGGAAAGGCAGCGCCTGGATGGCCGCCTGCGATCCAGGCAAGGCCAGCAGCCGGTCGCTGCCGTAATAGGCCGCCGCCGCGGCGTCCAGGCCGTCGTCGTCCTCCGGCAGGCGTTGCCAACCCTGGGGATCGATCGCCGGAACCGGATAGGCGTCCGGGTTGATGCCCGTCGACAAGTCCAGCCAATCCGCCAGCGCGATGCCGTAATCGCGCGCCGCGCGCCGCAGGCGTCCGCCATGCTCAAGCACGCAGTGCCCCCACCGCCAGAAACACCGCCAGCCACAGCGCGACGCCGCGCCGCACGAGGGACAAGGCGCGCGCGATGTCCTCGCCACATGCCGCGCGCCCCTCCCCGAGCGCCGGACGCGCCTCGGCCCGGCCGTGGTAGACGGCCGGGCCGCCCAGCAGCAAACCGAGGCTGCCCGCGCCGGCGGACATCACCGGCCCGGCGTTCGGACTCTCCCAGAGCCGCCCCTGCCGCCGCCAGCAGGAAAGCGCCGCGCGGGTCTGGCCGAGCGCCGCGTAGGAGAGCGCCGTCAGCCGCGCCGGAACGTAATTGAGCAAATCGTCGATGCGCGCCGCCGCCCAGCCGAAACGCAGGAAACGCTCGGTCTTGTATCCCCACATCGCGTCGAGCGTATTGGAGAGCCGGAACAGCATCGCGCCCGCCCCGCCGAACAGGGCGAACCAGAACAGGACACCGAACACCGCGTCGTTGCCGTTTTCCAGCGTCGATTCGACGCAGGCCCCGGCCACGCCCGCCTCGTCGAGTTCCGCCGTATCGCGCGAGACGATCCAGCCGACGTGCTCGCGCGCCGCCGCCAGGTCGCCGGCCCGCAGATCGGCCGCGACGCGCCCGGCGTGCTCGGCGAGGCTCCGTCCGCCGAGCGCGAAATAAAGCAGGAAAACATCGATCAGCCCGCCGGCCAATCCTCCCCCCCGGCAACGCGCCCATCCCGCCAGCGCCGTCCAGGGCGCGACGGCCAGCGCCCAGGCGCAGACGCCGCGCGCGCGCCGCGAAGCGCCATCCCTGCCGCGATTGCCCGCCCGCTCGATGGCCTCCGCCAGCCTGCCGAATCCCACCAGCGGATGCCAGCGCGGCGTCTCGCCCAACAGCCGGTCGAGCGCGACGCCAGCCACGGCCGCCAGCGGCAGGCTCAGGGACGCCGGCGCGTCGATCGATCCGGAAAAAGCGAAAGGCATGAAAAGGCAGGATTTCGGCAACGGCGAAAAACGAAAAAGGCTGTGGCGAATCAGTATCTGGATGTTACACCAAGGGAACAAGATATTGAGTTGCCGGCGGGGCGATCCCCGGCCAAACCGGAACGCGCATTCTTTCAGGAAGAGAAAGGAAGAATGCCCCTTGGATTCCCGACTTCCCCCGCCCCGCCGCTTCCATCCCCCGCCGTCATTTCCACGGAAGCGGGAATGACGGTGCGTACCCCCCGGCGCGCCGCGCCGCAAGCCGAGCCTCCCTCAAGAGGGAAGTGTCACGTCGAAGGCGTGACGGAAGGAGTCAGGCGGTTGGATTTCCGAACGCGGTTGGAAAAACGTGAAAGGGGTCGGACGGTTGAATCAGCAACTCATGAGCGACAGGCATTCATGCCTGTCGCTGTGAACGAACCTGGAAGGGGTTGGCACCCCTCCCAGGTAGCCACGGTCGAAACCCCGGCCTTCCAGGCCGGGGTTCCAGCCTTCGCACCGCCCTGAAGGGCGGGGTTTCAAACCGGAGTCAGTTTTACGATGAATTCCCGTCATTTCCTTGACGAACGGGAATCCGGTTCGCCGTTACCCCGCTCCCGCACCTGCCCGCCCTTCCCCCCGCCCT
>JAIRPF010000044.1 GCA_031257115.1 Accumulibacter sp.
CGGAGAAGAAAGCTCGCTGGTGAGCCGCGTCAAGCGCATCGTGCGCGCCGGCTACGCCGGGCCGCTGCGCGTATCGACGATCGCCGCCCAGACCGGCGTGAGCACCGAGCACCTGAGCCGGAAATTCCGCAAGGCCACGGGCGGAACCCTGGCCGAATACATCACCGCCTGCCGGCTCCGCGCGGCGCTGGCCATGCTGCAAAACACCGCCCTGCCCATCAAGCGCATCGCCGCCGAATGCGGTTTCAGGAGCGTCCACTACTTCAGCAACCGCTTCCGGAGACATTACGCCTGCGCGCCCGGAGAAATGCGCCGGAAAGAACCCGCCGCGAAGGGTCAGGAAAGAGCATGACCCCCGAACGGCGATCCGGGGCGGACGAAGGGAAGAAAAGCGGAATGTCGCCGACTCCTTTTACCATGCGGGCCTTGACCACGACGGGCACGACGAAAACCCAAGAAAGCCCCGTCATTCCCGCGAAAGCGGGAATCCAGGGCGTATTCTCCGGCGCAAAGCGGTACGCCTTTTGAATTGCAACCCTTCGGGCTGGAGGCGACAAACTGGATTCCCGCCTTGTCAAGGGAATGACGGGTTTTCCGTTTTTATGCCTGTTCATCCGCGTTTGAGGATTCCACCACCTGACTCCTTTCGTCACGCGGCCCTGCCGCATGACGCCTCTCTCAGGAGGGAGGCTTTGAGTGGAGTGGACGGGACGCCCGCGCTCCATTTTCAGCCAACCCACGGCGTTCATGGTTTTTACCCTTCTCTTTCTTCCTTCCCCCTTCCAGCCTCAAGCCCGCCGCCGGAGCGCCCGACCGAGCATGGCCGCGCCGATGAGGATCATCGGCAGCGACAGCCATTGTCCCATGCTGACGACGTCGGATCGTCCGAAGATTCCCGCGTCGGGCGTGCGGAAGTATTCGGCGATGAAACGGAATGTTCCGTAACCCAGCAAAAACATTCCCGACACGGCGCCGCGCGGTCGCTCCTTGCGCGAATAGAGCCAGAGCAGGACGAATAGCGCCAATCCTTCCAGACCCGCCTGATATATCTGCGAGGGATGCCGGGGCAGCGCATCGACGTGCGGGAAGACCATTGCCCACGGCAGGGCCGGGTCGGCCACGCGGCCCCACAGTTCGCCGTTGATGAAGTTGCCGATGCGTCCGGCGGCCAGCCCCAGGGGCACCAGCGGCGCGATGAAGTCGGTCACGTCGAGCCAGTTCCGCCCCGTCTTGCGCACGTACAGCATCATGGCCAGCAGCACGCCGAGAAAACCGCCGTGAAAGGACATGCCGCCTTTCCAGACGGCGAAAACCTCCAGCGGATGATGAAGGTAGTAGGCCGGCGCGTAGAACAACGCTTCGCCGAGCCGTCCGCCCACGATGACGCCGACGACGCCGCAGAAAAGAATGTCCTCGATTTCGGCCACCGTCCAGCCGGCTCCGGCCAGCCACGGTTGCGCCGATAGGCGCCGGCGGCCCAGCCACCAGAACTGCGCGAAGGCCAGCAGGTACATCAGCCCGTACCAGCGCACCGCCAGCGGCCCGATTTGCAGCGCCACCGGATCGATCTTGGGATAAATCAGCATGAGCCTTGGGCCTTTCGTATAGAATTCGGATTATATCGTTCCGCACAGCGCGCCACTCTTGGCGCTTTTTTTGTTTCGGAGAGTCGTCATGCCCGCCTATCGTTCACATACTTCCACCCACGGCCGCAACATGGCCGGAGCACGTTCCCTGTGGCGCGCCACGGGGATGAAGGACGGCGATTTCGGCAAACCCATCGTTGCCGTGGTCAATTCCTTCACGCAGTTCGTTCCCGGCCACGTCCACCTCAAGGATCTCGGCCAACTGGTGGCCGGCGCCATCGAGGAGGCCGGCGGCATCGCCAGGGAATTCAATACCATCGCCATCGACGACGGCATCGCCATGGGGCATGACGGGATGCTCTATTCGCTGCCTTCGCGCGAGCTGATCGCCGATTCCGTCGAATACATGGTCAACGCCCACCGCGCCGACGCGATGGTGTGCATTTCCAATTGCGACAAGATCACGCCGGGCATGTTGATGGCCGCGATGCGCCTCGACATTCCCGCCATTTTCGTCTCCGGCGGGCCGATGGAAGCCGGCCGGGCGGTCATCGGCGGCAAGGCGCTTCGGCTGGATCTCATCGACGCAATGATCCAGGCCGCCGACGACGCCGTCACGGACGAGGACGTGCAAACCTTCGAGCGTTCCGCCTGCCCGACCTGCGGTTCCTGTTCCGGCATGTTCACCGCCAATTCGATGAATTGCCTGGCCGAGGCGCTTGGGCTGGCCCTGCCGGGCAACGGCACGCTGGTGGCCACGCACGCCGACCGCAAAAGCCTGTTCCTCAGGGCCGGGCGGCGGATCGTCGAACTCTGCCGGCGCTACTACGAACAGGACGACGCCTCGATCCTGCCGCGCGGCATCGCCACTTTCGAAGCCTTTGAAAACGCCATGTCGCTCGACGTTTCCATGGGCGGCTCGACCAACACCGTGCTGCACCTGCTGGCGATCGCCAGGGAAGCCGGGGTGAACTTCACGATGGCGGACATCGACCGCATTTCGCGCAAGGTGCCCTGCCTGTGCAAGGTCGCGCCCGCCACCGGCAAATATCACGTCGAGGACGTGCATCGGGCCGGCGGCGTTTTCGGCATCCTCGGCGAACTGGACCGGGCCGGCCTGATCCACCGCCACGCGCCGACCGTGCACGCCGGGACGCTCGGCGAGGCGCTGGACATCTGGGACGTCATGCGCCGCGCGCACAGCCTGGACGTCCTCGAATTCTTCAAGGCCGCGCCGGGCGGCGTTCCCACCCAGACCGCGTTTTCCCAGGACGCGCGCTATCCGGAACTGGATCTCGACCGCACGCACGGCTGCATCCGCGACAAGGCCAACGCCTATTCCCAGGACGGCGGACTCGCCGTGCTCTACGGCAACCTCGCCGAGGACGGCTGCATCGTCAAGACCGCCGGGGTCGACGAGAGCATCTGGAAGTTCACCGGCGCCGCCAGGGTTTTCGAGAGCCAGGACGCCGCCGTGCAGGGCATCCTCGGCGACGCGGTGAAGCCCGGCGAGGTCGTGGTCATCCGCTACGAAGGGCCGAAGGGCGGTCCGGGAATGCAGGAAATGCTCTACCCGACCTCGTATCTCAAGTCGAAGCATCTGGGCAAGGTCTGCGCGCTGGTGACCGACGGGCGTTTTTCGGGCGGCTCGTCGGGCCTGTGCATCGGACACGTCTCGCCGGAAGCCGCCGAGGGCGGCGTGATCGGGCTGATCGAACAGGGCGACCGGATCGAAATCGACATCCCGGAGCGGCGCATCCGCCTCGACGTGCCGGAAGCCGAACTGGAGCGGCGGCGCGCGGCGATGGAAGCCAGGGGAGATCGGGCGTGGCAGCCGGCGGAGCGCGAGCGCGCCGTGCCCGCTTCGCTGCGGGCCTACTCGCTGATGGCCACCTCGGCGGCCCAGGGCGCGGTACGCGACATCGGCCAGATCAGACGGCGCTGAGCCGTGGCCCTTGCGACCTGGCTGGCTTTCCTGCTGGCCTCCGTCCTGATCGCCATCTCGCCCGGGCCGGGAGCCGCCACGAGCATGAGCGCCGGTCTGCGCCACGGCTACTGGACCACCCTGCGCGCCATCGGCGGACTGCAATGCGCGCTGCTCATCCAGCTGGCCGTCGTCGCCGCCGGACTGGACGCCGTGCTGTCCGCCTCGGAGGCGGCGTTCGACCTCATGAAGTTTCTCGGCGCGGGTTATCTCGTCTGGCTCGGCTTCCAGAAATGGCGCGACGCGCCGCGCGCCATCGGCGGCGAGGATTCCGCCGCCGGGCCGCGCGGGCTGTTCGCGCAAGGGCTGCTGGTCAACCTGACCAATCCCAAGGCCATCGTCTTCATGGCCGCGCTGACGCCGCAATTCGTCGATCCGGCCCGCCCGCGATGGCTGCAATTCGCAATCATCGGCGGAACCCTGTGCGGCGTCGACACCGCCGTGATGTCCGGCTATGCCCTGCTAGCCGCGCGGCTCCGGCGCTGGCTGCGCAGCCCGCGCGCGATGAAGGCGCAGAGCCGCTTTTTCGGCGGAATCTTCATCGCCCTGGGCGTCCTGCTCGCCGCCTCCGGACGGCCCTGACCCGCATCGGGCGACTGGCGCGTTTTCGATTCAACCCTGTACGCCACGAAAGGCGAAAAAGCGAACGATACATGGACGGACGATATTCGCACCCGCCAGTCCACCGCCGCGAAGCGTCGCAAGAAAAGCCTCCCTCCTGAAGGAGATGTCGCGCCGAAGGCGCGACGGAGGGAATCGTGCGGCGCGATTCACAGACACGAACACAGACACGGACAAACAGAAAACCCGTCATTCCCGCGAACGCGGGAATCCAGTTCCTTGCCTCCGGCCCGAAGGGCTGCCAATTCAAAGAATGCGGCGCTCCGCGCCGGAAGATACGCGCTGGATTCCCGCTTCCTCGGGAATGACGGGGATTCATGGGCGGTTGATTCAAAAACACGCTACCGCGCGAGCCGCCTTCATTGAGAGAGAGGCTCTGTTTCAACATGCCGCGCGTGGAAAATGGCGGGGCGCTCGCCTCTACGGGGTTCCGCGAAATGCCCGCCTGCGTTGTCAACGAACGAAAGACGCTATCGCCGCTTCCGGACTGGACGGCCTTGCGGCCGCGAATGCCGGGAACGGGATCGCGTCATGGCTTCCCACCCCGCAGGATCGGCAGGGCGTCGATACCCAACGCCTTCATCCTGGCGCGCGCCGTTTCCGCTTCGCCGCGATTCTTGAAAGGCCCGACCACGACCCTGGTTTCCAGCGTCGCCGGGATGCCCTCCTGCCTGAGCTTCGCAAGCACGTCCTCGGCCCGCTGCGGATCGGCGAACACGCCCGCCTGAAGCGTGTAACCGGGAAGCAGACGGGGCAGCGCGGACGACGGCCGTGGTGCGGTCGGCGCGGGGGCCGCTTCCGTTTCGCGCGCGCTTGGGCGGGGCGGCGCGGCTTCCGTCAAACGCCCTTTCTGTTCGCTCCGTCCGGACGTCGCCGGTGGAAGCGCCGACGGCGAGCGCGAGGGCTGGCGCGCCGCGCGGCCGGGGGTGGGGCCGGTCACCGCTTCCGGCGGCGGCGTGGCGGAATCGTCCAGCCGGGGCGGGGGAGCCTCGGTCGATTCCGGGACGCTCTCGGCCTCCTTTTCCGCTTTTTCCGCCTTGTCCGCCTCCTCGTCCGGCGCCGGCACGACCGGGCCGAGCGCCTGCGTCACGGATTTTTTGGGCACCGGAACGGGTTCGGTGAAGCGCGGCGGCGCCGGTTCCGGTTCGTCCGGGCGGGTGGCCAGGTAGTCGAACAAGGACAGGCCGCCGAGCAGCGCGGCGATCATCAGCCCGGCAACGCCCATGCGCCACGCCAGCTTGCGCCGGAGCCGCGCGGAATCGTCCCGTTCGCCCAGCGTGCCGTTGAAATCCGTACCCTCGTTCGACGCCATGTCACCCTCCCGCCAGCTCGATCGCCATTCCGGAACCGCCCCCGCTTTTCGCCAGGGCGACGACCAGTTCGGCTTCCGCGCGCGAAATGCCGCACATCGCGGAAATATTCGCGGCATCGTTTCCCTGCGCCGCCAGCCGCATCGCGTCGCTATAGAACGGCGAAACATTCCGCGCGGGCGGCGGCGGGGTTTCGTCCGTTTCCCGATCCCGCTCCCGCTCGTCGCGCAAAGCCTGCACCTCCGCGCGCAATCCTCCGATCTCCCGGCGTAGCAGCGCCATGTCCTGCTCCAGCACGGCGATCCGGTCCGGTTCCGGGCTTTCGGCGGGCGGCTCGTTCCAGGCAAATGCCCGTTCTTTCCCGGATTCCGGGATTTCCACCGGATCGGCCCGCGCGGGCGCCGGCTCCGGCTCCGGCGGCGTTTCCGGTTCCTGGATCGCCGCGGGGAATCGCGCCGCGTCCCGGATCGCGCCCGGCGACAATTCCCGCACGCGCAACGCCTCGTTGCGCAAACGGTTGATGCGCAAGAACGTAATCAGGACGTAGAGCGCCAGCAGCGCGACGATCGCCACCAGCGCGTCACGCCAACTCAGGTAGTCCAGGAACTCGAAATCCATCGATGAAATGGGCCGTCAACCACGGTTCCGCGATTATGCCAGAGCGGCCCGGAGCGTTTTTCGTTTACAGGAGGGCAATCGGTCATTTTTATCCCGTCATTTCCTTGATGACTGGAATCCGGCGCGCAATTTCCGGCGCGAAGCGCCGCAGACCGTAAGGAGTCAGGCGGTTAAATCATCAAACGCGGATGAGCAGACACGCAAACGGAAAACCGTCATTCTCGCTTGCGCGGGAATGACGATTTTTCCTGTGTGTCCGCGCTTGATGGTTCAACCGCCTAACTCTTTCCGGCCTGTCTGCGGCGGGCCACACCCTCGAGAGGGATGTTTTGAAATACCGCCATTCCCGCGAACGCTGGAATCCAGCTCGCATAGGTTGGGGTGAGTAAAACGAACCAACATTTCGGCATGATGATTTGCCGCTTGCGTTGGGGTTCGCTACGCTCACCCCAAACTATGCGTGTTGTCCCTGCATCAGCCGCTGTTTTTCCACAGAGACGCTTCGATCGCGGAGCGTCCGCGGCAGGCGCGGACGGTCGTGGCTGTCGCGTGGCTGAGTATGTACCGCACCCTCTGTATGTCTGTGTGCCTCGTGAAATGACTACAACTATTCCGCCCCCTCCGGCGGTTTCGGCTTGACCGCCGCCAAGCGACGCATCAGTTGCTGGACGAGATCGTTCTCCATGTCGCGCCACAGCAGTTCTTCTTCCTGCGTTTTGGCCAGCGTCACCGAATCGGCGTAGGTCACGTCGCGGGACAGCTCGACGTATGACTGCGGGACGAGGTCGCGTCCCTTGGCGTCGACGATCCGGTAGGCGTAGCGGTAGCGCAGGCGCTTTTCGCGCACGCGCCCCGATCCGGAGAGGGAAACGATGATGGAATCGCGCCATTCTCCCGCCGTGACGAAAGTCGCCTGCGCGCTTTCCGCGCTCTCCTCGATCCGCGTTCCGCCGGACGCCTGGATCGCCCTTTTCAGCCCGGCGACGACGACGTTGTCCCTGCCCGCCACGTAGAGGCTCTCATAGGGAAGCGAATATGCGCCGCGCAATTGGAATCCGCAGCCCGTCAGCGCCAGCACGGCCAGGGCGAAAACGAGGTCGCGCGCCATTCGAATCATGTTCATTCTCCGCGAATGCGTTCAAATCACGAGGTTGACGAGACGTCCGGGGACGACGATCACTTTTTTGGGCGTTCTGCCTTCGAGGTGCCTTTGCGCGGCCTCGCAGGAAATCACCGCCGCTTCGATCGCCGCCCTGTCCGCGCTGGACGGGATGCGCAGGCTGCCGCGCAGCTTGCCGTTGACTTGCAGCATCAGTTCGATCTCGTCCTGCGCCAGCGCGCCGGCGTCGGCTTGCGGGAACGCCTTCGCGCCGGCCGTCTGGCCGGGGCGCAGTTCGGCGTAAAGCGTCTCGCAGATGTGCGGCACGATCGGATACAGCATGAGCGTGACCGCTTCCAGCGCCTCCTGCCGAACCGCGCGCGCCGGCGCGGAATCGCCGTCCAGCCTGGCGTAGGCGTTGAGCAATTCCATCACGGCGGCGATCGCCGTGTTGAACTGCTGACGGCGGCCGTAATCGTCGGCGACCTTGCCGATCGTCTGGTGCAACTGGCGGCGGAAAGCTTTCAATTCGGGCGTCAACCCGCCGCCGGAAAAGTCTGGAAAGGCCGGCGCGAGGCCCGCCGAAACGTGCTCGAAGACGATCCGCCACAGGCGCTTCAGGAAGCGGTAAGCGCCTTCCACGCCGGCGTCCGACCATTCCAGCGACTGGTCGGGCGGCGAGGCGAACATGATGAACAGGCGCGCCGTGTCGGCGCCGTATTGGTCGATCAGCGCCTGCGGGTCGACGCCGTTGTTCTTCGATTTCGACATCTTCTCGATGCCGCCGATACGCACCGGCTGCCCGTCGGCGCGAAGCCGGGCGGCGACGGGGCGTCCGCGCTCGTCGCTGGAAAGCTCGACGTCGGCGGGGTTGATCCAGTTCTTCTTGCCTTCCGCGTCCTCGCGGTAGAACGTCGGCGCGACGACCATGCCCTGCGTGAGCAGGTTGGCGAACGGTTCGTCGAGCTTCTCGCCGCCAAACAGACCGAGGTCGCGCATCAGCTTCGTCCAGAAGCGCGAATACAGAAGATGCAGGATGGCGTGCTCGATGCCGCCGATGTACTGGTCGATGCCGCCCCCGCACCAGTAGGCGACGCGCTCGTCGACCATCGCCCGATCGTTGTCCGGGCAGCAGTAGCGCAGGAAATACCACGACGACTCGACGAAGGTATCCATCGTGTCGGTCTCGCGCCGCGCCGGCCTGCCGCACTTCGGGCACGCGCATTCGTAAAATTCCGGCATCTTCGCCAGCGGACTGCCCGCGCCGGTGACGGTCACGCTCTCCGGCAGCACGACCGGCAGCCGCTCGTCGGGCACCGGCACGTCGCCGCAGGACTCGCAGTGAATGATCGGGATCGGGCAGCCCCAGTAACGCTGCCGGGAGATGCCCCAGTCGCGCAGCCGGAACTGCACCTTCTTTCCGCCCAGCCCCAGGGCCGCGAGGTCGGCGGCGATGGCCTCGACCGCGTCCGCGTGGGCAAGCCCCGTGTATTTGCCGGAATCGACGCAGTAACCGTCCTTGGTGGCGTACCACTCCTGCCAGGCGTCGGTGGAGAACGCGAGTTCCTTTCCGTCCGCCCTGGCGCCGACCGACTGGACGATCGGAATGCCGTATTTTTTGGCGAACTCGAAATCGCGCTCGTCGTGCGCCGGCACGGCCATCACCGCCCCGTCGCCGTACCCCATCAGCACGTAGTTGCCGACCCAGACCTCGACCTTCTCGCCGGTCAGCGGATGCGCGACGAAAACGCCGGTCGGCATCCCCTTCTTTTCCATCGTCGCCAGATCGGCCTCGGCGACGCCGCCCCGCTTGCACTCCTCGATGAACGCGGCGAGCGCGGGATCGTTCCTGGCCGCGCGCGTGGCCAGCGGATGCTCGGCGGCCACGGCGACGAAGGTCACGCCCATGATCGTGTCGGCGCGGGTGGTGAACACCCACAGCTTTTCCGCCTTGCCGTCGAGTTCGTAGGGGAAAGCGAAACGCACGCCCTCGCTCTTGCCGATCCAGTTCTTCTGCATCAGCTTGACCCGCTCCGGCCAGCCCGGCAGCCGGTCGAGATCGGCCAGCAACTCCTCCGCGTAGGCCGTGATCTTCATGTAGTACATCGGAATTTCGCGCTTCTCGACCAGCGCGCCGGAACGCCAGCCGCGCCCGTCGATCACCTGCTCGTTGGCCAGCACCGTCTGGTCGACCGGGTCCCAGTTCACCGTGCCGTAGCGTTTATACACCAGCCCCTTTTCAAACAGGCGCGTGAACAGCCATTGCTCCCAGCGGTAGTATTCCGGCGCGCAGGTCGCCAGCTCGCGATCCCAGTCGAGCGCGAAACCCAGGCGGCTCAACTGCCCCTTCATGTACTCGATGTTCGAATACGTCCACCGCGCCGGCGGCACGCCGTTCTGGATCGCCGCGTTCTCCGCCGGCATGCCGAAGGCGTCCCAGCCCATCGGCTGCAACACGTTGAAGCCGCGCATCCTGTGAAAGCGCGAGAGCACGTCCCCGATCGTATAGTTGCGCACGTGCCCCATGTGCAGCTTGCCCGACGGATACGGAAACATCGACAGGCAATAATACTTGGGCCTGCCCGCATCCTCGACGGCGCGCGCCGCGCCGGTCTTTTTCCAATGCGCCTGGACGGCAAGCTCGATTTCCTGGGGTTGGTATTTTTCCTGCATGGTCTGGAAAGAATGGGTCAAATGCGAAATTATAGGGAGTATTTCAATGGAGGACGGCGCGCCGATGAAAAGAATTGATTTTGCGCGAATTTTTTCCGCTGTTTTCGATTCCCCGGATGCCGCAACTGTGATATACATGTCGTATTTTCTTAACAACCGGTGACAAAATCATGAGTCCGCTGGAAAAAACCGTCGTTTTCGGAACCGAGGATGTGCTCGTCAACCTGTGCGATTCGGTCACCAAGGTGTTGACCCTGGCGACCAACAGTCAAATCCATTATTCGGCGATGGTCCAGCGCATCAGCAAGACCTGCCTCAAGCCGGACATCGGCTGCTTCGTCCTTTTCGACGGCGGATTTTCCGGGCTTGTCATCATCAACTTCTCCGCCCAGGCGGCGATGGAGCTTTACGAACGCTACATGCTGAACATGGGGCTTCCAAAGGACGGGCTGGCCAGCGCCTTCACGTCGGACGAAGTCGCCAACGTCATGGGCGAGCTGATGAACCAGATCGTCGGCGACTTCACCGGCAAGATCGGCCGCGAGCTGCAAACGCACATCACGCAGAACCAGCCGAAGATGCTGGCCATCAACAAGCAGGTCATCCTCAGCGTCGACGCCAACCTCGACCAGCCGGAAGCGCGGCGGGTCACGTTCTACACCGGGAGCAACAATATCTTTTACCTCGAAATGGCGATCGACCGCACCGAATTCATCAAGCTCCACGACTTCGACCCGAACGAGGCGCTCGATCCGGACGAACTGATCGCGCGGGCCGGCGAGACGAAACCCGAAGCCCCGCCGCCGTCCGGCGGCCACGACGACAGCGACGAGCTGCTCAAATCGCTCGGCATGTGAACCGCGCGTCCACCGGCTTTCGTCCTCGCAGGTTCCCTACCTCGTCATTTCCTTGATAAGCGGGAATTCAACGCTTAGTTTCCGGCGCTGTGCGCCGCAAACTAAGCTTCCCTCTTGAGGGAGATGTCACGCCGAAGGCGTGACGGAGGGAGTTTGGCAGCAGAATTCCCAGACGCGTGCAAACAGGAAAACAGTCATTCCCTTGATCGCCAGAACCCAGTTCGTTCGTCAAAAATGGAGCGCGGGCGGGACACCAACGCTCCATGTCCAGCCCGGCCTGCCGCATTCAACCGTCAAGCTCTTTCCTCAATCGCTCGACTCCCTCCGACCCACGGCTTCGCCGTGGGTCACCGATCTCAAGAGGATGCTTATCCAAACTCGCACAGGGAAGCCGATATCCGGCGCCGTGGGCCAGCGCCCTCAAGAGGAAGGTTTATCCAGGGCGCTTCGCGCGGGTTGAGACCGTCGCGCGAGCCTCGTTCTTCAGAAAACCCGTCATTCCCGCGTTCGCGGGAATGACGGGGTCTTTCTTTCGCTTTTCGTCGTGGTTAAAAAGATTTTTGCTTTTGACTTTCGTTGCGTCCGTTGTGCTCTCCGTGGCTAATAAGATTTCCGCCCCCGCCGCGCCTGGCTTTGTCCGCTCAGAAAAGAATATCCGGGAGAAACGTCGACATGATTGGCACGAAGGCTAGGAAGAGCATTCCGCCGATCAGCACGGCCAGGAAGGGGATGACCTGTTTGCTGAGCTTTTCGATGGATACTCCCGAAACGCCGCAGGTGGCGAAAAGGGAAATTCCCACCGGCGGGGTCGCCATGCCGATGGCCAGCGAGATCACCGTCACCACGCCGAATTGCACGAGGTCGATGCCTACCTGTTGGGCGATGGGCGCGAAGATGGGCACGACCAGCAGGATGATGGCGCCGGTCTCCATGAAGCATCCCAGGATGAGATAGCAGATCAGCATCAGGACGTAGAGAATGGCCCAGTTGGTGGTCAGCGAGAGCATTGCCTGGGACGTGTGCTGGGGCACCTGCAAAATGGTCAGCAGCCAGCCGAAGGGGGCCGCCGCGGCGATCAATACCATGATCATCGAGGAACTCAGGGATGCCTTGTAGAAGATCGGGACGAGGTCCTTGAAGGTCAGTTCCTTGTAGATGAAGCAGCTCACCAGCAGGCCGTAGACCACGGCGATGGCCGCGGATTCGGTGGGCGTGAATACCCCGGTCATGATGCCGCCGAGAATGATGACGGGCATCATCAGGCCCCAGAAGGATTCGGCGAAGCTTTTCCAGCGCTCGCCCCAGCTTTGCCTTCTCTCGGTGGGAATCGCCTTGCGCTTGGTGAGGAAGTAATTGGCGGTGATGAGCAACAGGGAAAGGAACAGGCCGGGAATGATGCCGCCGATCAGGAGCTTGCCGATCGAGACGTTGGCGACGACGCCGAAAACGACCATGGTGATGCTCGGCGGGATGATCACGCCCAGGCACGCGGCGGAAGCCACCACGGCCGAGGCGTAGTCCTGGGCGTAGCCGCGCTCCTCCATTTCGGGGATGGTCAGCTTGCCCACGGCGGCGGCCGTCGCCGGCGTCGAGCCGGAAATGGCGGCGAAAAAGGTGCAGGCCAGGATCGATACCGAGGCAAGGCCTCCGGTGACGTGCCCGACCAGCGAGGACGCCAGGTTGACGATGCGGCGGGAAACGCCGCCCCGCTCCATGATCGTGCCCGCCAGCATGAAGAAAGGAATCGCCATCAGCGGGAAGGAATCCGCGCCGGCGATCATGCGCTGGGGCACCACGATCGGCGGCATCGCGCCGGAGGCCAGCACGCAGGCGACGGAGGCCACCGCCAGCGCGAAACCGATCGGCACGTTGATGACGAAGCAGAAGAGAAGGGCGGCTACAAGCGCGGTCAGCATGATTGTTGTACCTCCTTCGCCGCGTCTCCGCCATCGCGTTTGCCGTCCCGGCGGCGGAACAGTTCGACGATGTCGAGGGCGCTGAACAGAACCATCAGCATACCCATGCACGGCGCCGCGGCATAGACGATGCCAATGGAGATTCCCGCCGCCGGCGACATTTGCGTATGGGTGATCCCGACGACCTTCCAGCCATACCAGGTCAGGAAAGCGCCCAGGCAAAGAATGATGAGCGCGACCATGTATTGCGTGACGCGCCTTGCCGCCGGAGGAAGAAGATTGACCGCGGCGTCGATACCGATGTGAATGTGCTCGCGGACGCCCATGCCGGCGGCGAAGAAGCTCGACCAGATGAACAGGTAGCGCGATATTTCCTCCGTCCATTCGGGTGCGTCGTTGAATACGTAGCGCATGATGATCTGATAAAAGATGAAGACGGTCATCAGCATGAGCTGCGCCGCGACAAAAAACTTCATCGCACTATAGAGATGAGAAGAAATCTTTTTGCCCGACATGCGAATTCCCCCACGGTCGTTTTTTTATGGGAAACCATCCACGGAAGACGGGCCGCCCGAAACGGGATTTCCGGGCAGGCCCGCCGATGCCGCGGCGATGCGGAATCACTTCGTATCGATGATCTGCTGGATGACCTTCTTGCCCTCGGCTTCCGTGCCGAAAATCTTGGCATAAAACATCGGGTAGACCTTTTCCTGGGATACCTTGATGAACGGCGGTTTGTCGAAATCCTCGACGATCTGCATTCCCTTTCCGGCCAGCACCTTCTTCATTTCGTCTTCATATTTCACCAGCGCCGCGCGCTGAATGTCGCAGGCTTCCTTCGCCGCGTCGGCGACGATCTTCCGATGCTCCGGCTTCAAGCTCTGATAGAAGGTCTCGCTGATGAGGTATTGGCGCGGATAATAGAAGTGCTGGCTCATGGAGAGATACTTCTGCACTTCATAGAAGCGTTGGCTGAAAATGAGGTTCATCGGGTTTTCCTGGCCGTCGACCGTGCCCTGTTGCAGCGCGGTGTAAAGCTCGCCGAAAGCCATCGGCAACGCGGCGGCGCCGAACGCTTTCATGGTGGCGAGCATTACCTCGCTTTCCATGACGCGAATCTTGAGTCCTTCCAGATCCTTCAGCGTCCTGATCGGGCGCTTGCTGTTGGTGAAATAACGGAATCCCCCGTCGTTATAGGCCAGATGGCGGATGTTCCTGGCCAGGAATTTTTCCTGGAACGCCTTGCCGATCGGGCCGTCCAGCACTTTGTGCGCGTGCTCGATGTCGCGGAAGATGAAGGGCAGATCCCAGACCATCGCTTCCCTGACGAAACGCCCCATCGGGCCATTTTCCACGTCCCCCATCTCGATGGTGCCCATCTGCACGCCCTCGGTGATGGTGCGGGCGTCGCCGAGCTGGGCCGCCGGGTAAATCTGGACCTGGATTTCGCCCTTGCTTCTCTCCTCGACCATCTTCTTGAAGGCTGTCACGGCCACGTTTTGCGGGTCTTCGGGAATCGTGTTGCCATTGTGGGCGAACTTGATGGTCACGGCGGCCGTGGCGAATCCTGCCGTGAGAGCGGTCAATGCGACGGCGCATGACAGAAGCTTGAACATCTTTTTCATCATGAAAACCTTTCTCTGAAATGGGTTGGCGTATCAGCGTTTCTCCGGATTCCTACCATCATCGCCGGCATGAAACGCCGGCCGTGCATCAAAGCGGGAAAGCACCGATTTCCGATTCAACCGGCGCTTCCCCGATTGTGTTTTTGCTTTTATCCAAGAACCTTGCGGGCGATTTCCTCGAACTCGCCCACGGTGAGCAGGCTCATTTTCTCGAAAGCCTTTTCCTTCATCTTTCTGACGATTTCGAGCTTCTGCTCCTCGTCCTTCGCCTTCAGGCCCAGTTTGTCGAGGAAAATGTCCACCGTCGGGATGCCGCTCATCTTGCCGATGACCACTTCCGTGTCCGGGTGCCCGGTCAGGGAATAAAGATAGGGCGAGAGTTCCAGCGGCGCGATGCCTTCGACATTCTTGTACCACGCGGCGACGATTCCCGATTCGATCTTGTTGATGTCCTCGCCGATGATGCCGCGGCTTTGACGGCAGCGCAGGCCGGACATCTTGCGGAAATACTCGGCCAATGGATAGATTTTCTCATATTTCAGCCCGGTGTCGATGCCGTACAGGGTGAGCAGCGCCATCGCCACGTCCTCGTAGGCCGCGTTGCCGGCGCGTTCGCCGCAGGCCGAGACCGAGGTATGGGCGATGTCCACGCCGGCGGCCAGCGCGGCCACCGTGATGGCGCTGCCCATGCCGTAATCGTCATGGACGTGAATGCCGAGCGGCACGTTCGGAACGGCTTCCCGCACGCTCTTCACCAGGAAGGGTATGGCATGGGGATTGAGGCCGCCGAAGGTGTCGACGATGGTCAGTTCGTCCATGTGGCCCTCCCTGGCCACGGTCTTCACGATGTGCAGGTATTCATCGATGTCCGCGCGCGAGCCGTCGATGGTGAAGAAGGAGACGGTCAGCCCGTTGTCATGGGCGAACCGGGTCGCTTCGATCGAAGTCTCGATCGCCTTTTCCGTCGTCCATTTGTAGGCGTATTGCAGCAGATGGCCGCTGGTCGGCACTTCGAGCACGACGTTCTTCACGCCGCAATCGACGGAACGCTTGACGTCGTCCTTCATGCAACGGGCAAACGACCAGATTTCCGGCCCGAGATCGCGCTTGACGATTTCCCGGATGGCCGCCTCGTCCTGCGGAGACACGGCGGGCATACCGGCCTCGATACGGTGGATGCCGAGTTCGGCCAGCTTTTCGGCCAGGGCGACTTTCTGGTCCTTGTCGAAAATCAGGCCGGCCTGTTGTTCGCCGTCGCGCAGCGTGACGTCATGGAATTTGATGTTTCTTGAAAACGTCATGTTCTTGCGGGTTTCCGGCTCGAAATTCCACGGGCTGGTATACCATTTGTCGGTTTTCCACGGGGTTTTTGAATCAATGGCTTGCATGGTTTCTCCTTTTGGGGTTTGGGTCGTTTCTCTCATCCCCTGGGCGCGTTGACCCAGAATTTCGGCTTGCCCTCGGTGAGCGTCCGGATGGCTTCCTGCATGGCTTTCGCGCGCAGTTCAGGCTCCGACGATTCCGAGTAGTAGGCGGCGTGCGGCGTAATCAGGACATTGTCGAGTTCGTTCAGCGGCAAGGGGAATACCGGTGGCTCCCGTTCTGTCACGTCGAGCGCGGCGCCGGCGATGACGCCTTCCTTCAGCGCCCGATGGAGGCCGTCATGGTCGATCAGCGGGCCGCGCGCCGTATTGACGATGATCGCGGTCCTTTTCATTTTCCGCAGAGCGTTCTCGTCGATGACGTGATGGGTTTCCGGCGTCAGGGGCGCGTGCAGGGAAATGAAGTCGCTCGCGGCGTAAAGCTCGTCCGGGCTGTTCATTTTCCGGATACCCGCCCTGGCGAAAACGGCGTCCGGCAGATAAGGATCGAAACCACAGACGGCGATGTCGAAAGCCTGGGCGCGCCTGGCGACGCCCTGCGCGATATTGCCGCATCCATAGAGGCCGAGCGTGGTTTCCGACAGGCGCGGAATGGGTTTCGCGTCGATGAAGGACCATTTCTCCTTCTTGACCTGGCTGGAAAGGAAAGTCACCTTGCGCACGAGCGAAAGCAGCAGGGCCATGGCGTGGTCGGCGACTTCTCCGGCGCAGTAATCGGGCACGTTCGCCACCATGATGCCCCTGCGGCTGGCGGCTTCCACGTCGATGTTGTTATAGCCGATGCCCGTGCGGACGATGACCTTGCATCTCTCCAGGGACGAAATGATCCTCTCGGTGATCTGCGCATAGACCACCACCAAGCCATCGGCATCGCCCGCCCCCCTGATGATGGCCTCTTCATTCCCGGTGTTCAGGCAGGCGAACTCGAACCCCTTTTCTTTCGCGATTTTTGCTTCCAGGTCGAAACCGGGGAAACCGCCGATATCGGTCATGACTATTTTCATGAATGCCCTCTGTAGAATCGTTACGGCGCAACGGGCGCCGGGTTGTCGTGCAAGGATCGTCGTTCAAAAATCGTCGCGCAAAACGGTCTGACCACTTTGGCAATCCAATCTGGTCTGACCAGTTTGGCTCAGTGTAGTAAAAAGCCGATCGAGTTGTCAACAGGTTTTCCCCACTGGCACAATCACGAGCAATCACGAAGGCCGGCATGAATGTGGTCTGGCCGGTGGGAAGGCCGTTTCCGGGATCGGCGTCGCCATTTCGCCCGGCTTGCCGAAAAAATTCACCCGCTAGGCCGGTGGGAGGATAATTACATGTTTTGTCGTATCGAGCGCGATGACATGACGGTACCTGATTCGGTTTTCGAAAACCTGTGCGAACTGATTTCCTCGGGCACGCTGGAGGCCGGGCAGCGCCTGCCTTCCGAGCGCCAACTGGCCTCGCTGCTCGGAGTCAGCCGCCCTTCCATCCGGGAGGCGCTGAGAACGCTCGATACCCTGGGCCTGACCCAGACCCGGCTGGGAAGCGGAAGTTATCTCCGGGAAAACGTCGCCTCGCTCAGCCATTACTTCGTCAGGAGACAGACCGCGAAAGCCTACGAACTGGGCGAATTGCTGGAGGCGCGCATATCCCTGGAATGCGAGGTCGTGGCCTTTGCCGCCGCGCGGGTGGACGCGGAGGGTAAGGAGGCCCTGAAGACCCTGCTGGAGCATCAGGAAGAAATGGAAGACGCCAGCGGTTTCCTGAAAGCGGATTTCGCCTTCCACGAACTGATCGCCCGCATCTCCAGCAACTTTTTCCTGCTGGAAATGTTGAAGACCGTTCGGGAACTCATGCTGGAAGTCAACATGGACGTCATCAAGCGGCCAGGCCAGCGGCTCGTTGCGCTGCGGCACCATCACAGGATTTACGAGGCCATCTGCGAGCAGGATCCCGGCAAGGCGCGCCGCGCCATGTTGAAGCACCTGGAGAGCATTTTCGGTGGGAAAAAACCCAGGCGGCCGGCGGCGTCCAGTAAAAAAACCGGATAATCCCCCAGCTTTGCCGGAGGATGGTTACTCGAAAACGCGCAAAATTCAACCGCCCGACTCCTCCCGACCCGCCTTCGGCAAACCACTTCCCTTCTGAGGGGGGTGGCCCGCCGAAGGCGGGCCGGAGGCAACGAACTGAATCCCCGCTTGTCAAGAAAATGACGACGACGATGGAACCAGTAAAGGCATCCACGCTATCCGAAAAGCAAGATGATCCCGATCGCCAAACCAGTCAAAATCAGGAAATCTTGGACATTTGCCGTCATGGAATATTCACCGGAATACGCTTGAATCGATTTCACGAATTTCCGGGCTGGCGCCGATGATGCGCTGGAAGGCGATCAGTGATCCCATTATTTTTTCCGGTTCGATCCGGCGCGTGATGAAAACGATTTCGGAACCGCATGTTTCGTAATCACGCCAGTCGGGCAGGTGTTTCGGCGGATGGATGATGTGTTGCACGCCGTTGAGGACGATCGGCCCCGCTTCTCCCATGTCGACGATGCCCTTGACGCGCATGATTTTTTCGCCGTTGTGCTGGAGCAGCATACTGAGCCAGACGCCGAAGGCCTGCCAATTCAGGGGCGCGTCGAAGCGGACGGAGAGGCTTTTGATGTCGGTGACATGCCCTTCGGAAAGAACGCCCTCCGTTTCACGAGCCGGGCGCGCGCCCGTCGCGGGAGAGGCGCCGGCGCGTCCCTCGACCGGGGCCAGCATGGACGGCGGCGCGGCGCCGCGAGCCGCCATGAGCACCCGCGCCGCCGGATTGATGGACGCGACGCGACGTTCGAGACGCTCGATCTTTTCGGGATCGCCGATGTCGGTCTTGGTGATGATGATCTTGTCGGCGCTGACGATCTGCTTGACCGCTTCCGGGTAGGCGGCGATCTGCGCGTTGCCGTTGACCGAGTCCAGGCAGGCGACGACGGTTTCGATGAAATAGTGGTGCGCCAGGACCGGATGGGTCAGGATGGAGAACAGGATCGGCGCGGGGTCGGCGAGTCCCGTCGTTTCGATGACGACCCTGTCCAGGGGCCGTTCGCCCTTCTGATGGGCGTTCAGCATGGCGAGCAGTTCCTGGATCAGGTCGTCGCGGCGATTGCAGCAGACGCAACCGCCGGCGAGCAGGGTCGTGCGTTCCTCGACGCGCCGGAGCAGGCGGTGATCCAGACCCGCCTGGCCGTATTCGTTGACGATGACCGACGTTCCGTCCGAGGGGCGCTTCGCGAGCGCGTCGCCCAGCAGGGTGGTCTTGCCGCTGCCGAGAAAGCCGGTAATCACATCGATCGGGCATCTGCCGCCGCTCATGCCGTCATCCTGAAAGGCCCGGATCGAGGCGTTCTATTTCCGCCTGCTGTCCATTGCGTTCGACGGCTTTTCCGGGCGCGCCGGATTGCCGCAGGAATTCGAGCAGGCCGGAATCGAGCGGGTCCAGGGCAAGGCGGCTCATCTTTTGCGCCTCGACCCACATTTCGCCCAGATCGCCGATCACGCTTTGTTTTCCTTTCCTGTCGCTCAGGAGATATTTGCTGCCGTTCCAGTCCTTGAGGCTCAGGCCGTAATAGGCGAGGATCATATTGACGAAACGGACGCGCTCGAGGCGGTTGCGCATACGCTCCCGTTGCAATTGGCCGACGACCACTTGGTTGGAATACTCCCGATCGTGGGCCTTCTGGTCGGTCCAATGGATATGCGTGACCAGTTCGCCGCACAAAACGCACATGTTCTTCGTCTCAGCGATTCGCCCTCTCCTTTCCGGCGGACGCCAGAAAACGCCCGCCGGAGCCGTCGGAGAGAAGGCTATTTTTTCGGAAAGCGGCGGATGAAGTCGTCGGCGATCTGGTCGAAAGTCACCCAGCGCACGCCATCGTGCCTGTTGATGTGCTCGATCAGCCGCTCATGGGCGAGGATACATTGCGGACGGCCGCTGACGTCGGGATGGATGGTCATGGCGAATACCGCGTAGTCATATTCCCGATAGCAGAAATCGAAAGTGTCCTGCCACATGCCGAAAATGTCACGCGGATTGGCGAAGCCATAGCTGTTGGGGTTTTTCTTGACGAACATCATGGGCGGCAGATCGTCGAGATACCAGTTGGCCGGAATTTCCACCAGATCGGTGAGCTTGCCGCGGACCAGCGGTTTCATCCAGTCCCCGGCTTCCCTGGAATAATCGATCTTCGTCCAGCTGTCCCCGACGCGCACGTAATAGGGATGCAGATCGTCGTGCATGAGGCTGTGATCGTACTTGATGCCGTGCTTGTTGAGGAGTTCGGCGGTCACGTTCGAGAATTCCCACCAGGGCGCCACGTAGCCGGTGGGAGCCTTTCCCGTCAATTGGGTGATGAGACCGATGCACTTGACCAGAACGTCTTCTTCCTGTTTGGGCGTCATGGCGATGGGATTTTCATGGGAATATCCGTGCACACCCATTTCGTGCCCGTCGTCGACGATCATCTTCATTTCGACCGGGAAGGTCTCGATGGAGTGTCCGGGCGAAAAGAACGTGGCGGTAATGCCGTATCTTCTGAACAGTTTCAGTATTCGCGGAACGCCGATCTCGCCGGCGAACATGCCCCGCGAGATATCATCCGGCGAGTCCTCGCCACCATAGGAACCCAGCCATCCGCCTACCGCGTCGATGTCCACGCCGTAAGCAACCAGAATTTCCTTTGCCATTGCCAATTTCCTTCCTTCAGTGGTTTGAAAATTTACGCGCATGGAATCATGCGCGGTAATAGCTCGCGGCGATGTCTCGCCGCAAGTTTTTCAGGTAGGGCAGCGCCGATCTTTGTTTCCGCATTTCCCCGAAATCGACCTCGGCGACGATGACGTCCTCGCCGTCCCCGGCGGAAGCGAGGACATTGCCCCTTGGGCCGATGATGCGGCTCGCGCCGGCGAATTGCGTCTCCCCCTTTTCGACGCCGCAGCGATTGCAGGCGATGACGTAACTGCCGTTTTCCAGCGCGCGGGCGCGGGACGCCAGATCCCAGGCATAAAGGCGCGCCATGCCGAAGGCCGACGTATAGGCGACGATGTCCGCCCCCTGGATGGACAATATCCTCGCGCCCTCTGGAAAGCCGATGTCATAGCATATCTGCAATCCAAGACGGCAGAAGCCGATGTCATGGACGGGGAGCGTCTCGCCTCTCGCGAACCTTTCGACTTCGCGTGCCCACAGATTGTTCTTGCGATACGAGCCGACGAACCCGTCCGGGCCGACCAGGATGGCGGTGTCGTAAAGACGCTCTCCATCCCGTTCGATGACGGCGCCCGCGATGAACATGTCCAGCGTCCGGCCGATGGCCGACATCCGCTCCGTCACGGCTCCGGGGACGGGGTGCGCAAGCTCCCGATCCCGGTCTTCGACGCGGTAGCCCGTATTGAACAGTTCGGGCAAGACGGCCAGAACGGCTCCACGGGCGGCGGCGTTTTGGAGCAGACGCTCCGCGGTCGCGAAATTCCGTTCCGGTTCGTAGGCTGCGCAATCCATCTGCACCGCCGCGACTCTGAATATCTTGTCCACGTAGACACCTTCTCTTCCTGCGGATTTCACGGCTTGCGGGAGCAAAAGAGCAATGAGCGATTCAAGCAATTAGCAATTCCCGTGCCATCCTGTTTTGTCCGTCACATTCCGTGGGCGATGGCCACGGCTCCCGGGCACGAACCCGGAAAGCCATGCGCCGGCGCATAGAGTCATGCGGTTTTGCATAGGGGATGCCGCGAAAAACGCCTTCAGGAAAACCTCTTCAGCTTGCGGCAGATGGTGCTCTGATTGACGCCCAGAACCTCGGCGATCTTCGTGGTGCTGCCGTAGCGGGCGGCCGCCATGTCGAGCAGCTGGCGCTCGACGCTGTTTATCGCCTCCTTCAGCGGCATGATGCGATCCACGACGACGCCTTCGCGGCAGAAATCGTCGCGGATGCCGTCGGGCAGATCCGCGCGGCCGATGATCGCGGCGTCGGCCAGCACCACCAGGCGCTCCATGACGTTCTGCAATTCACGGATATTGCCGTGCCAGGAATACGTTTCGAGGCAATGCAGGGCCTCCATGTCCAGGACGATATTCTTGCCGTACCGGGTGTTGTAGCGGTCGAGAAAGAACAGGGCGAGCGGCAGGATGTCCTCGGGACGTTCCCGCAGCGCCGGGATGTGGATGGGAACCACGTTGAGGCGATAGAACAGATCCCGCCGGAAACGCTTTTCCAGCACTTCCGTTTCGAGATCGCGGTTGCTGGCGGCGATGATCCTGACGTCGACGCACACCGGTTTCGTGCCGCCCACCCGCATGAAAACCTTGTCCTGCAAGACGCGCAACAGCTTGACCTGCATGGCGAAAGGCATTTCCGATATTTCGTCGAGAAACAGCGTGCCCTTGTGGGCCAGTTCGAACATCCCCGGCTTGCCGGCCTTGCCGGCGCTGGTGAAAGCGCCCGCCTCGTAGCCGAAAAGTTCCGATTCCAGCAAGGCTTCCGGGATGGCGCCGCAGTTGATCCTGATGAAAGGCTGTTCCTTGCGCTGGCTGTTGGCATGGATGAAGGAGGCGATGACTTCCTTGCCGACGCCGGATTCCCCGGTAATGAGCGCCGAGGCGTCGACGCCGGCCACCTTGGCCGCCATGCGCGCCACTTCATCCATCGCGTCGCTGACATAGACGAACCGGTCATCGGTCATGGCGAGGAATCTCAGGCCGTCCGGCTCCTGCCGATAGGCCCTGACGAGCTGGCCGAGGCCGTCTATCTCGGCGAGCATGTCGGCCTGGGAGATGATTTCGCGCGACATGTTGACGACCTTGATGATGTTGCCGGCGCCGTCGCGGATGGGCGTGCCGACCACCGCCAGCTTCCTGCCGGTCTTCGTTATCTGGAAAGTCTGGATGCGCCGCCCCGTCTCCAGCACCAGGCGCGTCACCGAAGGCTGGTAGATACCGTCCTTTTCCAGCTCATAGACGCTGCGCCCGACGAGATCGGCGGCGCGCAAGCCCCAGATTTTCTCGCAGGCGTTGCTGACCTTCCGGGTTACGCCGTTGGCGTCCGAGGAATAAACGACGTCGAACATGGAGTTGAAGACCGTCTTGATGTCCAACTCCATGTCCGCATAGGCAAGCTGTTTTTCCGGGGATTCCAGCAAACGCCCCGACCGGACGTCCGGCGGATCTTCCGCGTTCCAGTTGCCGGAATCGCACGCGCCGCCCTTCTCGCCGGGGCGGATACCGTATTCTGTTTCATTCCGCCGCATTGCTTCCGCACACTACGTAGTATCAGTATGTTCTGTCCATTTATACCATGTTTTCATGAGTGGGCGACGATCCGTGGCGATCCGGCGGATTTACCGTTTATTCATCCGGACGCCGGGAAAAAACTTCGCCGCATACGCGGAAACGAGACCGAGGGCGATGCCGCACAGCAGGCCGGCCACCGCGCTCGGCGCGTCGTTGCCGCTGGCGTGAAAGCAGGCGTTGCCGATGAAGGTTGCCGGGATGAACGACAAAAGCGGAATCTTGGCCTGCCAGCACATGAACGCGGCGGCGAAGACGACGGCGATCGGCGCGTGGCCGGCGAGAAACACGGTCACGACGCCCCACAGCACGCCGCTCATGTTGCAACAGGCCGCCCTGATGGCGCCCGCCTTGCCGCCGCCGGCGGCGAAATAGCTCGCCCAGCCCAGAAAGCCGGCAAAACCGGCCATGCCCAGCGATTCGGCGCCATAAACCCAAGCGCCCGCCAACAAGCCGACGGTGACGCCAACGGTAGTGAGATAGTTCATGAGTTTTTCTCCTTGGTCGTAAATTCCGAAAACGCGCGCCCCACGAGAGCGTCGTTTCTCGTATGGCTTCCCATGAACTCTCCAGCAATTTTCATACCCAGGCGTCGGCGAAAGAAAACGGTTGTCCCTGGAAATGGAATCAGTGGTTACACTGCGCGTGTCTACCGTTTTTATCGCGGACGGCGAAAAACCTTCAGCCACGAAGTTTACGGAGAACGCGGAAAAAATCTTTTGAGAATTTTTGCTTCTCTCCGCGTTCTTCGCGCGCTTCGTGGTTAGAATTTTTGATTTCGCCGTGTCCGTTGCGGTCAACCGTTTCATCGTTTGGAGGAATTCCTGGTGGAAAACAGGCGTTTGGCGGGTAAAACCGCGTGGGTCACGGGATCGAGCCGTGGCATCGGACGGGCGATCGCGGCGCATCTGGCCAGCCGCGGCGCGCGGATCGTATTGCACGGATCGGCGGCAGCGGCGCCGAAAGTCGCCGGCGCCGAACGGAGCCTGCCGGAAATCGCGGACGAAATCCGCGCCGCGCATGACGTCGAAGTCGCGCACGTCTATGGCGACCTCTCGCGGCCGGACGTGGTAAAGACGCTCGTGGCGCGAATCGGCGAGCGTTTCGGCGGCATCGACATCCTCGTCAACAACGCCGGCGGCGACATCGGCGTGAAAGGCGTGGCGTCTCCGAACGCGGGGAAGCCGGAACGCAACGACGCCGTCTTCATCGGCGAAGAAGATTTGCGCATGATCCTGGACCGCAATCTGATGACGTGCATTTTCGCGTGCCGCGAAACGGTTCCCGGAATGATCGAGCGCAAGCGCGGCTGGATCGTCAATATCGGCAGCGTCGACGGCGTCGTGGGCAACGCCGAACGAGCCATCTACTCGACGGCCAAGGCCGCGATCCACGAATACACGCGCTGCCTGGCGGCGATGCTGCGCCCCCACGGCGTTTACGCCAACGTCGTGGCGCCGGGCGGCACGATGAGCGAACGCTTCAAGGCCAGCCGACCGATCGACGAAACCAGGGTCGCGCCGGTGGGCGGCTCGCTGGAACGCTACGGCTACATGGAAGAGATCGCCCAGGCGGTGGAATTCCTGGTTTCGGAAGCATCGTCGTACATCACTGGCCAGGTTTTGCGCGTCGACGGCGGCAGCCAGCTCTGGCCGGCGTAACAGAGTCCCCGGCGCAAAGCGCCGCTGAAACAAAGCCTCCCGCCAGAGGGATGTGTCGCGCCGAAGGCGTGACGGAAGGAGTTCGGCGGTCGAATTCCCAAACACTGATGAACAGAAAACCGTCATTTCCTCGATCGCCGGAATCGAGTTCGTCCATCAAAAATGGAGCACGGGCGTCTCGTCAACGCCACGACGGGTTCGTTCATGTTGGCCGCCGCGCCGCGCGCGGGCCGCCGAAACCTTGCTGTTCGAGCAGGGTGGCGACATACCGGTCGGGATGATCGGGAATGGCCCGCGACGGGTGGCGCGACAACGGCCCGGCCAGCTCGCAGACCTGGTGGTCATGACGAGGCCCAGGTCGCCGGCGAGGCCGCCGTTGCGCGGGCTGGTGGAAATCACCCGGCGCGGGACGAGAAAACGCGGGGCGGCAAACTTGTCGTTGCGATGCGGTTCGATGGCGTCAAAATGGACGTTCGGCAACATGTTCCGGGTCCTCCGGTTCGGATGGCGTGATCGCGTCTCCGTCCGCCGCCGGCCGGCGCGACGCGGCTTGCCGCAGCAGGCAATCGAGGCGGCCGGCGCGTTTCGACAACAGCGCGAGCGACGGGCAGCGGCCATGACAGCCAGCGACGGCGCAGCCGCCACAGGCCGAGGCGTCGAACGGCAATCCCCGGCGCAGGCGCGCGTAATCGGGCGCGCGCGCCGTTCCGCACTGGAATTCCGGCAGGCCGGCGAGCGAGGCGCAGGGATAGAGCGCGCCGTCGGCGGTCAGCGCGGCGCCGCGGCCCGATTCGCCCGGACAGCGGCCCGGAGTCCCGCCGCATTCGGCGGCGGCCAGTTCGCGCAGGCGGAGCGGCGCGCGGCGATGGCGATTGACCCATTCGAGGCGTTCGACGAGCGCGGCGAAGGCTTGGCGCAGCTCGGCCGGCGCGGCGAGATCGGTTTCGCGGGCGCGTCCGGCCGGGCGCAGGATGTCGAGGCCGAGCGAGCGCGCCTGCGCGAAACCGGCGAGCAACAGGGCGAGATCGGGCAGCGTGGCGACGGTGTCGCGGCTCACCACGGCGGTGACGCCAAAGGGAATGCCTGCGGCTTCCAGGCGCGCGAGACCGCGCAACACTTCGGCGCTCCGCCCGCGCGCGCGGTCGTTGACCGCCGGCGGTCCGTCGAGACTGACGCCGACGGCCAGCCGATGACGCTTGACGAGGGCGACGAAACGCTCGTCGATACCAATGCCGTTGGTCTGCACCGCGACGCGCGTGACGCCGAGGCTCCGAGCGCGCGCGGCGATGTCTTCGACGACGTCCGGGACGAGCAGCGGCTCGCCGCCGGCGATCTGCACCTCGGCGCCGGGGCCGAGGCCGAGATGACGCGCGGCCGCCGCGAAGGCTCGAACATCGAGATCGATCTCCGGCGTATCGCCCGCGCTCATGTAGCAATAGCGGCAACGCAACTGGCAGCGCGTCGTGGCCCAGACGACGAGGAAGCCGATGGCAATTGGCGGATGGCCGTGAGAGCGAAGGGGGAAGGGAGAGGCGGGAAGGGGGAAGAGAGAAGGGGAAAGGGTAAAAACCGAACGGCCGGTTCTGCCCTCCGCCTCCCACTTTCCCGCCTTTTTCCTCTCTCCCGGCCGATATGACAAATGCCGATCTTTCACGTCGAAACTCCTGAAGGCTGTCATCTCAATCCACGATAACGAAAGATGGAAAGAAGATACATCGGGGAAATGCGCCACGGTTGGAGTCTTGCATGAACTACGTGGGCTTTATGAAAAATTTCCGGAGCTTGTCGGCGATTGGCGCGTGAGTGCCGATACCGTCGACAGGCGCGCGGTGGGCGAACTTGGAGAAAAACTGAAAGGCAAATCAGATAACGGTTTTCCAAGGGAAAATGATTTCGTGTCGCCGACGCCAGAGGCCAAGGCGACGGAACAGCAGTTCGAAGGCAAAGCGCCGCAGCCAAAAATACCGACCGAAAACAAGGCCGAATCGGCTAATGCGCAACTCAAGAAAACAAGCGATGCCATGAAAAAGCCCTCACTAATCGTCGAATACGACGATCGCTCTGCGGTTGTACTTTTGCATCGCCGGCCATCGTCGTCAGGTTTGTTGTACATCCGCTATGAGGATGGAGGTGGTAAGGAAGAAGTTGACGCTGGTTCGTGCAAGATCAATCAACTGACCGAAGCCTGACCGGCAAGCCGAGAAAAACCCCGAAAGGGCGTATTCCGTCAATCCCATATATAATGATGGCCGAGACGGTCTGCTCCTCCACTATCCGATTGTAGAAAGCTCTGCTCATACTCGATTGCGTCCCTTTCAAACTACCATTTATACTCTAAATGCAAAGAATATGTGCTATTTGGCATCAGCCTCTTATCTGAGATAAGGTTCAACTGCAAACAATAAGTTAAGAGCATATTTTTCGTCAGACGTTCCTTTTTTAAACATTTCTTATACTGTGCGGTATCTTCAAACCATAGTGGTGTCCCCGCTTGATAAAACACCCACTGTCCATCATCGAACAGGGTATAAACGACTCTCGTCTGCGAACCATTCTTTGTGTGTATCATATAGTTACATTGTCCATCTGAGCTTAACCTAAAATAATACCCTTCAAGGCGTAATGCACCACTGACATTGCAAAATAACGAATGCCAACCATCCTCAATATTTGCAACCATACATACACCGCTTTCCAAAGAAAAAAATCCGCAGTTATGGAATTATGATTGTATGCAGACTTAAACTCTATATCCTCTATTTTTGTTTCTCCAAAGTATTGTGCGTGGAGTCAAAAAATCTATCCGAATAAAGATAATCCTCGATTATTTCGAGCGATGTATCAAACCACGAGAACACAAAGTAATCTGTATTATTTAAATCAATCGTCATGACGTCCCCTCTCTAAATTCCAATTTATCGATCTATAATCTGTTTTTCCAAAACATGAAATATCGATTCGCCGTCCGTGGATTCAATATAATATGGCTTTTCTAAATTGAAACACACTATATTGCCATTTTGTGAAACTATTTCACCTGCAAGATACCCCCGTAATGGGAGAACTGTAGTTGCAACAATATTCTCCCAGGAAACAATGGGCACTTTCTCGCATACTTCATGTTGCCTCTCATAAGCATCTATAAAAACGCATCTTACCCAACCAGGGAAGTGGTCGTCTGTGTATTCAATAATTTCAGAGAGGAGGTACTTCATTTCATCACTCTTTCAATTTCTAATTTGTTCTCATTGCCGCCCACGCCAATTTTGCGCCTACATTTGCTCTTTCTATTCCTTACACGTCCACAAGCTCAATGCCATGCTCGCGCAATAGCTCGCACGTCTTCTTGTTGAATCGAGACATCACATTTGTAATCTTCCTCAAGTTGGGGAATTGTGCAAGCTCGGCTTCCTGTATTGCCTTGACGTCGAAGCATCTGTCCTCGCCGTCCCATTGGGGGCAGACCTGAAGATATATCTCGTTGCCGCCGTCTATGTATAGTTCTTCTACAAGCGCGCCGAGGGAGGCTGGAACCGGCAAGTCCTTGAACCACGCCTTGACCTCGCGGATTGGCTCGTATCCCTCGCCGTCCACGTCAATCTCGCGCTTCGCGTAGCCTTTGGCGAAGTCGTAGACGTCAAACCTCGGCAGGAGCGCGCCCTTGTCATACATCAGCGCCTGCACGACGGCGAGCTTGAAGTTGAAGTCTGAAAACGAGAGCGGCGGCTCTTCCGTCTTCTGATAATCATGCTTGCCCGTGGACACGCGCGGCGCGCTGTAGCTGACCCACGCGAACGCAAACGGCCGCGCCTCGCCGCGCACGATGGCGGCTACCGCTGCTTCTGCGTCGTCGTGGCTCGCCCGCCACTTCCAGTCATACGGTTCCAGCTTTGCGCCAAGCGCCTCGGTCAAATGCAAGCTCACGCGCCAGTTGCCAAATTTCAGGTCGGAGATGATGCCGTAAGACTTTCCGAGCCGCTTGTCGGAGAGCTTCTCCATCACAGGCTTGCCGCCCAGCGTGAGCGTCCCTGAGAAGTCTGCGCGGGATTCCCGGACCTTGCGGTCATACTTCGGCTCCCAAGCCTCCTCATAGACCAGCCGGATGGAGATTTCCTCAACCGCGCCGCCGTCCAAATCCTTCGTATAAGCCCACACGCCCGCGTCGTCCCAAATCAAGAGCGTGTTCTGCGCCTCGCTGTCCGCCTCCGGCAAAACGACGCGCGGCACGCCGAACACCGCCGTGAGCGCGGGCATTGTCAGCTCCTCGACAAGCACCCCGCTGATTAGCAATCCCTTCTTGCTCACGTCGATGTCAAAAGCCTTCGCGGGCAGCGCGGACGCGCCTATCTGTGCCCCTGCGCCGGAAACCTCCGCATTCTTCTTGAACCTATCAAACAATCCCATCTTCGCCCTCCGTCAGTTGCCACTTCTATTACCATACGCGCTTTTCTTTCGCTTCAAGGCAAAATTACGCATCCGCCATGCGCCCTGAAGCATTTCCTCGCGGTGGTATTCATGATTCTCTCCATGATCAAAATGTAGCAATATAGTGAAGAGGCAAAAACCGAGCGCCCGGTTTTGCCCTTCTCCCTTCCCGCTTTCCCCCCATCAATCCCTCGCCCGCCCCACCGAGGACAGCGCCAGGGCGAAAAACACCGCGCCCGCGCCGGCCAGCGCGATGAAATCCATCGGTCTCGCCGGCAGGCCGAGCGAAGCGTTGCGGATGGCGTCGGCGGCGTGGGTCAGGGGCAGCAGCCAGACCAGTGGCTGCGCCCAGCCGGGCAGGCTGTCGACCGGAAAGAGCGTACCGCCGAGAAAGGACATCGGCGTGATGACGAAGGACATCAGCAGGGACTGGTCGGCGTGCGATTTGACGATCATCGCCAGAAACACGCCGAGCGCGGCGAAGGCGAAAGCATTGAGCGCCGCGGCGAGCAGGAAGCAGGCATCGACGCGGATGCCGATGGAAAAGACGAGCGCCACGGCAAGGATCACGGCGACTCCCAGAGCCGCGCGCGTGATCCCCGCGCAGACTTCGCCGAGCACGAAGGCGGCGTTGGGGATCGGCGCGGCCTGGAATTCTTCGAACACGTACAGGTAGAAGCGCGCGACGTTGATTTCGGTGGCGATGCCGTAGGCTTGCGTCATGCAAGTCATCGCCGCCAGGCCGGGGATCAGGAATTCAAGATAGCCACGGCCGGGCAGCGGCGAATGCGCGCCCATCGCCGCGCCGAAAGCGACGAGGTAGAGCAGCGGCAGCACCGCCATCGACGCGACATGGCGGAAAAAACGCCGGCGCAGAAGGCGCATTTCGCGCAGGTAGACGGCGGCGAAGCCGTTCCATCCGTTCAGCATGAGGACTCCTTTCCGGTCATGCGCAGGAAGGCGTCCTCCAGGCTGACGCGGCGCAGCGTCAGCGCCTCGCGGAAGCCTTGCGCCGCCCGCCGCGCCGCCTCGTGGCCGGGAAAATAATCGGTGCGCAGACCGTCCGGCCCGGCCCGGTCGATGGCCCATTCGCCGACGCGCGCCTTCAGCGCGTCCGGCGTATCGAGCGCGCGCAGGCGGCCGTCGTCGAGGAAGGCAACGCGGTCGGCGAGGAATTCCGCCTCCTCGATGTAATGCGTGGTCAGGAAAATCGTCGCGCCGCCGGCCTGTATGGTTTTTATCAGCCCCCACAGGCGGCGGCGCACGTCGGCGTCGAGTCCGACCGTCGGCTCGTCGAGGAAGAGGATTTTCGGGCGGTGCATCAGCGCGCGGGCGATCATCAGCCGCCGCTTCATGCCGCCGGAGAGCGTGCCGGCGCGCTGCTCGCGGCGCTCGCTGAGGTCAACGTAGTCGAGCAGCGCGCGCGCCCGCTCCGCGCGGTCGACGGCCGTCATGCCGAACAGCCGGCCGTGGATGTCCAGGTTTTCGGCGAGCGAAAGATCGTTGTCGACGTTGGTGTGCTGCCCGACGAGTCCGCACTGGCGCTTGGCGCCGAGCGGATCGGCCTCGACGTCGGCGCCGCCGACGAGCGCGCGTCCGCCCGAAAGGCGGCAAAGGCCGGAAAGGATGCGAATGGTCGTCGACTTGCCCGCGCCGTTCGGTCCCAGGTAGGCGAACAGCTCGCCGGGCGCGACGCGCAGGCTGACGCCATTGAGCGCCATGCGCTCGCCGTACTTTTTTTGCAGATTGTCGCGGAGAATCATTTTTGCGAGAAGGGAGAAGGGAGAAGGGTGTAAACCGATCGAGGCGGTTCAATTCTTTCGGTTTTACCCTTCCCCCTTCTCCCTTCCCCCTTCCCTCACAATCCCCTCGAACGGCCTTCTCCTCACCCGATGCGCGAGCGCCAGCGCCGCGGCGGCGTCGACGTCCGCGTCGCTTACCTCGTCGCGGCCGGCCCAGGCGGCAAGCGCCTTGGCGGCCTTGAGCATGACGATGTCGCTGCGGTGGCCGTCGACGCCGAGTTTCAGCGAGCGATCGGCGATGGCGTAGAGAATCGCGTCGGACGCCTTGACGCGCGGGTACGCGGCGATCGCGGCGGCGATCGCCTGCCGCGTCTTTTCGGTTTCCCCGGCCCAGCGTTCGGCGAAGGCGGCGGGGTCGTCCTCGAAGGCGGCTCGGCGCTTGACGACTTCGACGCGCCGCGCGGGATCGGTGAGGCCCTCGACCTGCACGCACAGGCCGAAACGGTCGAGCAGCTGCGGGCGCAGTTCGCCTTCTTCGGGATTCATCGTGCCGATCAGCGTGAAGCGCGCCGGATGCGAGAGGCTGACGCCCTCGCGCTCGATGGTGTTGACGCCCATCGCCGCCGAATCGAGCAGCACGTCGACGACGTGGTCGTCGAGCAGGTTCACCTCGTCCACGTACAGGATGCCACGGTGAGCGGCGGCCAGGAGACCCGGCTCGATCACCTTGCGGCCTTCCTTGAGCGCGGTTTCGAGGTCGATCGTGCCGATCACGCGATCCTCGGTCGCCGAGACCGGCAGTTCGACGACGCGCACCTTGCGCCGGCGGACGGGAAGCCGCTCTCCGGCCAGATGGCGCGCCAGCGCGTCCGGCGCCATCGCGCGCGGATCGCGCGGGTCGCTCTGGAACGGATCACCGTCGACGACTTCGATCTCCGGCAGCAGGTCGGCCAGCGCGCGCACGGCCGTGGATTTGGCGGTGCCCTTCTCGCCGCGGATCAGCACGCCCGACAGGCCGGGGTTGATGACGTTGAGGATCAGGCTGGTCTTGAGGTCTTCCTGTCCGACGATGGCGACGAAGGGATAAGGGATGGGGCTGTTCGTGGTCATGATGGGCTTTCTTTTGGTGAAAGGTGAAACGTGAAAAGTGAGAATTTCCGGCGCTGAGCGCCGCGTAGAACCTACGAAACACCGGTCGGTTTTCCACGTTTCACGTTTCACCTTTCACCTTTCACAGCTTTTGGCAATCGAAACGAGGTCCTCGGCGCGGAGTTCCTCGACCTTGAAATAGGCGGCGTCGAGCGCCGTGGCGAGCTGGCGCGCGAGCGCGAGCCGCACGATGCCCGGCGCCTCGGTGTCGACGACGGCGAAGCGCGCCGTCGGAAAGCGCCGGCCGAGCGCCCCGGCGGCGCGCAGCGCCTCGTCGCGGGCAATGCCGCCGCCGAGCGCGGCGTTGGCGCGGCCGTCGGTCATCAGGATCACCAGCGGCATGACCGCCGGTTCCTTCAGCAGCGCGCGGCGCAGGACTTCCGCCGCCTCGGCCAGCCCGGCGGTCAGCGGCGTGCGCCCGCCGACCGGCAGATCGGCCAGCAGGCGGGCGGCGCGCTCGATCGAGCCGGTCGGCTCCAGCACGGTTTCGGCGCCCGCGCCCCGGAAGCACACCATCGCCACCTTGTCGCGCTTCTGGTAGGCGTCGAGCAGGAGGCTCATGATCGCCGCCTTGGTTTCGACCATGCGCCGCCGCGCGCCCATCGAGCCGGAACCGTCGACGACGAAGAGCAGGAAATTGCCGACGCGCCGCTCGCGGATTTTCTCGCGGATGTCGTCCGGCCAGATCAACACCGCCAGGTCGCGGGTCGCGGCGAAACGGCGAAACCGCTGGTGCGGCGCGGCGGCGCGCAGCGTGGCGTCGAGCGCCAGGTCGTTGCGCTCGGTGCGGCGCGGCGTGCTCTTGACGTAGCGTCCCTGCCTGCTCGCCGAGCGCGAGCGCGAACGCCGTCCGGAGCCGGCGCGCGGGATTTGATCCTTGGTCTGTTGCGCGATCGGCCGGACGGCGTAGGTCGCGCCGATTTCCTGCGCCTCGCCGGGAACGTCGCCGCCGCCATCGTCCTTGCCGTCCCCGGCGTCGCCGCCGTCACAGCCCTTCCCCTCGTTCGGCGGCGGCGCGGCGGCGCTTTCGCCGTTCTCCCGCGCTTCCTCGCCTTCCGGCGCTTCGCTCGGTGGCGGCTCCGCGGATTCCTCCGTTTCCCGGTCGTCTGGCTCTTCCATCGGCGGTGGTGGCGGCGGGGGCGGCATTTCCGGTTCGCCGGCGCGCATCCGGTGCAGCAGCGCCATCGGCGCGACGGCCAGGATGTCGTCGGCGTTTACGTCGCCGCGTCCATGCCACGCGGCGTGAGCGCGCGCCGCGCGCGCGACGGCGAGGTCGGCGCGATGGCCGGCGACGTGATTGCGCAGGCAGATTTCGCCGATGAAGGCGGCGAGGTGGGCGGGAATGAGCACATCGGGCAGCCGCTCGCGCGCGGCGGCGAGACGCCGGCCGAGCGCCGCCGTCTGTTCGCGCCAAGCGGCGGCGAAGGCGTCGGGATCGCCGTCGAAGGCTTCGCGCCGCCTGAGCAGTTCGACGCGCGCGGCGGGATCGGTTTCTCCGCCGACCGACACGGCGAGGCCGAAGCGGTCAAGCAGTTGCGGCCGCAGTTCGCCCTCCTCCGGGTTCATCGTGCCGATCAGGATGAAGCGGGCCGGATGGCGCAGGCTTTGCCCCTCGCGTTCGACGATGTTCTCGCCGCTCTCGGCGGCGTCCAGGATGCTGTCGACGAGATGGTCGTCGAGCAGGTTGACCTCGTCGATGTACAGCACGCCGCCGTGCGCGCGCGCGAGCAATCCGGGCTGGAAGCGCGGCTCGCCGTCGCGGATCGCGCGCTCGAAGTCGATCGAACCGATGACCATGTCCTCGGTCGCGCCGAGCGGAAAATCGACGAAGGGCGGCGACGCGCCGCCGGCGGGCGGCAACAGTTCGCGGATGCCGCGCGCGGCGGTCGACTTGGCGGTGCCTTTCTCGCCGCGCACGAGCACGCCGCCGATCGCCGGATTGACGGCGTTGAGCAGCAGCGCCAGCTTCATTTCCTCCTGCGCGAGAATCGCCGGAAAGGGGTAGACGCGGCGCGGCGGGCGGGCGCCGTCCGGCGTCACGCGGCCCATTGCGGACGGCCCCGTATGCGGTCGATGCGGTCGATGGCCGCGGAAAGCTCGGCGACGCTGGCGCAGGCCGCCGTCGGAGCGCGCGCGCCGGCAAGGCCGAGCAGGGGCAGTCCGCGCCGCGCCGCGCGCGCCCGGAGGGCGTCGGCCTCGTCTCCCGCGCCGCCGCCGTCGATGACCATGTCGCAGGCGGAAAGCGCCGTCAGCGCCGCCGCCAGCGTGTCGTCCGCCGACTCGCCAGGCCGGTGGACATGACTTTTCGCGCCGAGCGCGGCGGCGACGAAGGCGTCGAGGTCGCCTTCGTCGAACACGCCGGTTTCGATGCTCCATCCCTTCTTGCTGAGCAGCCGGAACAGCGTCGCGCCGGTGCCGCGCCCGGCGATCACGAAAGCCTTGCCGGCGCGGCCGTCGCCGCGAAACTCGATGCCGCCGAGGCGGCCGTCGAAGTCGGCGGCGGCGAAGCCGTAGAGGCTGGCCACCTTTTCGGAAGTCAGCACGGCCTCCGGCAAGCCCTGGCCGCAAACCCGCCCGTCGCCGACCAGCAGCACGCCGTCGGCGATCTTGGCGGCGATGTCGACGTCGTGCAGCGAGGCCAGCACGGTGAGTCCCTTGGCGCGGCACAGCGCGCGCAGGATGCCCAGCACCTCGACGCGGTGCTTGAGGTCGAGGTGCGCCGTCGGCTCGTCGAGCAGCATCAGCCTCGGCTCCTGCGCCAGCGCCCGCGCCAGGATCGCCTTCTGCCGCTCGCCGTCGCTCAACTGTTCGACGAGGCGTCCGGCCAGGCCGCCGGCGGCGACCGCGTCGAGCGATTCGCCGACGACCTCGGCATCGCGCGCCGACAGGCGTCCCATGAAGCCGGTATGGGGATAGCGGCCGAGCGCGACGAACTCGCCGACCGACAGGAGCGGCGGCCGGGCGTTGTCGGTCAGGCAGACCGAGACGATGCGGGCGAGATCGAGCGCGGCGATGGCGTTCAAATCCTGTCCGAGGAGGCGTATCTCGCCGGCCAGCGGCCGGATGTGCCGCGACAGGGTGCGCAGCAGCGTCGTCTTGCCGGCGCCGTTGGGGCCGAGCAGCGCGATGAACTGCCCCGGCCCGAAATCGAGGTCGATGCCGCTCAGCACCGGCCTGCCGTAACCGATGGCGAGTCCCGCGCTTTGCAGAATGCTCCGGTTCACGACGGCCTCCCTCTTTTCAGCAGCAGACAGATGACCACCGGCGCGCCAAAAAACGCGGTGATCGCCGACAGCGGCAGTTCGACCGGCGACAGCCACATGCGGGCGATCAGATCGCACAGGCTGGCGATCAGCGCGCCGGCGAGCGCGGCGCCGGGCAGCAGCACGCGGTTGTCGGAAGTGCCCAGCGAAAGGCGCGCCATGTGCGGCACGGCCAGTCCGATGAAGGCCACCGGCCCGGCCACGGCGGTGACGAGACCGGCCAGCGAGGAGGCGAGCAGCAGGATCGACACGCGGAAGCGGCGGATGTCGACGCCCATCGAAGC
Organism: Accumulibacter sp.; assembly: GCA_031257115.1. Classification (GTDB taxonomy): domain Bacteria; phylum Pseudomonadota; class Gammaproteobacteria; order Burkholderiales; family Rhodocyclaceae; genus Propionivibrio. The sequence goes on from JAIRPF010000044.1 coordinate 35,507, forward strand.
GGCATAATCCTCGCCGAGCAGAAGCGCGTTGAGCGGCTTGCTCATCAGGTAAGCGCCGCCGAGGATCAGGCCGCCGAGGACGAGCATGATCCACACCTCGATCCATTTGAAGCCGGAAAAGCTGCCCATCTGCCACAGCACGAAGCCCTTGATCGCCTCCTTTTCCGCCAGCGCGGTGAGGATCGAGGTCGCCGCGCCGCACAGGTAGCCCATCATCAGCCCGATGATCAGGAGCGTCGCGCCGCCGCGCACGCGCGCGGCGATGGCCACGATCAGCGCGGTCACGCCGTAAGCGCCGAGGCACGAGGCGATGGTGTTGAGGTACGGCGCGTAACCCGAAAAACCCATGCCGATGCTGGTCAGCATGACCAGCGAGACCATCACCGTCGAACCGGAGGAGATGCCGAGAATGAACGGCCCGACGATCGGGTTGCGGAAATAGACTTGCAGCAACAGTCCGGATACGGCGAGAAAAGCGCCGCCCAGCGCCGCCGCGATGGTTCTCGGCAGGCGGATGTTCCAGACGATGTAGGCGACGTCGCTTTTTCCGGCGGGATCGAGCAGCGCGCCGAGCAGCTGGTCGACGCTGTACGAGATCGATCCGATGCGCAGGTTGAGCGCCATCATGACGGCGGTCAGCGCCAGCAGCGCGGCGAAAACGCCGGCGCGGCGGCTGACCGGGACGATCGGCGCGGCGCGGGCGGGAAGGGTTCGGGTTTGTGCGATGGGTGGCATGGGAGGTTGGAGGCGGGAATCGGGGAAGGGGAGAAGGGCGTGAAAGGTGAAGGGTGAAAAGTGAAACGTGAAAAGTGGAAGGTGGAAGGTGAAAATCGGACGATTCATCCCCCCGGATCGACGTCCGGCAGTTCGACGAAGAACGACATCCGGTGTCCGGGATAAGCCCGTGGATGCAAAATGGCCGAAATCTCGGTCAGGATTTCGTCGAGCCGGTCGGCCGATTGCGCGTAATGCGGTTTCGGCGCATAGACGCGGCCTTCCGGGCCGAGCGGGCGAATTCCGGCGATCAGCGGATTGGTGCGCGCCAGGGCCGCTTTCGACGAAGCGCCGCGTCTCGCCGTGCGGTAGGTGAAGTAGATGTCGGCTTCCTTGCCGCTGTGGATGAATCGCTCGGTGGAAATCTCGATGCACGAGGCGCCATAAACGTCGTCGAACAGGTAGTCGCTCTGCGCCAGTCCGATCAGCTCGGCGACCCAGGCGTTGCCGGGTTCGACGAGCACGCGCTTCTCGTAGATGTCGCCCCACATGGCCCTGGGTTTCGGCAGCCCCCGCGTGCGGTCGCGGATGTCTTGCAGCGCCGCGGCGACTTTCTTGAAGTACGCCTTGCCCTCGTTCTCGCGGCCGAAGAACGGCGCGATGAATTCGACGAAACGCATGTGCGTGTTGAGGCAGGTGGCGATCGGCGTCGTGGTGACCACGACGGGAATGCCCAGGCTGTCCATCATCGGAATGATCGACGGATCCCAGGTCATCACCACGTCGGGGCGCTGTGTCTTGACGCGCTCGAAGTCGATGGCCGTGCTCGGGCCGACGTAGGCGATGCGCCCTTCCTCGAAACCCCGGCGCACGTCGTCGCGCGTCCATTTCTCCTTTGGCTCGGTGACGCCGACCAGCGTCTCCGGGACGCCGAGCGCGGCCAGGATGCCGACCTCGAAGGCGCGGTAGGCGATCACCCGCCGCGCCGGCACCTCGATGACGTCGGTCGGCCCGAAGCCTTCGGGCGCTTTCGCGCCGCGCGGCACCAGCGCCAGCCGGCGTCCCGCGCCGTCGCGCACCTCGATGTGACCACTCTTCCTGCTCACCGAAAATTCGCCGATGTTCATGAACGACTGTTTCGGCTTCTGCCCGTCGTTCTGGCAGGCGGCCAGCGCGCCGAGGAGCGTGGTCAAAACGGTCAGACGGACAAGGCATTTGAGCCATGCGGGATTTTTCATGCCACTTCCTTTTTCCTGAAATTGCGTCCGTGGAAATACAGGGCGAGTCCGAGCACGAACATCGCCATGCCCAGCCGATAGACGACAGCCGACGGGTCGCGCCGCACGATGAGCCGGATGTAGTTGTGGCCCGCGCCGCCGCCCGATCTGCGCGGCTGGAAATCGTTCAGGTGGATGCCGACGCCGCCGGCGCGGATCGGCTCGTTGAAATTGAGCACGGCGGAATATTCCTTGCCGCCGTCGCCGATCGTCATCTGCGCGTTCGGCCGGATGACGTAGCCATCGAAGGCGTCGACACGGTCTCCGCGAAAAACCTCCGCCCGGAATCCGTGGAACGCCACCGTCACCCCCGCGCCAGGCAGGGAGAAACGCTCGCCCGGACGCAGCGCGCGGCCGGTGTCGCTGGTGGAAAACAGGTAGCTGCACAGGTAGCCGGCGAGGATGACCAGCACCGCGTAGTGCATCAGGTGCGGCGCGAGGCGGAAGGGCAGCTCGCGCCGGGCGTGCCCGCGCGCCAGGATGTACAGCACGCGGTCGGTGGTGCAGACGAAAGTGTTCACCGCCAGGCACCCGAGCAGCGCGAGCATGGCGAAAAACCACGCCGCGTGGCGCGGATTGGCCGCGCCGTAGGTGTCGATCCATTCGAGCAGGCCGGTACGGCTCATCGGCTCGAAAATTTCGAGGTTCTCGCGCAGCGACAGATAGCCCAGCGCAAGATCGGCGGCGAGCAGGAAGCACAGCGCGACGGTCAGCCGGATGCTGCGCAGCGAATGCCACGCGCGGAGCATCATCGCGCGCCTCCCGCGACGGCCAGCGGATCGACGAACGGCCCCATGTCCGGGCCGCCGTTCAGCGCGAGAATCAAGACGGCGCCGAGAACGCTCATCGCGGCGCGCGTCCGGCGGCTCGATAGCCCACCGAGGTACAGGTGGATGACGCCGACGTAAAACAGCCAGGTGCCGATGGCCGTCAGCGTGGAGGCGTCTTCCCAGACCATCGGCACGCCCCAGCCGGTGTAGGACCACATCTCCCCGGAAAACAGCGACAGCGTCCAGAAGCCGAAGCCCCAGACCATCCAGCGGAAAACGCGCGGCATGGCGTCGTGTCCGCGCAGCGCGGCGCAGCCCCAGGCGCCGGCGACGAACAGGCAGGCGCGGGCAAGCGAGCCGAACAGCAGCGCGCCGTGCGCATACGGCGAGGTCGTCTTGATCATCGGCAGGTAGAAATCCTTGGGAAAGAAGACGCCGGCGAGCGTCGCGGCCAGACCGAAGGCGATCAGCCAGCGCCGCGCGACGGGCGCGCCTCCGGGATCATTTTGGGGATCGCTTCCGCGCAGCGACAGCGCGCCGAGAACGGCCAGCAGGGGTGGATGGAGAACGCTGCCGGCGAACATCGGCGTCATCGGCCAGCTCGCCCGGTAACGCATACCGGCATAAACGACGCCGGCGGCTGCGGCGAGTAGCCACGGCGCGGCGGCAGCGCGATTCGCGCGTCCCGGCAGCGACGCGGCGATCAACGCGAAAAGCAACAGCAGCGCTTCGATTGCGAGCACCAGACGGCTCGTTTCCATGCCCATCCCCAGTCACGGTCAAACGGCGCGGGAAATCACCGGAGGGAACGGCGTCGGACGGTCGAGGCCACGGGGGGCGGAACGAAGGGCACATCGGACGCTGCCCTTGCCACGCCGTGGCATCAGACGGTCTTCACCCACCCCGGGGAATACCCATCCACGTTTCCAGGCCGGTCTTCTGGCTCGCCGTCGTCCTTCTCCGGCACCTTCCCGCGCGAAACGTCGCGCAGTGGCGCTTGGCCGGAGTCGTCAGGCTTACAGCAGCGGGGGCTGCGCCGGAATGTCCTGTCTCGCGTATCGAAGAGGAGTCACCGGCTTCCCGTTTCACCCTCCCCGCGGCCGCGGGGACGGGCACCTGAAACAGGGCGGATTCTATACCCGCCGGTCGGCGAGGAACAAGGGGGTTGCGGGTTTCCGCTGTTCAGGGATCGGAATTTCCGACCGTATGGATTTGCGACGCTCCACGCCGGCGCTTTTGCCCTGGACGGCGCAATGCGTCTTGCCCCGGCGCGTCACAAACCCAGGACGGCGCGGAGCTTTTCCGAAACGCGCGCCATGTCTTCATCCGATAATCTGCCGATCCGTTTGTCGAGGTCGTTTTTGTCGAACGAGAATATTTTGTCCGTCATGACATAGCTCGCTGTTTTGAGCTTGTTGCCGGCATCGGGATCGATCTTGATGCGGGCGATATCGTTTTCGTTTTCAAAGCTCGTGAACAGACAAGTGATGGTCGAACCATAAGCATCGTAGCCATCCGCCTGGATCACGAGCACCGGCCGCACCTTTGTTGCGTACAGTTCCGCGCGCGCGATCCATATCTCACCACGCATCATTGAGTGCCTTTCTGGATAAACGGCGTGTCATTTGCATCGCGTCCGTTTCGTCATCCGTTTCGGCTTTCAAATCAAAGGGGATACCTCTCGTGGCGACGACTTTTTTCAGATAGATGTTGATGCCCGCGCTGGTTGTCAGCCCGATCCGCGAAAAGATCGCATCGGCCCGCTTTTTCAGTTCATCATCGATTTTTATGTTCAGTGATACGGAGGGCATCTATATAGACTCCATATGTTTTATTCACGATATACGTATTCTTTCTATCTTATCAGTTCTGGTCATCGAATCAAGCTCGTCCGCCACTCCAGTTTCTCATGCAGCGAAACCACCGAGCCGATGATGATCAGCGCGGGCGGCTCGATGGAGGCTTCTTCCATCAGGCGGGGCAGGTTGCCCAGGGTGCCGACGACCGTCCGCTGCCTGTCGGTGGTGGCGCGTTCGACGATCGCGGCGGGAGTCTCCGGCGCGCGGCCGTGGGCGATCAACTGCCGGCAGATGGTCTCGGCCTGCTGCACGCCCATGTAGATGACGAGCGTCTCCGTATCGCTGGTCAGGCGCGGCCAGTCGAGATCGACCTGTCCGTCGCGGCGGTGGCCGGTGACGAAGGTCACGGATTGCGCGTGATCGCGGTGCGTCAGCGGGATGCCCGCGTAGCACGACGCGCCGGCCGCCGCGGTGATCCCCGGCACGACCTGGAACGGAATGCCCGCTTCGGCGAGTTCCTCGATTTCCTCGCCGCCGCGCCCGAAGATGAACGGGTCGCCGCCTTTCAGCCGCAGCACGGCCTTGCCAGCCTGGGCCAGTTCGATCATCAGGCGGTTGATTTTCTGCTGCGGCAAGGGATGCTTGTCGGCCTTTTTCCCGACGTAGATGCGTTCCGCCTCGCGCCGGGCCAGCGCGACGATTTCCGGCGAGACGAGGTTGTCGTACAGGACGGCGTCGGCCTGCTGCATCAGCCGCAACGCGCGGAAGGTCAGCAAATCCGGGTTGCCCGGCCCGGCCCCGACCAGATAGACCGCTCCCCGGATCGAGGACTCCGGCTCGCGGGACGCGAGTTCGGAACGCAATATTTCCTCGGCTCCGGCGACATCCCCCGCCAGCGCCCGCTCGGCGGCCGGCCCTTCCAGGACGCGCTGCCAGAAACGGCGGCGCGCCGTGGGATCGTTCGGGAAGCGCCGCCCGACGGCGCCGCGCAGGCGTCCGGCCAGATCGGCCAGACCGCCGTAGCCGTGCGGCAGCCAGGCCTCGATCCGGGCGCGCAGCAGGCGGGCGAGCATCGGCGTCCGGCCGGCCGTGGATACGGCGAGCATCAGCGGCGAGCGGTCGATGATCGACGGGACGATGAAACGGCTTTGCTCCCTGGCGTCGGCGACGTTGACCAAGATGTTCGCCGCCTCGCAGGCGGAAAATACCGCCTCGTTGACCCGCCGGTCGCCGGTGGCGGCGATGACCAGTCGCCGCCCTCGTTCGTCGCCCGGCCGGTAGGCGCGCCGCAGGGCGCTCAGGCGGCCCGCCTCGCTCCATTCGGCCAGTGTCGGATGCAGTTCCTCGGCGATCACCGTGAGCGCCGCGCCCGCGTCGAGCAGCAATCCCGCCTTGCGCGCGGCGACCTCGCCGCCGCCGACGATCAGGCACGGCTGCCCGGCCAGTTTCAAAAACAGGGGAAAATAATCCATGCGTCATCCATTTTTCAGGCCAGTTCCAATTCCAGATACCAATACTCGTCCGAGGGCCGCGTCTTGCGCGGGACGTGTTTCTGGTAGCGTTTCCCCTCGCGCGCGGTGATCGGGCCGGAAAACTCGCGGCAATCGAAAACGAAGGAATGATATTCGCCGTTCTCGCCGCAGGCGTCGACGCCGGCCGCTTCCAGATCGACGAGCGTTCGCGCGTCCAGAACCCGCCCAAGAAAACCCTCGCCCAGGCGTTCGTTGCAGGAGACGATTTTCGCTTTCAGCCCGGACGCGATCATGTCCTCGACGAGCCTGCGGCGGTTGACTTCCCAGAGCGGGAACAGCGGCTTCAAGGCCACGTCGGGACGGGCGCAGACCCGTTCCACCCAGTCGCGGTGCGTTTGCACGTCGATGTCGCCGAACACCGCCGCGTCGGCGTCAAATTCGTCGCGCGCGCGGATCAACTGCTCGACGAAGGCGCTCTCGTAGTCGCTCCACGACGGGCTGCTGCGCAGCAACGGCACGTTCAGGCGCTCGGCCTGCGCCCGCAGCAGGCTGGCGTCCAGACCGTGCGAGCGCGAATGCTCGCCGGCCGGCTCCAGCATGGACAACAGCGCGACGAGCCGATGCCCCTGCGCGCGGGCCAGTCGCATGGCATGGCAGCTATCCTTGCCGCCGCTCCACGAGGTAACGAATTTATGTTTTGCCATATGATCATCCTTTCAATCGGAGATGTAAAAAACGACCCGGAAAAAGCGATCGGCCGCAACGAACACGATGAACTCCTCCCGCTTTTCGCCGTGGTTGATTGCTTTTTCCAAAATCAAAACTCTATGCCCGCCTGCGCCTTGATGCCCTGATCCCGGTACGGATGCTTGACCGATTTCATTTCGGTGACCAGGTCGGCGGCGTCGATCAGCGCCCGCGGCGCGTGCCGTCCGGTCACGATAACGTGCGTCTTTTCGCTGCGTTTTTCCAGACCCCGCAAGACCTCGTCGATATCCAGATACCGATATTTCAGGACGACGTTCAGTTCGTCCAGCACCACCACGGCATGGCGCCCGTCGGCGAGCAGGCGTTCGGCCCGCCGCCAGCCGTCGTTCGCCGCCATTTCGTTTTCGGCGCGGTTTTCGGCGGTCCAAGTGTAGCCCTTGCCGGCGACATGGAAATCGCACAGTTCGGCGGCCTGAAAGAAATCCCGCTCGGCGCTCGGCAGCGCGCCCTTGATGAATTGGACGATCCCGGCGCGTTTGCCGTGCCCCAGGCAGCGCAGCACCATGCCCCAGGCGGCGGTGCTTTTGCCCTTGCCGTCGCCGGTATGCACGATCAGCAAGCCTTTCTCGCCCTGGGCGCGGGCCTGTTTCTTGGCGAAACCGGCCCTGTGCCGCTCGCGCGTTTCCCGGTCATCGAAAGTGTTTGTCATGAGTTTGAATCCGTGAAAAATGAAATGTGAAAAGTGAAAAATGGAAATTTGATGAACGAAAAACCGTTTCTCCGATGGGTTTTCTCACGTTTCACTTTTCACTCTTCGCCCCCCAACGCCAGAAAAATGTCGTCCATTCGCCGAAAACGATTCGGGTAGTCGACGGCGGGCCGGTCGATCAGCACGACGGGGACCGCGCATTCGGCCGCCGCCGACAGTTTTTCCGGCATCCCTCCCACTTCGCCGCCATCCTTGCTGATCAACAGGCGAATGCCGAAGTGCTCGATCAGCGCCTTGTTCAGCGCGTGACTGAACGGCCCCTGCATGGCGACGATCTGGCGCGCCGCGAGGCCGAGCCGCTGGCATTGCCGCAACGCCTCGGCGGTGGGAAGCACGCGGACGACCAGGCGCTCCACGCCGAGAATTTCGGCGAAGACGCCCAGCGTCTTGCTGCCGGTGGTGAGCAGCGCCGGCCCGTCGCCGTGCGTCCGCGCCCATTCCGCCGCCTCGCGGTAGCCGGCGGCCCGGATCAGCGCGCCGGGAAAATCGTCCGGCTGGACGGGCGGCCGTTCGTAGCGCAGATAGCGGCAGCCCGTCGCGCGGCAGGCCGCGATCGCCGCGCGCGAGGCGGCCTCGGCATACGGGTGGGTGGCGTCGACCAAGGCATCGATGCCGTGCCGGCGAATGAATTCCGCCAGCCCGACCGCGTCGAGCCGGCGCGCCTGGATTTCTTTCTGGCCCTGTTCGCGCAGCAACCGCGCGCCGTATCCGGTCGCCGCGCTGGCGATGACCCGGCGACCGGACGCCGCGATCCGGCGGACGAGTTCGCGGCCGTCGGCCGTGCCGCCCATGACCAGGATCATGTCTCCGGCTCCCCCCGCGCGCGGCTGGCGTAGCCGCGCGGCGTGATCATCCGGCCGTCATGAACGCGGGTCTGGCTGTTGCCGACGATGATGACGGTCAGCATGTCGACCTCGTGCGCCATCATTTCGCCGAGCGTGGTGATCGTCGCGCGCTCGCCGTCGCGCCGGGCCTCGCGCACGATGCCGACCGGCGTTTCCGGGCGCTTGCGCCTGAGCAGGATTTCGCGCGCGCGGCCAAGCTGCCAGTCGCGCCCGCGGCTTTTCGGGTTGTACAGCGCGATGACGAAATCCGCGCCGGCGGCGGCGTCCAGGCGTTTTTCGATCAGCGCGAAGTCGGTCATCAGGTCGCTCAGGGAGATCGTGGCGAAATCGTGCATCAGCGGCGCGCCCAGCAAGGCGGCGGCGGCATGGGCGGCGGTGATGCCGGGCAGGATGCGCACGGGGGGCGGATCGGGCCGTTCCGCGAGAAGTTCCAGCGCCAGCCCGGCCATGCCATAGACACCGGCGTCGCCGCCGCTGATGAGCGCGACGCGGCGTCCGGCGCGCGCCATTTCGATGGCTTGCCGGCAACGCTCGACTTCGCGGCGCATCCCGGTCTTCGTCACCGCCTTGCCGTCGAGCAGGCCCTCGACCAGCCTGACGTAGGTCTTGTAGCCGATCACCGCCTCGGCGTCGCGGATGGCATCAAGACATTCCAGGCTCATGCAGGATCGACTGCCCGGCCCGATGCCGACGACGTCGATTCGTCCGGTTTTTTGCGTGTCCGTCATTTCGTTCATCCTGGGAAAAGGTTAACCACGGAGAGCACGGCGGGCACGGTGAAAGACAAAAGCCTTTTTGACCACGATAGGCACGATAAACACGACGGACACGACGAAAACCAGAACCCGTTCTTGTTTCCCGTCGTGATCGTCGCGCCGTCGCGGATGAACTCTCGTTTTTCCTGCTTCTCGCCGCGCGCGCTGTGATCAATCATGATTTTCGGCTCCGTGGCCGGATTCTTCGGGCCGCCGCGCGAGCGCCACGGTGACGCCGTTCCCGGCGCGCTTTCCCGCGATCAGCGGGCCGCCGCCGCACAGCATCGCCGCCGGTTCGCAGACGCCGGCGACGCCGATGGCGGAACGGACGAAATCCGACGCTTGGTAGCGCCCGTCCAGGCGCGCGATGGCGTCGCGCCCGACGAAGCGCAAGGGAACGCCCAGGGATTGCGCGGCTTCGATCAGGCCCGCCTCGTCCGCCTTCAGATCGACGCTGGCGATGCGGGACAGGGCGCGGATGTCGATGGCGGCGTCATTCATCGCCGCGCGGATCGCGCGGACGATGTCCGCCGCGCCTTTCCCCCGCTTGCAGCCGACGCCGGCGACGACGCGCCGTGGAATCAGCCAGGCCTGGTTGTCGTGCCGGTATCCGGGCGGCGTTTCGCTGATGGCGATCAGCCCGTCGTATTCCCCTGGATCGTCCCGCGCCCCGATTGGTTGAATGTTGTCCGGCAGCGGCGCGTCGACCGGCCACGGCGCGGACAGCGCGACCCGCGCGCCATTGACGATCTCCGCCGTCACCCGTTTGGCCGCTTCCGGATCGTCGATCGCGCAGTCGAGCCGCATCGCCAGCGTATCGACGGCCAGACGGCCGGTAACGTCGCTCGCCGTGGTGATGACCGGCTCCGCGCCGAGCAGCGCGGCGATTTTCCGGGCGTCGTCGTTGGCCCGTCCGAGATGCCCGGAAACGAGACTGACGACGAAGCGGCCGCGCTCGTCGATCACCAGCACCGCTGGGTCGCTCGCCTTGTTCCTGAGCAGGGGCGCGATGCCGCGCACGACGATGCCGCTGGCCATGATCCAGACGAGGCTGTCGTAACGCGCGAACAGATCGGCGGCGAGTTCCGCGAGCGAGCCTTCGATGAGGCGCTCGTTTGGCGCGGCGGTCGCCGCGAAGCTCCGGTTGAGGTAAAGGTCGCTGCCGGGCAGCCGCGCGGAGAGCCGGCGGCCGAGCGCGAGCGCGCCGCGCGTCAGCGTCACGATGGCATGGCGGCGGGTCATCGGCCGCCCTCCGCCGTCCGGTGGCCGTGGCTGAACGCCTTGTCGTACAGGCGGGATTTTTCGTACCCGCCGCCGAGGAAACGCCCCACGAGAATCTGCGCGGTCTTGCCGATTCTGGCCGCTTTCACCTTGCCCGCGATGTCCGCCAGTGTGCCGCGCACGCACACCTCGTCCGGCCAGCTTGCCCGTTGCACCACCGCGACGGGCGTATCGGGCGGGTAGTGTCGGCCCAGTTGACGCGCGACTTCGTCGATATTCTGTACCGACAGGAAGACGCACATCGACGCCTGGTGCGCGGCCAGGCTCTCCAGGCGCTCGCGCTCCGGCACGGGCGTGCGGCCTTCCAGGCGTGTCAGGATGACGGTCTGCGACACGGCGGGCAGGGTGAATTCGCGCCTGAGCGCGGCGGCGGCGGCGGTAAATGAACTCACGCCGGGAATCACCTCGCAGGCGACGCCCTTTGCTTCCAGCGCGTCGATCTGTTCCTGAATCGCCCCGTACAGGCTTGGGTCGCCGGTATGCACGCGGGCCACCGTTTGCCCCGCGGCGACGCCGCGCAAGGTCGCCTCCAGAACTTCCTCCAGCGTCATGCCGGCGCTGTCATGCACCTGGGCGTCGGAACGGCGTTCGGCGAGCACGGCGACGTTCACCAGCGAACCCGCGTAAATGATGACGCCGGCCCGGCGGATGACGTCGAGTCCCTTGACCGTGATGAGTTCCGGGTCGCCGGGGCCGGCGCCGACGAAATAAACCTGGGTCATGCCGCGCGTCCCTTGCTGGCGAGAACTTTGCTGGCGAGAATGATGGAAAGGTATTCGACCGCGCCGGGATCGACCGCCCGCAAGTCGCCGTGAATCCGTTCCGTGGCGTGGCCGCAGTTCGACACCATGACGGCGTTTTCCAGAAAACCGTGTTCGCCCAGCGCCCCCGCGAGCGCCGCGTAGCCGCGCGAGGGTTTCATCACCACCACGTTGTCAACCGCCGCCAGCAGGGCGGCGAGACGCGGCTGCCGGTAGGCGGCGGGAATGATGGCGACGGTCTCGTTTTCCCCGGCCACCGCCCGGTTCAGCCGGGCGGCCGCCGCGCAGAACGCCGGGACGCCGGGCACGGTTTCGATCCGGACGTCGCGCGATCGCAAATGGCGCATCAAATGAACGCAGGTGCTGTACAGCATCGGGTCGCCCAGCGTGACGAAAGCCACGTCGCCGCTTTCGAGATGCGTCAGCACGGCGTCCAGATTGGCTTGCCAGGCGGCGTCGAGCGCGTCCCGGTCGTAGGTCATCGGAAAGGTGAGCGGCGCGATCTTGCCCGGATCGTCGAGATGGACGCGCGCGATGTCGGCGGCAAGGCTGCCCCGGCCGGGCGCGGATTCCGGCGCGACGACCACCGCCGCCTGGTTCAGGACGCGCCTTGCCTTCAGCGTCATGAGTTCCGGATCGCCGGGGCCGACGCCGACGCCATAGAAAATTCCCGTCATGCGTTTTCCTCCGGGCGCGCGCCGTTTCCTCGCGGGAATGCCGGGCGGCCACTCGTCCATGCTGTTTCCATCGTTCCTTCCTTCACGTTTCGCCTTTCGCCCCGCCATCGCCACGGGTCGCCGAAATCACATACACCGGATTGAATCCTTCCATCAGCGTCGAGCCGCCGACGAAGCGTCCGCGAGCCACGTTCAGCGAAACCACGTCGAGTTCTTCGTAATCGTCCGACTTCAGAACGTCGAGCGCGCGGTAGACCGTTTCGACGGTGACCGCGTTGATCACCATCCGCCCGCCCGGCGAGAGCCGCCGGCCGCACACCCGCAGAATATCGCGCAACCGGCCGCCGCTGCCGCTGATGATGACCCGGTCGAAGCCGCCGATCGCGTCCAGTTGCTCATACGCCTCGCCCGGCAGGATGCAAAGTTCCACGCCGAAACGGCGGCGGTTCTGTTCGATCAGCGCCAGCGCGTCGCCGTTGCGTTCGATCGCATATACCCGTCCTCGCGGACACAGGAGCGCCGCCTCGACGGCGATTGAGCCGGTGCCCGCGCCGACATCGACCACCACGTGATCGGGCAGCAGGCGCAGCTTGCTCAGCGTCACGCAGCGGACTTCCGCCTTGGTCATCGGCACCTTGCCGCGAATGAACGCGCTGTCCGGAATGCCCGGCGTCAGGTAGGGCCAGTCAAGCGTCATGGTTGATCACCGCCGCCGTGGCCATGCCGAACGGCGCTTCTTCGAGTATCCGCGCCGGCGCGCCGCGCGCGATGCGCTCTTCCGGGTAGGACAGGTCGGCGCCGACGATCATTTCGATCCGCGCGGCGTCCGCCCTGTCCAGCAGGCGGGCGGCGAGCCAGTGCGCCGACCGTTCCCCGCCGGTGAGGAGCGCCGTGCGGCGATGGCGGTCGATCAGCGCGTGGAAGTCGCAGCCGCGCCCGTGCAGGCTGGCGAGTGCCGCGCCGTGCCACGGTTCGCCGATTTTCGCCATCAGGTATTGAAAGGCGCTGATTCCCGGCTCGACCCGCAATTCATCCGCCGGAAAGTGCCGGCGCAGGAAATCCAGCAGCCCGTAAAAGCCGGGATCGCCGGAGACGAGCACCGCCACCTGGCGCGAGGCGCGTTCCCGGCGAATGAGATCGGCCAGCGCGGACAGATCGCCGCGCAAGGGAAAGCAGACCTTGCCGGAACCGGCATGAGCCGCCAGATGGCGCTCACCGCCGATCAGCGCGCCGCTTTCCGCGATCAATCTCCGCGTCAGCGGCGGCACGTAATCGGGATGCCCCGGCCCCATGCCCAGGACGTAGACCTTATTCATCCCGAAGCTCCGGCTTCCCGCGTTGCGCGTCCACGCGCCAGCATTCCAGCATTTCGTCGGCCATCTCTCCACTCCCCAGCGTCCGCCCATCGAGCGAGAACATCAGCACGCCGACGCGCATTTCGCCATATACCCGTTGCGACGCCCGCTGCTCGGCCTTGCGGCACAGCAGCGCGTACAGTTCGCCGTGGCCATTCCGGTCGATCACCTCCAGCGCCGCCTCGGTGGTCACGCAATCGAACAGCTCGCGGATCGCCGCCCGCGGCGCGCCGAGCCAGGCGAGATTGGCCGCCAGAATCTCGATACGCGCGTCGGCCACCTTGCTGTAACTGTCGAACACGCCGCCCGCCAGACGCGCCAGTTTGCCGATATGGCCGATCATCAGGACTTCTTCGATCCCGCGCGCCCGGCATTGATCGAGCATGTAGCCCAGATGGTTGCCGATCTTGATCGTCGCCTCCTCCGGCAGACCCAGCCGCGCGGCCATCGCCAGCCCGTGGTTGCCCGGCGTCAGGATCAGCCGCCGATGCCCGGCCTCGGCGGCGACGTTTACCTCCAGCGCCATCGACTCCCGGATCGCCTCGTCCGACATCGGTTCGACGATCCCCGTCGTGCCCAGCACGGACAGCCCGCCGACGATGCCCAGGCGCGGATTGAAGGTCTTTCGCGCCAGTTCCTCGCCGCGCGGCAGGCGGATTTCCACCCGCGCGCCCCGGCCCGGCGGCAGAAGCGCGGCGATCTCCCGCGCGATCATCCGCCGGGGCACCGGATTGATCGCCGCCTCGCCCGGCGGCACCGCCAGACCTTTCTTCGTCACCCGCCCCACGCCGCGCCCGCCGTCGATCCGCACGCCGGGTTCGTCCAGCAGGCGGCAATGCGCTTCCACCAACATGCCGTGCGTCACGTCGGGATCGTCGCCGGCGTCCTTGCGCACCGCGCACGACATCCCGCCGTCGGCGGGCCGACAGTATTCGACGTCCAGATCGACCGTCCAGCCCTTCGGCGTGTGAATCCGCACACGGCGGGGAGCCTGGCCCAGCAGCGCCAGCATCGCCGCCTTGGCGGCCGCGGCGGCGCAGCTTCCGGTCGTCACGCCGTAACGGAGCCGTTTGCCGTTCCTGGAAAGGGTTTGCTCGAGCATCTTCACATCATGTAGAGGATGGCGTTGACGATGCAGGCCGCGATCGCGCTGCCCCCCTTGCGCCCGCGCGTGACGATGTGCGGCACGGCGAGTTTTTCCAGCGCCGCCTTCGATTCCGCCGCGCCGACGAAACCCACCGGCACGCCGATGACCAGCGCCGGCGCGAGATCTCCGCGCGCGATCAATTCCCCCAGCGCGAACAGCGCCGTCGGCGCGTTGCCGATGGCGAAAACGCGGTTCGCGGCGTCCCGCGCCGCCTTGCGCATCGAGACCATCGCGCGGGTGATCCCCTCGGCCTCGGCTTCGGCGGCGACGTCGCCGTCGGCCATGAAACAGCGGATTTCGCCGCCGTGGCGGGAGAGCCGCGCCCGGTTGATGCCGGCGGCCGCCATGCGCGTGTCGGTCACGACATGCGCGCCCTCGCGTATCGCCGCCATGCCGGCCTCGATCGCGCCGTCGGAAATCCGCGTCAGATCGGCGAAATCGAAATCGGCGGTGGTATGGATGATCCGCTTGACGATCTTCGCCTCCGCCTCGCCGCGAAAGGCGCGCGGTCCGAGTTCCCCGGCGATGATCTCGAAGCTGCGGGTTTCGATGTCCCGCGGCGCGGTGATGTAATCGCTCATGATCCGGTCCGCCCGTCCAGCGCCTGCCGCGCCTCTCTGGCGCGTTCCTCGATGATGTCGGCGAGCCGCGCGTCCGCGCCGATCGGCCCGGTCATCACGAAACGCACGCCGGGATGCGCCCGGCGCAGGGCTTCGAGTTCCTCCGGAATGTCGAACTTGACGTGATTGCCGCTGAAAATGAACATCGGCATGACGACCATTTCCCGCACGCCCTCGTCCAGCAGGCGCTGCACCCCCTCGGCGAAGGTCGGGCGCGACAGTTGCAGCGAGCCGCTGGCGACGTGCTCGAAACTGCTGATTTCGCGCACGCGATCGACGATCTTCGCAAAAATCTCATCCGCCTCGGCGGCCTTGCTGCCGTGGCCGAGCACCAGCAAACCGGTTTTCATGTCAAACAAGAGAATTTCCAGCATCCGCCGGAATCGCCGGCGCGAAGCCGATGACCGTCCCTCCGCGGTCAGGCGGCGCTCGACGCTAGGCTTCCGGAAAGGGGACGGGCTTCAGGCCATGAACACGGGCCGCGATGCCGAATCATCCTCCTGCCGGGACTTTTCGTCACTCGTTCTGGCCGGTATCCGGGCTGGCGATGATCGACGCGCCCGCCTTACCATGAATTTTTCACAGTGGCCTTTGGGCGGTCCAGCCGGTCGAACCGGCTTTTCGCTTACCGTTGCGGGGACAGCACAGGTTGGCGCCTTGGCTTCCTGTTTCCCGTTTAACCGTCCGCCCCTGGGAGAGGAGGACGAGCACCAAAACGGACGCACTCTAAGGCTTTGGCCAGCCGTTGTCAATCGGCGTTTACCGAATTCCCTTGCCTGGACGGGCCATCATTCCTGATGGAGGCGGCTCGCGCCCTGGCGATCCCCCGTGCCCATCCTGAGCGGGCGCGCGGGGCCGCCGCTTGCCGCGCGCCTTTTCCGCCTTCCGTAATGATCGGAAACGCGCCAAGCGGCGCGGTTCGGGGTCAGGGCGCGACGATAACCTTCATCAGTCCCGGTTCGCCCTTGTGCAGGCGGAAGAACCAGTCGGCGGCCTCGGCGAGCGGCACGACGGCCGAGATCATTTCGTCGACTTTCACCCGGCCGTTGGCGATCATGTCGAGGCAGGCCGGATATTCGCCGGCGGACGCGCAGGAGCCGGTGATCCTGATCTGGCGCGTGACGATGACCTGCAACGGCACTTCGATCTTCGACGCGAAGTTGCCCACCAGGACGACCTGCCCGCCCTTGCGCACACCGCGAACGGCGAGGTCGATCGTCGGCGTCGTGCCGACCGCTTCGACCGCCAGGTCCGGGCCGCGCCCGCGCGTCAGTTGCCTGATCTTGTCGGCGATGTCGGGATCCTTGCCGTTGATCGCGTGATCCGCGCCGAACTTCAGCGCCGCGTCGAGGCGCGACGGGTCGAGGTCGACGGCGATGATTTCGCCGCATCCCCGGATGCGCAGCGCCTGCACGACGAACAGCCCGATCATGCCGCAGCCGATCACCAGCGCGCTGTCGTTGATCTCGCTGTCGAGCAGGCCCACCGCGTGAAAGGCCACGGAAACCGGCTCGACCATCGCCGCCTGCTCGAAACTCAAGCCTTCCGGCAGGCGATAGAGAATCGATTGCGGCACCGCCACGAATTCGGCGAAAGCGCCATGCTGCCGGTATTCGTCGCACGAGACGCCGAGTACCCGGCGATAGTCGCTCAGGTTGAAGACGCCTTTCTGCGAGTAGAAATCCGGCCGCATGACGATCGTCGAATCGAAGGTGACGCGCTCGCCGACCTTCCAGTCGACGACGTTGCCGCCGACGCGCTCGATCACGCCGGCCGCCTCGTGCCCCATGATGATCGGCGGGATGCGCCGCCCCGTGCTGCCGTCGATGCCGTGAGCGTCGCTGCCGCAGATGCCGCACGCCTTGACGCGGATCAGCACGTCCTCGGCGCCGATCTCCGGCACGGGGACGTCCTCATACGAAAACCGGTTGTATTCCTTCAGAACGAGTGCTTTCACGGTGAATCTCCTTTTTCGTCATTTTTTCATTTCAGCGGCATCGCCGCGTATTGGCCGTAATCCTGGTCGGCCGCCTCCGGCGCGAGCGGAAACCTGACCGGCGCGCCGGTGCGCTGCGCGCGGTAGATCGCGGTGAAAATCTCCACCGTCCTGCGGCCGTCGTCTCCGGTGACCAGCGGCGGACGGTCTTCGATCACCGCGCGCAGGAAATCGCCGATCTGCAACTGGAAATAATGCCCGGTCGCGTCGGGCAGGCCATTGAAAAGCGCGCTGTCCTGCTTTTTCCATTGTTCGAGCAGGTCCTCCTCGCCGGGCACTGTCCACAAATCGTTGACCGGCGGCTCCAGAACCGAGGTCATGCCGGCGATGAACATCGCGCCGCCGTCGGTCTGCACGCCGACCGACGCGCCGTTCTGCCCATGCACGTGCACCTTGCCGAACAGTCCGGGCTTCTGCGAATTGCTGACCAGGACGTTGCCCAGCGCGCCGTTCTTGAAGCGGATCACCGCCACGGCCGAATCCTCCACCTCGATATAAGGATGGTTGAGGTTCGACCACGCGCCGTAGAGCGTGTCGACCGGCCCCATGAACCATTGCAGCAGGTCGAGCTGGTGCGGCGCCTGGTTGACCAGGACGCCGCCGCCTTCCGAGCGCCACTGGCCGCGCCAGGGATCGCTCGCGTAATACTTCTCGTCGCGCCAGCCGAGCATCGTCACCACGCCGAGCGCCGGCGCGCCGATTTTCCCCTCGTCGATGGCGCGCCGCATCCGCTGGACCGGCGCGTAGAAACGCCGCTGGCACACGAGACCCAGCTTCACCCCGGCCTCTTTCGCCGCGGCCAGCATGTCGTCGCAATCCCGCAGGGAGGACGCCAGCGGCTTTTCCACCAGAACGTGCGCGCCCGCCCGCGCGGCGGCGACGGCGGCGTCGCGGTGCGCCGGGTGCGGCGTACATACGATCACCGCCTCGACGCCGCCCCTGGCGACCATCTCGCCGACGTCGCAAAAGCCCTGGACGCCATAGCGTTCCGCGTATTTCCCGGCCTTCTCCGGACTGCGGCTGCAAACCGCCGCGAACCGCGCCTCGGGAACATTCTTCAGCGCCGCCGCGTGCAAATCGCTGACCTTGCCGCAACCGATGATGCCAACCTTCACTTTTTCCATGCCTACCCGCTCCTTTTCCGATCGAAATGTCTTGTCGAGGCCCATGAAACTTCCAGCGCCAGGCGGCTTGCCCGCTCCAACCGCGCCGTGTTTCACGGCCCGCGGCGCATCCGCTGGCGGAACGGCCTTTTATCGAGGCCGGAGTATACCGCCGATGAACCGGGGTTTGTCCCCGTCATGACGATCGCGGCGCAGGAAATGGGCGCGTTCGTGAGCGCCACGCCCGGTATTCGCCACGATGCCGGAGTTTCGGGCAAGAAAAACCCAACCGATGACGGCTGGGGCTTGGTCGGTG
The DNA here is from genome assembly GCA_031257115.1 of Accumulibacter sp. Lineage (GTDB taxonomy): Bacteria > Pseudomonadota > Gammaproteobacteria > Burkholderiales > Rhodocyclaceae > Propionivibrio. Next base: position 53,872 of record JAIRPF010000044.1, read on the forward strand.
GTGGCGGACGGACACCGGTTCGATTCTGGCTCTGTCGAGTGAATGGCCGTGTAGCGGGGTGGCGAGGGAATGCGGGCAGAGCGCATCAGATCTGCCGCTGCCAAACATTACCGCGTAAGCAGATCGACGTAGGCTTGGTAGCTGTAGCTGCGGTTCTTCTTCTGGCCCGTCACTTCCACCACCACGTCCAGTTGCTCCAGCACCCGCACCGCCGCATTCGCCGTCGGGAACGTGGTATCCAGTTGCTGCCGCGCGCGCTCCACGGTGAAGCGCGGCATCATTGGCAGCCGTTCGAACAGCCGATAGGTGGCCGGGCTGGCCTTGGACGATTGCAGCAGCTTCCGGCGGTCGGCGGCAATCAGACTGGCGATGGCGATGATGCCGCGCTCGGCGTCCGCTGCCGCGACCGCCACCGCTTCCAGAAAGAACGACACCCACGATTCCCAATCGCCCTCGGTGCGGATGACCGAAAGGCGGCGGTAATACTCGGCCTGATGCTGCTTCAGGTAGCCGCTGAGGTACATCAACGGTTCAACCAGCAAGTTCCAGTGTTCCAGCAACGCTCCAATCAGCAGACGTCCGATGCGTCCGTTGCCATCCAGAAACGGATGGATGGTTTCAAACTGCGCATGGATCAGCGCGATTTTCACCAAGGGCGGAAGATCGCCTGCTTCCCCGTGGATGAATCGTTCCAAGCTGGATAGCAGTTCCGGCACACGCTCCGGCGGTGGCGGCACGAACACCGCATTACCCGGTCGCGTGCCGCCAATCCAGTTCTGCGAATGCCGCGGTTCGCCGGGTTGCTTGCCCGCGCCGCGCGCACCATCGAGCAACAGCCGGTGCGCATCGCACAGCAGGCGACCGCTGATTGGCAGACCTTTCGGGTCGCGCAGTTGTTCCCGCACCAAGCGGAATGCCCGCAGGTAATTGGTCACCTCGGCCACGTCGTCGGTGTTGCTGACCTTGAAGCCCGCTTCCTCGTCGAACAGGTCGGTCAGCGTGGCCTGCGTACCCTCGATCTGGGATGTGAGCAGGGCTTCCTTGCGCACGGCGCTGTAGAGCAGCCAGTCCACCGACGGCACCAAGCCGGATACGCCGGACAGCCGGGCCAGCGCCAGTTCCGCCTGCCGGTTCAGGTCAGTGAACGAGGCCGCCGCCAACGGCGGATCGGCAGGTGGCAGTGGATGCGGCACGAAAGCCCGCACCGACTCGCCAAGCGTCGTGGAGGTAGCGTAAGTGCCGGTAGCGCGGTTCATCTGGAGCCATTTTCATTGCGTCGTTTCACATTAAACCATGCTTTAATGTGATTCACCAGCATGAAAGCTGGCTTTAATTATGGTGCCGGCGCGTGAAAGCTGATTTCGCTCATTTCGCGGCGCGCCTCGATTTGATACCCCATCGCCCGATAACCGCGCTGGCGGTTGGTCAGCGACCGCGGCAGTTGCACTTTCTCGAAATAGACCCGATTGGCAAGCGCCGCGGTCAAGGCGAGAGGCACGTCACTGGTCAACTTCCCGACCGGTGCGCTGCGCTGTTTCCACGGCGTAGCCAAATCTTCATCGTCGATGAAGGTCATGTCCAGCGGATAAACACCGCCCGTCGCGCGCGGAATGGTCGGCTCGATGTCATGGGCGGGCATCGGTTCGATGGATGCGAGAAAGCCCCATTGATCGGGATGCGGCCGCAGGTCGGTATCGACGAACACGAAAAAGCCGTTCTCGCGGGGCTTGGAGATTTTCCAAGCCCTTGTGGGTGGTGGCGAAACACGGAACCGAACCCGTGTCCCGCAGCTCGTGTAAATAGTAACGCCTCCGGTTCTTTCGGAACGGTTTGGAGAACTTGGCCGTTTCGCGTCGCCTGCTGGCCGCCATTGAGCGAACGAACCCATCACGCGCATCAGCACGTCCCGTCGCGTCAGCGGCATGCAACTCGCTCACGGTGATGAAATTTTCCATCTTCGATCGCTTATGGTCGCCAATATGAAAGTTTTGCACTATCCTGCCGTTCTTTACCACCGACTGACCGATCCATGCCCAAGAACAGTAGCGAAAGCGGAATCCTGACGATCAAGGATGTCGCCGAGTACCTGAAGGTCACGGAGCGGACGATCTACCGGCTCGCGGCAGCCAAGAAGATCCCCGGCTTCAAAGTTGGCGGGATGTGGCGCTTCAGGCAGGCGGACATCGATGCTTGGATCGCCGCGCAAGCGAACAACGTGGAGGGAAGGGATTGATCTCCGCCTACCACGCCAAATATTATGCCCACGAGCTGACGCGGCGGCACACCGCAGACGGCGTAGATCGCCTGTCGCAGTCGCTGTTCGACGCCAGCGTCGATCTGAACCCTCACCAGATCGAAGCGGCACTGTTCGCCATTCGGAACCCATTGCAGGAAGGCGTACTGCTGGCCGATGAAGTCGGCTTGGGCAAGACCATCGAAGCTGCGCTCGTGATCTGCCAGCACTGGGCCGAACGTCGCCGACGTTTGCTGGTGATCTGCCCCGCGAGCCTGCGAAAGCAGTGGGCACAGGAACTGCACGACAAGTTTGCCGTGCCATCCACCGTGGTGGATGCCGTCTCCCTGCGCAAGCAATCGGCGGGCGACTTTCTCGCCACCTTGCAGGGGTTGGTCGGCAAGACGGTCATCATCATGTCCTATCAGTTCGCCGCCAAGCTGGAGGCCGAACTGCGCGCCGTGCCGTGGGACATGGTGGTCATTGACGAAGCGCACAAGCTGCGCAATGCCCACCGCGCCAGCAATCGCACCGGGCAGGCGCTCAAGCGCGCGCTGGAAGGCCGCAAAAAGCTGCTGCTCACCGCTACGCCGTTGCAGAACTCGCTGATGGAGCTGTACGGCCTTTCCACGCTGATCGACGAACACCTGTTCGGCGATGAAGCCGCTTTCCGCAAGCAGTTCCTGAACAGCGGCACGGGCATGGACGAACTGCGCGAGCGCATCGCCAGTTTCGCCAAGCGCACCTTGCGGCGCGACGTGCTGGAGTACATCAAATACACCGAGCGCAAGGCGCTGACACAACCGTTCAACCCCACTGACGACGAACAGGCGCTCTACGAGCGCATCTCGGCCTTCCTGCAAAAGGAAGACTCCTATGCCTTGCCCAAACAGCAGCGCCATCTCACCGCGCTGATCCTGCGCAAGCTGCTGGCTTCCAGTTCGCACGCGGTCTCCGCCACGCTCGTCACCATCCGCGAACGGCTGCAAGGATTGTTGACGGCGGGCAGGACGGAAGACGACGGCACAGAATTGGTCGAGCAGATCATCGCCGAGGACGATCTGGAGCAGGACTATCTGGAAGAGGAAGCCAGCGAGGACGAGGCTGCGACCGACGACGGCGCACCCGCGTCCGGCGATGATGGCAAGCCGGATGCCGCAAGAGCAGCCAACGCCGTCCGCGCCGCCATCGCCGCCGAGATCGAGGAACTGACCGCCTTCATCGAAGCCGCGCAGGCGCTGCAAACCGACACCAAGGCGCAGGCGCTCTTGAAGGCGCTCTCGCTGGGTTTCGGCAAGATGGCCGAACTGCGCGCCCCGCGCAAAGCCATCATCTTCACGGAGTCCAAGCGCACACAGGAATACCTGCATCGCTTCCTCTCCGCCAACGGCTACGCGGGTAAGCTGGCGCTATTCTCCGGTACCAACACGCACGAAGAATCCGCCGCCATCTACCAACGCTGGCTGGAGGAATTCAAGGGCACGGATCGCGTCACCGGCTCGCCGCAGGTGGACAGGCGCACCGCGCTGATCGACCACTTCCGCAAGGACGACGGCACGGGCGCGGAAATCATGATCGCCACCGAAGCCGCCGCCGAAGGCGTCAACCTTCAGTTCTGCGCGCTCATCATCAACTACGACCTGCCCTGGAACCCGCAGCGCGTTGAGCAGCGTATTGGCCGCTGCCACCGCTACGGCCAACGCTTCGACGTGGTGGTCATCAACTTCCTCAACACCCGCAATCAGGCCGATCAGCGCGTGCTGGAGCTGCTCACCAAAAAGTTCAATCTGTTCTCCGGCGTGTTCGGCGCGTCCGACGAAGTGCTGGGCCGCATCGAAGGCGGTCTCGACTTCGAGAAGCGCGTCCTCCTGATCTACGACACCTGCCGCAAGCCGGAAGACATCGAAGCCGCCTTCAACAAGCTGCAAACGGAACTGGAAGAAGCCATCGCCGACCGCATCAGGGAAACCCAGACGCAACTGCTGGAGAACTTCGACGAGGACGTTCACGACCGCCTTAAGCTGCGGCTGGACGAGGCCGAAGCCCGCCTCGACAAGCTGGGCCGCTGGTTCTGGGGCGTCACCCGCTACGCCTTGAGCGAGCGCGCCCGTTTCGACGAGCAGTCCTACGCTTTTTCCCTGAGCGCGCCGCCCGCTGGTATTGCCTCATTAGCCCCATCTGGCCGCTACCAGCTCATCCGTGGCGCGGCACAGCCGGACATGCTGGCGCACGCCTATCGCCTCAGCCACCCGCTGGGCGAATGGAGCATTAATGCAAGCCTCGGCGCATCCACGCCCACGGCCACCCTGAAACTGGACTACGGCAAGCACGGCGCGCGCATCTCCGTGGTCGAAAGACTGCGGGGAAAAACCGGCTGGCTCACGCTGGCGCGGCTGGAAGTCAGCGCCTTCGAGACTACCGAGGCCTTGCTGTTTTCCGGCCTTACCGACGACGGCGATCCGCTGGATCAGGAAACCTGCGAAAAACTGATGAGCATTCCGGCGGCGGGCAAGCCCACCGCGCTCAACGCCGCCGTGCCGCCTATGCTGGCCGCCAACAGCCAGCGCGCCGTGGCCGCCACCATTGCGCAGGTGCTGGAAGCCAACCAGCGCCTGTTCAATGAGGAGCGCGACAAGCTGGAACGCTGGGCCGACGACAAACTGCTGGCCGCCGAAGAAGCCCTGAAGAACACCAAGGCGCGCATTGCCCAGTTGAAGCGCGATGGGCGCGGAGCCGCCACCTTGCAGGAGCAGGACGGCATCCAGCGCGAGATCGCGGAACTGGAACGCAAGCAGCGCCGCCTGCGGCAGGAAATCTTCACCGTCGAGGACGAGATCATCGCCAAGCGCGACGAACTCATTGCCTCGCTCCAGCAGCGCCTGCAAGAAAAGACATCCACCGATACCCTGTTCAGCATCCGCTGGCGGGTGTCGTGAACCCTGAATCACAAGATCAAAGAAATGAGTCCGCCATGACCAACAAGCACAACCCAAAATTTCAGGAGCTCGTCGCCAAGCTGCGCGAAATTTTCCAGATCGACCGCCCGGAACTCGACTTCGGCATCTACCGCATCCTCAACGCCCGCGCTGGTGAGATCAACGGCTATCTGGAAAACCGGCTGGCGGAAAAGGTGCGAGCCGCGCTATCAGCGGGCAACGCCGCCAGCGCCACGGCTTTGCAGGCCGAATTGCAGGAAGCCGAAAAGAACGCGCGGGCGCTCGGCGTCAGCCCCGATGCCGTGCCCAAGGCGCAGGAATTGCGCGCCAGGCTGAAAGACGCCACCCAAGGCGCAAACGAACACGAAAACGCCGTGTTCTCGCACCTGCTCACCTTCTTCTCTCGCTACTACGAGCAAGGCGACTTCATCAGCCAGCGCCGCTACAAGGGCGACACCTACGCCATCCCCTACGCGGGCGAGGAGGTGATGCTGCACTGGGCCAACAAGGATCAGTACTACACCAAGAGCGGCGAGAACTTCAGCAATTACAGCTTCAAGCTGGAAGACGGGCGCACCGTGCATTTCCGCCTCGTGGCAGCGGATACCGCCAAGGACAACCGCAAGGACAACGACAAGGAACGCCGTTTCGCGCTGGTCGAGAAGAAGACCGTCACCCGTATCGACGAACAGGGCGACGAGCACGGGGAAGACATCCTGCCGGTGGAGGAAGTGAACGGCGCGGACGGCCGCAAGGCGCTGATCGTCCGCTTCGACTACGCCGCCCAGCCCAAAGGCACCAAGCAGGAGGCGCTGGTGACGAAGGCAGTGGATGCCGTGCTGGCGGATGCAGCGGTCAAGGCGCGCTGGCTGGCCTTGGGCAACCTCGCACCCACGGAAAAGAATCCGCAGCGCACCCTGCTGGAAAAGCACCTGACCGACTACACCGCCAAGAACACGGCGGACTACTTCATCCACAAGGACTTGGGCGGCTTCCTGCGCCGCGAGCTGGACTTCTACATCAAGAACGAAGTGATGCACCTGGACGATGTGCAGAACGCGGGCGCGTTCGCGGACATCGAGAAGAACCTGCGGATGATCCAGTGCCTGCGCGCGATTGCGCTGGATCTGATCGCCTTTCTCGCGCAGTTGGAGGATTTCCAGAAAAAGCTGTGGCTGAAGAAGAAGTTCGTGGTCTCCAGCCACTACTGCATCACGCTGGATCGCGTGCCGGAGGCGCTATGGCCGGAGATCGTGGCGAACGACCGGCAATGGGCGCAGTGGCAGCAGCTTGGATTGAGAGAAGTTTCGAAATCCGGTGAGATCGACGACCTTAAGCAGAACCCATACCTTCTGATAGACACGTCCCTTTATTCAGATTCGTTTGGAAGGCGCCTTCTCAGTGCGTTGGAAAACTTGGATGTCACGTCGAATGGACTGTTGATTCACGGTGACAACTTTCAAGGGCTTAGGTTACTTGCCGAAAAAGCGCGGGGACGGATTCAGTCTGTTTACATTGATCCGCCGTACAACACAAACGCCTCTGCGATTGCTTATAAAAACGGCTTCAAAGATTCCTCTTGGTTGTCGCTGATGGAAAGCAGGCTTTCCGCGGTACGCCCGATGTTGACCCCCAAGTCCGTGGTCTGCATCGCTATAGATGACGTGGAAGCGGCAAATCTTAAGTTGTCTGTTTCCAGACTGTTCCATGCTGTCCTCGGGGTTGCGGCTGTCAGAAGTAATCCGTCTGGCCGATCCACTCCAAAGGGGTTTGCCGAAGCGCATGAATACGCGATTTTTGCCGCTGCTGGAGAGGATGCCTCTGTGGGCAGGTTGCCTAGAAACGAGAAGCAGCTGGCGCGCTACTCAGAGACTGATGATCGCGGGCACTTTGAGTGGGTCAACTTCCGGAAGCACGGCGGAATAGAAGCCACGAGGCGAGCGCGACCGCGCATGTACTACCCGATCTATGCTTCCTCTGAAAAAGTTCGCCTTCCACAATTAGAATGGAACGAACAGGCGAATGCTTGGAACGTGCTTGAGAAGCCGCGCCAAGGCGAGCAGGTAATCTGGCCCCATAGCGAATCCGGCGATGAACTTCGGTGGAAGTGGGGAAAGGATTCTTTCCTGGATGAAATCGAGCATTTCAAGGCACGGCCCGATCAGGCCGGAAAAATGGGAATCTACATGAAGTCACGGATGAGCGCTGACGGAATGCTGCCCGTGACTTGGTGGGATAACAAGGAATACTCGGCTACCGAGTATGGAACGAATCTTTTGACGAAGATGTTCGGGCGCATTGCGGATTTTTCGTTCCCTAAAGCGGTTCAGCTAGTGATGGACTGTTTGCGTGCGACGAATATGAGTTCTAAAGACACAGTCATCGACTTCTTCGCCGGATCTGGAACAACTGCTCACGCCGTGATTGATATGAACCGGAAGGACGGAGGGAGCCGGAAATACATCCTGATCGAACAAGGTGAGTACTTCAACAACGTGACCAAGCCGCGTGTCCTGAAATCTGCATTCAGTCCGGAATGGAGAGACGGCAAGCCCGCGAAACCTAATACACTAGGTGCATCCCACTGCTTCAAAGTCCTCAAACTCGAAAGCTACGAAGACACCCTGAACAACCTGCGCCTGAACCGCACATCCGCGCAGGGCGAACTGCTGTCCACCTTGCCGCAGCAAGCCCGGGACGACTACCTGCTGCACTATATGCTGGACGTGGAAAGCCGTGGCTCGCTGCTGTCGGTGGCGGATTTCAAGAAGCCCTTCGACTACACCCTGAACGTGGCCGTGGATTCAGCGGGCGCGTTCGAGCCGCGCAAGATTGATCTGGTGGAAACCTTCAACTACCTGATTGGCCTGCGCGTCAAGCACATCGACGCCCAGCCGGAGCGCGGCTTCGTCACCGTCACCGGCACCCTGCCCAGCGGTGAAACCTGCCTCGTCCTCTGGCGCGACTGCGATGTGCTGGACTACGAAGGTATCAGCAATCTGTGCGACAAGCTCGCCATCAACCCGGCGGACAACGAGTTCGACGTGGTTTATCTCAACGGCGACCATAACATCCCGACCGTGCTCACCCAGACCGCCGAGGAAGGCGGAGCCACCCGCGTGTTCAAGCTGCGCCAGATTGAACCCGAATTCCTCGACCGTATGTTCAATGTGGAGGACATCTGATGAACGCTCATCACAAACCACATCACCTGCAAGGGCGAATCACGGAAGTCTCCATCGAGGGTTTCCGCAGCCTGAAACGCATCGAAAAATTGCAGCTTCCGCAGTTGACGGTGCTGATCGGCGCGAACGGCGTGGGAAAATCCAGCTTCATCCGCTTCTTTGAAATGCTGGGCTGGATGCTTCGCGCCCGGAACCTGCAAGATTTCGTCGTCCGCAAGGGTGGTGGCGATGATCAGTTTTTCATGGGATCTCGCACCACGCCGCAGATCAAGGCCGAATTGCGGATCGCCACCGACAAGGGATTCAACGACTACCAGTTCGAGATGGCGCATCTGTCGGCGGGCGATACGGTGATGTTGACGCACGAGGCGTATCGGTATTCCGACGCCAGCAAATCCGGGCAGGCCAAGTGGAGCAATTTGTCGGGTGTTGGCAAAGAGTCGTCACTGCCGGATCAGGACAACAAGACGGCCAAGACCATCTACATCTTGCTCCGGCAATGTTCGACCTATCAGTTCCACGACACGTCCGCCAACGCCTCGTTGCACCAGCGTTGGGACGTTTCCGACTTTGCGCGCCTGCGTTCGGATGGCGGCAATCTTGCTGCCGTGCTGCTCGATCTGCGCGAGAACGATTTACCACGCTATCGACAGTTGGTGCGCCAGATTCAGCGCGTGTTCCCCACGCTGGAGGATTTCATTCTGGAGCCGGTGGCAGGCAAGGTACTGCTGCGCTGGAAGAGCAAATACAGCGACAAGGTGTTCGGCGCGCATCTGACTTCCGATGGTTCCTTGCGCCTGTTCTGTCTGCTGACGCTCCTCAGCCTGCCGGACGAACGCCTGCCGGACATGCTGTTTTTCGACGAACCCGAACTGGGCCTGCACCCGCACGCTATCACACTGGTGTCGGAAATGCTCAAGCGCGTCGCCAAGACGCGACAGGTCTTCATCGCCACGCAGTCGCCCTACATGGTGGATTGCTTCGACTTGGAGAACATCATTGTCGCCGAAACCACAAATGGCGCGACCACGTTGCGGAATCTGCCGAAGGAGCAGTATCAGCAGTGGCTCGATGACGACTACCTGTTGTCGGATATCTGGTTGAAGACGCCGGCCGGGGTGTCTGCATGATCCGCGTCTGCATCGTCTGCGAGGGCGCGACCGAAGCCGAATTCGTCAAGACTTGCCTCACGCCGCATCTGCTGAACCACAACGTCAATGCGTATCCCGAGATCCTTCAAGCGCCATCGGGACGGCATCGCGGCGGGCGCGTCACAGTCGAAAGACTGGCGCGATTCATCTCGCACGAATACCACGACACGGACCGCTTGACGACACTGGTGGATTTCTACGGCTTTCAGGATGCGGATGGACGCACACGGCAAGAACTGGAGACGGCCATTGCCGATGAAGTTGCGAAGCTCACCACCGGATTCGATCCACGCTTCGTGCGGCCGTATGTGCAGATGCACGAGTTCGAGGGATTGCTGTTCTCGGATGTCGAGCAGTTCCAATACGTTCTGGACGGTTGGGACGCGAATGTCCGACAGAAGCTGACGGATATTCGCGCGCAATTCCAGACGCCGGAAGACATCAACAACCACCGCGAAAGCGCGCCGTCCAAGCGGATACTTGCGACCTTCCCGAATGGAACCTACAACAAGACCGAGCACGGCCCAGTGATTGCGGAATCCATCGGGCTACCCGTGATTCGTCAGCAGTGCCCGCAGTTCAACGACTGGTTGAGTATGCTGGAAACATGGGGGGCATCCTGATGGCACCCCCCCAAAAAACCATTAAGCGCAGCTTTCATCAGGAACTGGTGCTCAACCGCTGGGTGCTGGGCTTCTTCCACGGCGGCACGCTGGCGGCGCTCAAGATGCGCCTGGGCGATGACCGCTTCGAGGGCATCGACGAGGACGGCCAGACCAAATTCTTCCACGAGCTGGTGCGCGGCCTGTTCGACCCCAACCGCGTGCCGGAGGCCGACCTGCGCCGCTACGACCTGAACGTGGTGGCGCACTGGCAGGCCATCACCGCCCAGCGCAACAAGCAGGAAGGCCATGAGTTGCAGATGAAGTACTTCCAGTACCTCTCGCTGCTGCTCACCGAGCTGTATCTGGACTGGTATTTCAACCACCGCCAAGACCTGCTGGACGGCCTGAACGAGGAGATGACGCGCTACCGCGCCGAGAACGGCGCGGAGCCGTTCCGCGACTTCGAGGCGGACGACCTGAACAAGATCGCCTTCTGGAACGCCACCGGCAGCGGCAAGACCCTGCTGCTGCACGTCAACATCCGCCAGTACCTGCACTACTTTCAGGCGGGACGCGGCGATCACTACCCCAGCAAGATCATCCTGCTTACGCCCAACGAAGGCTTGAGCCGTCAGCATCTGGAGGAGCTGCACCTGTCCGGCTTCGGCTTCGCGCAGTTCTTCAACAAGACGCAGACCCCACCGCGCGGCACCATCGAAATCATCGACATCAACAAGCTGGGCGATGAGATGGGCGACAAGACCGTTGCCGTGGACGCCCTCGAGGGCAACAACCTCGTGCTGGTGGACGAAGGCCATCGCGGCACCGGCACGGCGGCGGGCGCGTGGATGGCGCGGCGCGACGCGCTGGTGCGCGGTGGCTTCGCCTTCGAATATTCGGCTACTTTCGGGCAGGCGGTGGCCAAGGGCATGACGGTGGCGCAGGCCGAAGAGGACATCCAGAAAAAGTGCGCCAAGAGGCTGTTCAACACCACCAGTCTGCGCAGTCTGGACGACGGGCAGAAGGCGCAATTGGCGCTGACGGCGGAGGACAAGCGCCGCGCGCGCATCATCGCCACCCGCGAGATTTACGCCAAGTGCATCCTGTTCGACTATTCCTACAAGTTCTTCTACGAGGACGGCCACGGCAAGGAATCGCTGATCCTCAACATGAACGGCGAAGCCTACGAAACGGACGACAACGCCACCAAATACTTCACCGCCTGCCTGCTGGCCTTCTACCAGCAGCTTTGGCTGTGGAGCACGCACCGATCGGCGCTTGCCGATTTCAACATCGAAAAGCCGCTGTGGGTGTTCGTGGGCAACACGGTGTCGGGCGAGGAATCGGACATTCTGGAAGTGGTGAACTTCCTCGCCGCGTTCTTGGACAACGACGCGCAGATCAAGACCTGGCTGGCCGCCCTGATTGCCGACCGCGCGCAGATTCTGGATGCCAAGGGCAACAACATCTTCTGCGGACGCTTCAAGCCCTTGATGGGCTTCTCCGGCAAGGAGGATGAACTCTACGCGGATATTCTGCTGCGCGTGTTCAATGCACCGGCCAAGCAACGGCTGAAACTGGTCAACATCAAGAGCAGCAAGGGAGAACTTGCGCTGCGCGTGGGCGATGCGGAACCCTTCGGCCTCATCAACATCGGCGACGACGCGGGCTTCTACGGCATGGCCGAGAATGTGAAAGCCTTTGACAGCGAGCGCGACGATTTCGGCGGTGCGCTGTTCGGCACGCTGAACAACAAGGACAGCCGCCTCAACGTGCTGATTGGTTCGCGCAAGTTCACCGAGGGCTGGAGCAGTTGGCGCGTCTCGACGATGGGCCTGCTCAACATGGGGCAAGGCGAAGGTTCGCAGATCATCCAGTTGTTCGGACGCGGTGTGCGCCTGAAGGGCAAGGGCTTCTCGCTCAAGCGCGCCTTGCCGCAGGACAGGCCCAAGGGCACGCATCTGGACAAGCTGGAGGCGCTGAACATCTTTGGCGTACGCGCCAGCTACATGGCCGCGTTCAAGGATTATCTGCGCGAGGAAGGCATCACGCCCAGCGACGAGATTCTGGAACTGGACTTTCCGACGCGCGCCAACCTGCCCACGGACAAGCTCAGGACGCTGGCGCTCAAAGACGGCTACAAGGACAACCAGAAGCTCGGTTTCAAGCGCGCCCACTTCCCGTGGCTGTATGAGATTCCGGCGCAGTTTCAGGGCAAGATCAAAGCCCCGCATGTGGTGCTCGACCTGTATCCGCGCGTCGAGGCGCTGTCCAGCAAGGATAAGGGCGCAGCACCCACGACGGAAGCGCGCAACAAAGGCAAGCTGAATCAGACGCTGTTCTCGGTTTTCAATTGGGATCGCGTCTATCTGGCCTTGCAGGACTACAAGTTGCTGCGCAGCTGGAGCAACCTGCGGTTGGAACGGCAGAAGCTGATCGACTTCTGCGCGGGCGCGCAGGATTGGTACACGCTGTTCATTCCGGCGGCGGAGCTGAACGTGACGACCTTCGCCGATATCCGCAAGCAGGAGGACATCCTGATCCGCCTGCTGACCGACTACACCGACCGCTTCTACAAAGCCTTGAAGACCGGCTACGAAGGCCAGTTCTACGGCATCATCCACATGGATGAAGATCATGGCTCGATGCTCAAGCTGTACCAGTTCGAGATCGAGAACAGCGACGACGGGCTGGAATATCAGGCCAAACTGGAAGTGCTGAAAAAACTGGTGGCCGAAGGCAAGATCGGCGAAGCCAGCCAGTGGAACGCGCCACACATGGTGGCCATCAGCTTCGACCGGCACTTGTACTACCCGCTGCTGGCATTGGAGGACAAGGATGCCGTGCCGCTGAAGCTGCGCCCGCTAGCCTTCGATGCGCCGAGTGAATGGGAGTTTGTCCGCGATTTGGAGGCGTTCTACAACTCTGAGGATGGCAAGGAAGCCATTGGCCATCGCAGCCTGTACCTGCTGCGCAACGCGGATCGGGAGGAAAAGGGCTTGGGCTTCGCGCTGGCGGGCAACTTCTACCCAGACTTCCTGTTGTGGTTGGTGGACGACGCCAGCGGCAAGCAGTGGCTGACTTTCGTCGATCCGAAGGGGCTGCGCAATCTCGACCTAACACACCCTAAGCTGGGCCTCTATAAGGAAGTGAAAATCTTGGAGACGACGCTGGCGGGTCAGGCCAAGGCGGGCGAACCGCCGTTGGTGTTGAATGCCTTCGTACTGTCGCCGACGAAGTTTGCCGACCTGCTCAACGTGGGCGATCTCACGAAGAAGGCCGATCTGGAAAGTCGCCATGTGCTGTTCATGGAGGACGGTGGGAACGCCTACTTGAAGAAGCTGTTTGCCGTATTGATTTGATCGGTTATGGCGCGAGGATGGCGGCCTCGGCTCTGCGCCGCGCCAAGAGGCCCGGCAACACTTTCCCTCCGCCGTAGCCCCAGCGCCGCAGCTTCGTCGCGGCAACGGGTCCGTCTCGCTGGCTGATCCGTCGCCGCAGGGTCGAGGTCTGCAAGCGCCCGCCTCGATGTCGAGGAACAGTGTGGTCTTGCCGATGCCGGACTTGCCGAGCATCAACAGCTTGACGCCCTTGCGATCGGCCATGCGGGCTTAAACAGTTTTCTTGAAATCTGCTTGAGCATGAACTACCACAAGAAAGGCTTGAAGAAGCTCCTGCCGGCGATTCTGGACAATGACGTGGGCAGGTTGGTACTCACGCACAAGGACAGGTTGCTGCGCTTTGGCGCGGAACTGGTTTTCGGCATCTGCGAGGCGAAACAAGTCGAGGCAGTCATCCTCAACCAGGGTAAGGACACGAGACAAGGCGGCGATGCGCGGCGGCATGGTCGTGGCGGCGGACAGGTTCTTCGCAAGCTCCAAGACCTGCTCTTGCTGCGGGCACAAGCTGGAAGGATTACCGCTTTCGGTACGGGAATGGACATGCCCACAATGCGGCGCGCATCATGACCGTGACGCAAATGCCGCGATCAATTTGAAAAATTACGCCGTGAGTTCCACGGTGTCAGTCTGTGGAGAGGAAGACGCTGGCCCCTGTCGCAAGACAAGAGCGAAACCATCCTCGGCGAAGCAGGAAACCAACAATAGACTTACTCAGTTATGAGTAGATTTGTGTAAGTTTGGTAGAATGGTATCTGTTCGGTGTATGTGTTGGTCGAATCCAGCGCGCGGGAACGAATCCTGGGCTACTACACGCTCGGCGCGGCTGAAATCGATTCCACGCTGATGACGGAAAGCGACCGAAGAAACTTCCCCGTTATCCGGTGCCCTGTTTTCGTCTGGGCCGCCTTGCCTGCCGCGCCGATGAACGGGGGCGCGGCCTGGGCAAAAGGCTGCTCGCTTGCGCTATCGACCGCTGCCTGATCGCTCGCGCCTACGTCGCCGCGTATGCCCTGACCGTCGATGCCAAGGACGCCAACGCCAAGGCTTTCTGCGCGCATTACGGTTTCACGCCACTTTCCGGCCGGCCAATGACGATGTACCTGCCATTGGCCGCAATGCCAAAACGGACGTCCGGCGGGAGATAACGCTTTTTGCCGATGGAATGGCGAATGGCGGATTCACCAATAAAACCGCGTTGTCGGAAGTACACGCTTCAAGATTCTCAACTTCCATTTCGACAAGACTTATTTTTCTTGACGTATTGCCGTTTACGCCTATTTAATGATACATTATCGGCGTAAATGCATCATGAAAGATGCCCAAAATGGCTTCGTTCGTAGTAATGCGCGCTCTGAAGCGGTTGGGGGGCGATCTGAAGGACGCTCGCCGCCGCCGTCGCATCAAGACCGCCCTGATGGCCGAGCGCGTGGGCGTGACGCGCGCGACCCTGGATCGCATGGAGAAAGGATCGCCGAGCGTGGGAATGGGCATCTATGCCACGGCGATCTACAGTCTCGACCCTGACAAGCTCGAAGCCCTGGCGACGATTTTCGGCAACGACACGCTGGGACAGGCCATTTCCGATCGTGAATTGCCGAAACGCATTCGCGGAAGATCGGCGCTGTGAAGCTCATCGTCACGATGGATTGGCCTCCGTGCCCCGGCAAGGTCGGGGAACTGGAAGTGTTCAGTTCGCGCGGCGCGGAAACGTACCAATTCACTTACACCAAGGAATGGACGAAAAACGGATTTCAGATCGATCCCGCGTTGCCGCTGGTTCCTGGCCTGAAGCAACACAGCCAGAAACTTCCCGGCGCTTTCGAGGATATTTCACCGGATCGCTGGGGCCGGATGGTGCAAAAGCGCGCCCGTGGGGGATACATGAGCGATGCCGATTTCATGGTCGGCGTCAGCGACATGATGCGCATGGGGGCGCTACGACTGGCGCGCGCCGAGTCTCCGGACACGTTCATCGCCGCCAACACCGACGTTCCAAAGCTGGTCGATTTGCGAGAACTGGAAGCGGCTTGCCTTCGCATCGAAAAAGGGCAGGAAACGGACAGTGATCTGCGCCAATTGCTGGGGCCGGGATCGTCCCTGGGCGGCGCGCATCCCAAAGCCGGGGTGCCTGGAATCTTGCCCATCTTCGGATACGCGGACAGTTTTGCCGCCGCATCGCTGAAAAGCGCATCCAGACGGGTAGCCGCGCCTGGATTGTCAGCCGCGATGTAGTCCAAATGTCGGCACGGTCTTGTTCCGCCTCCGGCGTCCAGACAACAATCATGCCTGGTTTGCCATTATCTGGTGACGCTTGGCGGCGAACGCGGCTTCGACCTCGCCGTTTGACCAGCCCCGGCCGGCGCGCATCGAGGCGCGGCCAGCTTCGACCTTGTGGCGCAGATAATCGTCATATTCGCGGGCCTGCCGGCGCTGTTCGATATAGTCGCGCATCAGTTCGCGCATGACCTGCGATGCTGGCCGATCTTCGACGGCAGCTTCGGCCATGAATTCGGCACGCAGTTCCGGATCCAGTTTCATCGTGAAAACGGCTTCTTTAGACATGGCGTACATCCTTGCGACAAGATACTTGCATTGTCTATACACATTATCAGTATTTGGCAAGCCGTTTCCCCATTCCGATCATCGGTCGTGGCAAGACGTGTATCATGCGCCTTGCCCGAACGGGAAAATGGCCTGGGCAGGCATCCCGAATCGTTGAGCGAGATGATGAACGAGGCAGTCGCCTGATTTTCCGGTTTCGCTCGATTGGATCATTCAATGACACGCACCATTGGCCGCCGCAAGGAGCGCCGCATCACCTTCTCCGCCTCCGCCGAACTCCTGGCCGAGGGGGCGCGGTTCAATGATGAATTACACCGGCTGCCCACCGGCAATCGGACTTTCATCCCCAAGGGGGTCATCCGCTTCAAAAGCCACGAAGAGATGAATCGCTACGATCTGGAATGCTTGGCATTGGGCATGGCTCGCGTCGCCCTGGAGCGCTCCTGATGGAAGAATACAGCCGTCCGGCCACTTTCGAAGACCTCAAGACCCTGATCCTGGCCCTGGATGGGCAAGGTGCCGACTATCTTCTGATTGGCGGTTACGCCTTGTTTGCTCATGGTTATCATCGGGCCACCGTCGATATCGACGTGCTTGTGCCCGCTACCCGGTCGTCCGGCGAAAAGGTGCGCAACGCCATGATGATATTGCCCGATCGGGCGGCCAAGGACCTCGATCCCGCCTGGTTCGAGGAAGGCGACAACATCCGCGTGGCGGACGCTTTCGTGGTGGACATCATGCTCAACGCCTGTGGCGAAACTTTCGAGACCCTGAAACAGTACGCCGAAACCGTGGAATTGGATGGCGTTCCCATCCGCACCGTCAATCTGGAGGGTTTGTTGTTGACCAAGCGAACCATGCGCGACAAGGATGTGGCCGACCGAATCGTCCTGGAGCGGGCGCTGGAGACGCTCCGGCGGCAACAGGCCAGGAAAACGGAATCTGATACGACATTCAAGCCAGCAACTCATTAGCGGCAGGCATTCATGCCTGCCGCTGTGAACGAACCTGGAAGGGGTTTGCACTCCTCCCAAGTGGCTACGGTCGAAACCCCGGCCTTCAGGCCGGGGTTCCAGCCTTCGCGCCGCCCTGAAGGGCAGGGTTTCAAACCGGAGTCAGTTTTATGATGAATGAAGCCGCCAGCCGCGCGATACCGAGGGGAAACAAAGTTTCCGGCAAGATCGTCATTCCGCGCGGGACGTCAAAGCCTCGTACAAGAGGATTCTTGCCGATATAATGGTGAATTCACATGGAGGGAGTAGCATGAAGACAGCGATAATTACCGGCATCACCGGCCAGGACGGCGCTTATCTCGCCGAGCTTTTGCTGGGCAAGGATTACGTCGTTTACGGCGCTTATCGCCGCACCAGCTCGGTCAATTTCTGGCGTATCGAGGAACTGGGCCTGCGGGATCATCCGAATCTGCGTCTGGTCGAGCATGATCTGACGGATTTGTCCGCCAGCATCCGCCTGCTTCAAACGACCGGGGCGACCGAAGTGTATAACCTGGCGGCGCAGAGTTTCGTCGGCCTGTCGTTCGACCAGCCGGCCACGACGGCGGAAATCACGGGGCTGGGCGCGTTGAATCTGCTGGAGGCGATCCGCGTCGTCGATCCGAAAATCCGTTTCTATCAGGCCAGCACGTCGGAAATGTTCGGCAAGGTGCAAGAGATTCCGCAGGTGGAGACGACGCCGTTTTATCCGCGCAGCCCCTACGGCGTCGCCAAGCTGTACGCGCACTGGATGACGATCAACTACCGCGAGTCCTACGACATCTTCGGGTGCTGCGGCATTTTGTTCAATCACGAGTCGCCGTTACGCGGGCGCGAGTTCGTGACGCGCAAGATCACCGACAGCATGGCCCGGATCAGGCTGGGCAGGCAGGAAACGTTGGAACTCGGCAATCTGGACGCGAAACGCGACTGGGGTTTCGCCAGGGAGTACGTCGATGGCATGTGGCGCATGTTGCAGGCGGATCAGCCCGATACCTATATCCTCGCCACCCACCGCACCGAGACGGTGCGCGATTTCGTGTCGATGGCGGGCAAGGCCGTGGGCTTCGATCTGGCGTGGGAAGGCCGCGCCGAGCGGGAAATCGGTATCGACAGGCAGTCCGGCAGGACGCTGGTCAAGGTCAACCCCCGGTTCTACCGGCCGGCCGAAGTCGAACTGTTGATCGGCAATCCGGTCAAAGCGAAGTCGGTGCTGGGCTGGGAAGCAAAAACCACGCTGGAGCAACTTTGCGAGATGATGGTACGGGCGGACATGCGGCGCAACGAAACGGGGTTCTCATTCTGAAATGGCCATCGCGCTCATCACGGGCATCGCGGGTTTCACCGGGCATCATCTGACCCAGGATTTGCTTGCCCGTGGCTATCGGGTCGCGGGACTGGACCAGGCGCGCGGCGAACCGGCCGGGGGCGCTCCGCCGCCAGACGCGGGGCCGGTAATGACCTATCGTTGTGACTTGATGGATCGCGCGGCGACGTTCGACGCCGCGCGGCGCATCGCGCCGGATGTCGTCGTGCATCTGGCGGCCATTTCGTTCGTGGCGCATGGCGACGCCGAGGCCATCTACCGGATCAACGTCGCCGGTACGCGCAACCTGCTGGAGGCGCTGTCCTCGCTGGAAAAAAAGCCTTCGGCCGTGCTGCTGGCGAGCAGCGCCAACATTTACGGAAATGCGACGGTCAGCCCGATCGATGAATCCGCGCCGCCGAATCCGGCCAACGATTACGCGGTCAGCAAGCTGGCGATGGAATACATGGCGCGGCTGTGGATGGATCGCCTGCCGATCGTCATCGTCCGCCCTTTCAACTACACGGGCGTCGGCCAGGCGCCGCAATTCCTGCTGCCGAAAATCGTCCGGCATTTCCAGCGCGGCGAGAAAATCATCGAACTGGGCAACATCGACGTCGAGCGGGATTTTTCGGACGTGCGTTTCGTGAGCCGGGCCTATTGCGGGCTTCTGCAAAAAGCGCCCGCCGGAGAGGTGTTCAACGTGTGTTCCGGCAACGTTTATTCGCTCAAGCGGATTCTGGCCATGATGGCCGAAATCGCGGGGTATGAAATCGAAGTACGGGTCAATCCCGCGTTCGTGCGGGAAAACGAGGTCAGGCGGCTGGAGGGAAGCAACCGTAAGCTGCTTGGCGTGGTCGGCGATCTGCCGACCATGCCGTTGCGCGATACCTTGACATGGATGATGGCGGCATCGGACGGCGGGCGGCTTCACGGATGAGGAATATCCCGGCATTGGTTGCTTCTCCGGAAGGGTTCGATGCCCCGGCTCGATCCGTCGAAAGAAAAACCGGATGATCGCCGCTCAGAAAATACGCGCCGGGATCAATGCCACGGCATTGCTTTCCCCGCGCACGGGGATCGGCAAATATGTTTTCATGCTGGGCAGGGAATTTCTTTCCTCGGCGGAGATCGATCCGAGCTTCTTTTACGCGAAACATTGGAGCAATGCCTTGCGAGAGGAGTCCCTGCCCCATGTCGAGTTGATCAAAGCCTGCAAGAAATACATTCCCTGCGCCTATGCGTTGTCACGCATCGCCATGCAGGCGCGTTTCAGCGCGGGAATGCGGAGCAGGTCACTGGACATCTACCATGAACCGAACTATCTGGCCTATCGTTTCAATGGGCCGACGGTGATTACCGTCCACGATCTCTCTTGGATTCGCCACCCCGAAACGCATCCCGTGGATCGGATACGCGCCATGAATCGGTATTTCCCGCGATCCCTGGAACGCGCATCGGCCATCATCACGGATTGCCAGTTCGTCAGGAAAGAACTGATTGAAGCCTTTGGCGCGCCTCCCGACAGGATTTTTCCCGTGTCGCTTGGGGTATCGCCGCTTTTCCGTCCGGTGTCGAGCGAACGCGCCACGCCGGTATTGGCGGAATCGGGACTCGAATTCGGGAAGTATTTTCTGTCGGTTGGAACGATCGAGCCGAGAAAAAATTTGACGACGACCCTGGAGGCCTTCTCGAAACTTCGCCCCGAAATCCAGAAGAGCCATCCGTTGGCGCTGGTGGGGATGAAAGGTTGGTTGATCGGCGGGATCGAAGCGAAAATACGGCCTTTGCTCGAAAAAGGAGTCGTTAAAGTGTTGGGCTACGTTCCAGACCAACAAATGCCGGCGCTCTATTCGGGAGCGACGGCTTTCCTTTTTCCTTCCCTGTATGAAGGATTTGGATTGCCGCCGCTGGAAGCCATGGCGTGCGGGACGCCGGTCATCGTTTCGGACAGCAGTTCGATTCCTGAAGTCGTTGGCGATGCCGGGGTTCTCTTCGATCCACGGGATGTCGACGGAATTGCCGGCGCCATGACCAGGGCGCTGGATGACGCTGCGTGGCGGGAACGTCTTTCCGGCCTGGGGATTGAGCGAGCCGCCGGGTTTTCGTGGAAACGAACCGCGGATGAAACGATCAAGGTTTATCGGCGCGTATTGAGCACATGATGCTTCGGGCATTACACGTCTATCGCACCTATTTCCCCGATCCTCCGGGAGGAGCGCAGGAAGCGATGCGGCAAATCTGCCTGGCGACTTCGGCGCGGGGGATCGAAAACATCATATTCGCCTTGTCGCCGCGACCCGATCCGGCCGTGCTCGATCGCCCCGAGGCCAGGGTGATCCGCGCCCGCTCGTGGGGCGCGCCCGCTTCCTGCGATCTGGGCGGGCTTGCGGCCTGGCGGCGATACGCGGCCTTGTCGCGCGAGGCGGATACGGTGCTCCACCACTTTCCCTGGCCATACGCCGACCTCCTGTACCACGCCACGCGGCCAAAGGCCCCGGCGGTCATGCTCTACCACTCGGACATCGTGCGCCAGCGCCGGCTGGGCAGGGCGTACATGCCACTGATGTGGCGCACCTTGCGGGCGATGCGGGCGATCGTCGCCACCAGCCCGGCCTATGCGCGGACGAGCGCCGTGCTGTCCGATCCGTCGATCCGCCGCAAGGTGAGGGTCATCCCACTGGGGATCGAGGAAAGCTCGTATCCGAAAGACGGTGACGACCGCGTTTTCGCGCGTATCGGCCTGGATATCGACGCGCCCTTTTTTCTGTTCGTCGGCGTGCTGCGCTACTACAAGGGTCTGGATTTCCTGATCCGCGCCGCCCGCGAAGTGAAGGCCGGCATCGTGATCGCCGGGAGCGGCCCCGAAGGGGAACGCCTTCGCCGGTTGCGCGATGAAATCGGCGCGGACAATGTGATTTTCGCCGGGCAGGTTTCAGACGCGGAGAAGGTCGCGCTATTCAGGCGTTGCCGCGCTCTGGCGTTGCCCTCCCATCTGCGTTCGGAGGCTTACGGCATGGCGCTCGTCGAGGCGGCCATGTTTGGACGGCCGAGGATTTCCTGTGAAATCGGCACCGGAACTTCGTTCGTCAACGAGCACGAAGTCAGCGGCCTCGTGGTGCCGCCGGAAAACCCGGCCGCCCTGGCGGACGCCATGAATACGTTTCTGCGTGACGAGGCGCTTGCGCGAGCCGTCGGCCAGGCCGCGCGAGCGCGTTATGAGCGCTTGTTTTCCGGCGCCGCGCTGGGGCAAGCGTATGCGGAGCTTTTCGGGGAATTGGTTTCGGGCGGTCACGCTTCCGGGTAATCGACCGCCGGGCCTTCCGAACCAAAAAAAATCCCGATCCGTGAGGATCGGGATATAAATCCCATCGTTGCGAGGGGTCAGGGAGGGTCAAACAGTGTCAGCGGAGGACGCTGAAGCAATGTGTGCATGATAGGACAACGCCGCCCCGATGTCTATGGCACTTGTGCGGTAGTTGCGTAACCGAATGTGATCGGCGTTTCGGAGTGGGCGGGGCCGGAGGCGGCGTAGAATGCCGGCCATGCCGGAACTCATCCTCAAGCCGGGCAGGGAGCGTTCGCTCCTTCGCCGCCATCCGTGGATTTTCGCGGGATCGGTCGCGCGTCTCGCGGGCCGCGCCCGTCCGGGCGACACGGTCGATGTGCTGGACGCCGAGGGCCGTCCGCTGGCGCGCGCCGCGTGGAGTCCCAAATCGCAGATTCGCGCGCGCGTCTGGAGTTTCGATCCGCATACCATCGTCGACGACGCCTTTTTCCGGCGGCGCGTCGACGCCGCCGTGACGCGCCGCCAAGTCATGGGGCTTTTGGCCGGGCAGGTGGGCGCGCGCCTCATCCACGGCGAATCCGACGGGTTGCCCGGCGTGACCGCCGACCGTTACGGCGACACGATCTGCCTGCAATTGACCGCCGCCGGGGCGGACAAATGGCGCGGGGCCATCGTCGGCGCGCTGGTCAGGGCAACGGGCGCGGCGCGGATTTACGAGCGTTCCGATGCCGACGTGCGCGGCCTGGAAGGACTGGAGCCGATCACCGGCTGGGCGCATGGCGAAGCGCCCGGATCGCCGCTGGCGATCGATGAAAACGGCGTGCGCCTGGGCGTCGACGTGGTCGGCGGGCACAAGACGGGGTTTTATCTCGACCAGCGCGACAATCGCCTGCTGGCGCGCGAACTGGCCGGCGGCGGGGATGTGCTC
>JAIRPF010000189.1 GCA_031257115.1 Accumulibacter sp.
ATCAACCGCGACGAACACAACGGACACGACGAAAAACAGGGCGTCGTTTTTTGCCCTTCATTGTGTCCGTCGCGGTTGGCTTCATTGATATTCCAAAAAACCACGTCCTCCGTCCCGCCGCGCCCGCCGCGTGTGTTCCCCGCATTTGTTTCATTTCGCAACGGAAACGAGACGCGAGGACGAGACGAGGACAGCGGCGGGCGAAGCCGGCAAAGGCGCGGGCGGGCGATTCAGGAGTGGGATCAAACCCTGAAACGCGCAAGCGTATCCTTCACCGACGCGGCCAGTCCTTCCATGCGCTGGGTGTTGGCGGCGGCTTCCATGGCGGCGGCGTTGTTCTGCTCGGCCATCCTCGAGATGGATTCCACCTGTTTTGCCACTTCCTGGCTGGCCGCGCCCTGTTCCTTCAGCGCGTTGGAAATTTCCGTGACGGCGGCGGAGACCTTGTTGGCTTCCTCGTAGATCGTTTTCATCCGCTGCCCGGCCTCCCGCGCGAGCGCCTGGCCGGAAGTCACCTGCCCGGCGACTTTTTCCATTTCCTCGACGGCTTCATTGGCGGCGGTCTGGATCCGGCCGATCATGCCGCTGATGTCGCCGGTCGATTGCGCGGTGCGCTCGGCGAGCTTGCGCACCTCGTCGGCGACGACCGCGAAGCCCCGGCCCTGTTCGCCGGCGCGGGCGGCTTCGATGGCGGCGTTCAGGGCGAGCAGGTTGGTCTGGTCGGCGACTTCCTTGATGACGTTGACCACCGTGCCGATCTGCCGCGATTCCTCGCCCAGCGTGGCGATGACTTTGGAAGCGCCGGAGACGATTTGCGCGATTGCGCCCATTTCGCCCTGCGTGTTCTCGATGATGCGGCTGCCTTCCTCGGAAACTTCGCTGGTATGTTGCGCCATCGCCTGGGCGTCGGCGGCGCCGCCGGCCACGGTGTTGATGGAAACCGTCATTTCCTCGATGGCGGCGGCCATCGCCGAGGTGGAACCGGATTGCGAGGCGGAGCCTTGCGCCACCCGGTCGGCGGCGGCATTGACCGCCGCCACCGTCGCGCCGACCTTGGCGACCGACGACTCGATGGCCTGCACGGCCCGCCGGACGCTATCGACCATGCGGTCGAACGATTGCGCCGCCATGCCGATTTCATCGGAAGCGGTGTTGTCGAGACGCCGCGTGAGGTCCAGGCTTCCCGCCATGTCCGCGATGGCGCGCGCCGTCGTGTTCAGCGGCCCCAGTTGCCAGCGGATGAACAGCCAGATGCAGAGCATCGCCGTCACGACCAGCGCCGCGATGCCGATCAGCGTCCAGCGATGGATGGCGTCGTAGGATTCGGTGAATTCGGCGAGCGGCGCGGTCACCGCGACGACCCAATGGAGTTCCGGGAATTCCTGGAACGCCACGATCCGCCGCTGGTTTTCGCCGGTATCCGTTTTCCAGTCGTATTCGAAAACACCGTTCTTCTTTTCCAGGATTTCGGTCATCACCCGGCCCCGTTCCGGGGCGAGATCCTTGATGGTCTGGCCGGCAAGGGATTTGAACTGCACGACGTGGGGTTCTTTCATGTCGCCCACGGGGCGGCCCAGGATGAAGGGGTAGCCGGTCTTGCCGATGATCGCGTCATCCAGGGTCTCTCTGAGTTCCTTCAGGGCATCCTCGCCCGATATGCGCATGGAAATGCCCATCACGGGGTGGCCGTTCCCGTCCAGTATGGGAACGATGGCAAGCGCATAAATCACTCCCGACCGGACGATGACGCCGGTGTATGTCTTGCCCGCCAATATGACCGGGGCGTAGTCGTCCATGACTTCCTCGCCGTCGGCGTAACGGCCATCGGATTTCTTCAGGAGCGAGGTGCCGCGGTACAGCTTGCCGCCGCTGACGATCATGAACGAGGCCAATGCGCCTGAGTTCCGTTTCTGGTAATCGAGAAGAAATTGCTGACCGCCGATGGCGGGAATGTCGCCGAAAAAATATTCCGGCAGGGTAACGCCGTTGACGGAGACGCTGTTGCCGGTCGCGCGGAGCGGCGGCAGATTGTCGCGGAAACGCTTTTCCGCGTCCAGCGCGGCCTGCAATACGCTGTTCTGGGCGAACTTGACGACGTCGACGACCAGCCGGGTCTCGTTTTTCAGGGTATTTTTGCTTTCGCTCACCGCCAGATTTTGCGAATGGAAAGAAAGAACGGCGGCAATGACCAGGGCCACCAGCACGCTGCACGCGAAAACACCGATCAGGGTCTGCTGTGCCATGCGGAAACGACGGATCGAGAACATGCTTTTCCTCCCGCGAAAATCGAAGGACATGGAAAATGACATCTTTATGTGTGGATCATATCGATGCCTGGAGATTTGATCGCCAGCGAGACGGCCGCGTCGGGGCGCGACGGGAAAAGCCGGCGCTTCGATTCCGGAGCCGTGGCGTTTTCGCCGTGATCGTCCGGCGCGACGCCGGCGCGTCCGCCCCGCGCTGGATCATGTTTCACGGCGGCGGCGGGCCATGCGTCAGGAATGCCGGCGAGACGGCTTTCGGCGCGGAGGGTTCCATGCCGTTTCGTTTTTCGGTAGCGGTGACGGGCATCGAGCGCATCGGCAAACGGAAAACCGCCGCGGTTATTCCGCGAACATGTGAATTGGTCCGTCGAATTAGTCCGCCGGCGCGGAAAAAGGTTCCGAAAGACATTCGCATGGCAATCGGCGAATATCGATGACGGATGGGCATGTCATCCGGAACCCCCTCCAGGATTGGCCGATGCGCGGAAAGAGCGCCCGGACGATCGGCGCGCGCGGTGGGAACGTGCCCGGTTCCGCCGTGGAATCAGCGCCGGTTCAAAGTCCGGCCTTCGGGGTGGAGTTCCGACCTGGGGCCGGTTTGCGAGAAAGCGCGATGCAGTGTCCGGAGCCGAACCCCGGTTTTCGATCCCGGTCAGCCAAACGGCGTTTCCCGCGTTATCCGGTGTTATCCGGACAATGATCGATCACAACAAACGACAATGACCCGCAAAGACATCCGATTCCGCGAGATTTTCCATCTGCGCGGCCCCAACATGTGGACTTACCGTCCGGTACTGCAAGCCATCGTCGACATCGGCGAGCTGGAGGACTATCCGTCGAACAGGATTCCCGGCTACCACGAACGCCTGAAGGCCCTGCTGCCCTCGCTGGTCGAGCATCGTTGCAGCTACGGCGAGCGCGGCGGGTTCCTGCGCCGGGTCGAGGAGGGCACCTGGCCGGCGCACATCCTCGAACACGTCACCCTGGAATTGCAGAACCTCGCCGGCCTGCCGGGCGGTTTCGGCAAGGCGCGCGAGACCCTGGAGCGCGGCGTCTACAAGGTCATCGTGCGCGCCTGGCAGGAACAGGTCACTCTCGCCGCGCTGCATGAGGCGCGCGAACTGATCCTGGCGGCGATGGAAGACCGTCCGTTCGACGTCGCCGCCGCCGTCGGGCGGCTCGCCGATCTCGTCGATTCGCGCTGTCTCGGCCCGTCGACGGCGAGCATCGTCGAGGCCGCCGACGATCGCGGCATTCCCCGCATCCGCCTGCTGGAAACCGGCAATCTGGTTCAACTCGGCCACGGCGCGGCGATGCGCCGCATCTGGACGGCCGAGACCGACCGCACCAGCGCCATCGCCGAGGGCATTTCGCGCGACAAGGATCTGACCAAGCGCCTGCTGCGCGACTGCGGCGTGCCCGTGCCGGAAGGGCGCGAGGCGGACAGCGCCGAGGACGCCTGGGAGGCGGCGCGGGACATCGGCCTGCCGGTGTGCGTCAAGCCGGTCGACGGCAATCACGGGCGCGGCGTTTTCATCGACGTGCGCACGCGCGAGGACGTCGAAATGGCCTACGGCGTGGCGGCCGGCGAGGGCAGCGGCGTGCTGGTCGAGCGTTCCATCCCCGGTTCCGAGCATCGCCTGCTGGTGATCGGCGGCAGGCTCGTCGCCGCCAATCGCGGCGACGCGGTCAAGGTCATCGGCGACGGCGCGCACGACGTGCGCGAGCTGGTCGAGCGGCAAATCAACAGCGACCCGCGCCGTGGCCCCAGCGAATCCCATCCGCTTTCCAGGATTCGCATGGATTCGGCGGCGCGCATCGAACTCGCGCGGCAGAAACTCGCCCCCGAGGCGATCCCCGACGCCGGGCGCGAGGTGCTGATCCAGCGCAACGCCAACCATGAATTCGACGTGACCGACGAGGTTCATCCCGAAACGGCGGAAATCGCCGCGCTGGCCGCGCGCGTCGTCGGACTCGACATCGCCGGCATCGACCTCGTCTGCGAGGACATTTCCCGGCCGCTCGCCGAACAGGGCGGCGCCATCGTCGAAGTCAACGCCGGCCCCGGCCTGCTCATGCACCTGAAACCCGGCGCCGGCAAGCCGCGCCCGGTCGGCAAGGCCATCGTCGATCACCTGTTCCCCGACGGCGCGAGCGGCCGCATTCCGATCGTCGGCGTCACCGGCAGCCACGGCGCGACGGCGGTGACCCGGATCGTCGCCCGCCTGCTGTCGCTCTCCGGCAGGCATACGGGGCTTGCCTGCGGCGACGGCCTGTTTTTCGACCGCCGCCAGTTGGAAAAAGGCGACTGCGCGCATTGGGAATACGCCAACCGCATTCTGATGAACCGCGCCATCGAAGCCGCGGTCCTTGAAAACGGCAGCGACGCCATCGCCACGGAGGGCCTGGCCTACGACCGCTGCCAGATCGGCGTGATCACCGATTTCGACGCCGCGCGGCACATCGGGCGTAGTTACATCGATACGCCCGAACTCGCTTTCAACGCGCTGCGCACGCAGGTCGACCTGGTGCTCCGGGACGGCGCGGCGATCCTCAACGCCCGCGTGGCGGAACTGGTGGAAATGGCCGGTCTGTGCGACGGCGAGGTCATCTACTTTGCCCTCGATCCGTCGCTGCCGGCCATCGCCACGCATCTCGAACAGGGCAGGCGCGCCGTCGTCGTGCGTCACGGCCAGATCGTGCTGGCCAGCAACGGAGGCGAAATCCCGCTGGCCCGGCTCAAGGACGTCCCGTTCAGCGAGGACGGCGGCAACGCCGGACAGACCGAGAACGTGCTGGCCGCCGTCGGCGCGGCGTGGGCGCTGGGCATCACGCCGGACGTCATGCGCACCGGCATCGAGACGTTTTTCGCCGGGGAGTGAAAAATGCTTGGCCACGGAGAAGGGCAAGAATTTTCGACCACGGCGATCACGGCGAAAGGCAAAAATGAAAAACGCTTCAACCACGGCGGGCACGGCGGGCACGACGAAAAACAAAATCGGCCGAGGGCTTTTCAACCACGGCGGATACGGCGGAAAACTGGAAAAACCATGAGGAACGCGGGAGAACGGGAATCAGGTCGTTTTCTTTCGCCTTTCACCATGTCCGTCGTGTTCGCCATGTCCGCCAAGTCCGCCGTGCCCGCCGTGCCCGCCATGTCCGGCGTGTCCGCCGTGGGTGGAGCGTTTTCGGTTCAAGTGATGGCCGTTCCATTTTCCCCGTCATTCCCGCGAACGCGGGAATCCAGTTCGTGCCCTCCAGCCCGAAGGGCTGCCAATTCAAGTGATGCGGCGCTACGCGCCGGAATGTACACCCTGGATTCCCGCTTTCGCGGGAATGACGGAAATTCGCGGACGCTTGATTCGAAAACGCGGCGACGTTTTTTGCTTTCGTTTTTCGCCGTCTCCGCCGCGCCCGTCGTGGTTGAAGTTCTCGCCTTTCTCCGTAATTGACGAAATCCCAAAACACACAAGGACAAAAACATGGAAGTATCCCGTATCCGGGCGTTGCGCGGCCCCAATCTGTGGAGCCGGCATACCGCCATCGAGGCCATCGTCGCCTGCGGCGCGGCCGAGCGCGACATCAACGCCATCGCCGGCTTCGAGGCGCGGCTGCGCGAGCGTTTTCCGGAAATCGCCCTGCTCCAGCCGGTGTTCGGCGACGACACGTACTCGCTGGCGCACATCCTCGAATTCGCCACGCTGGGATTGCAGGCGCAGGCCGGCTGCCCGGTCACGTTCAGCCGGACCGCGCAGACCGTCGACGAGGGCGTCTACCAGGTCGTCGTCGAATACGGCGAGGAAGAGGTCGGCCGGCTCGCGCTGGATCTCGCCCAGGCGCTGTGCCGGGCGGCGATGGACGGCGCGCCGTTCGACCTGTCCGGCGCGCTTTCCCGGCTGCGCGAACTCGACGAGGACGTGCGCCTGGGGCCTTCCACCGCCTCGATCGTCCATGCCGCCGCCGCGCGCGGCATTCCCTGCCGCCGCCTGACGCGGGGCAGCCTCGTGCAGTTCGGCTGGGGCAGCCGGCAGCGGCGCATCCAGGCGGCCGAGACCGACATGACCAGCGCCGTCGCCGAATCGATCGCCCAGGACAAGGAACTGACCAAGCGCCTGCTCGCCGCCGCCGGCGTGCCGGTGCCGGTCGGGCGTCCGGTCGCGGACGCCGATGACGCCTGGGCGGCGGCGGTCGAGATCGGCGCCGGGGACGGCGTCGCCGTCGTGGTCAAGCCGATGGACGGCAACCAGGGCAAGGGCGTCACGGTCAACCTGAAAACGCGCGAACAGGTGCTCGCCGCCTACGCGACGGCCCGCCGGATCAGCGACAACGTGCTGGTCGAACGCTACGTGAGCGGTCAGGATCACCGCTTCCTGGTCGTCGGCGACAAGCTCGTCGCCGCCGCGCGGCGCGAACCGCCGATGGTCATCGGCGACGGCGCGCGCACCGTGCGCGAACTCGTCGACCAGGTCAACGCCGATCCGCGCCGCGGCAGCGGCCACGCCACGTCGCTGACCCGGATCCGTTTCGACGACATCGCGCTCGCGCGCCTCGCGGAGGACGGACTCGACGCCGAATCGATCCCCGTCAAGGGTCGGCGCGTGATCCTGCGCAACAACGCCAATCTGTCGACCGGCGGCTCGGCGACCGACGTCACCGACAACGTACACCCCGATTTCGCCGCGCGCGCCATCGCCGCCGCGCAAATGGTCGGACTCGACATCGCCGGCGTCGACATCGTCTGCAAGGACGTGCTGCGCCCGCTCGAAGAGCAGGGCGGCGGCATCGTCGAACTCAACGCCGCGCCCGGCCTGCGGATGCACCTGCAACCGTCCTTCGGCAAGGGCCGCGCCGTCGGCGAGGCGATCGTCGCCAACATGTTCCCCGACGGCGGCGACGCGCGCATCCCGCTCGTCGCCGTCGCCGGCACCAACGGCAAGACCACCACCGCGCGCCTGATCGCCAGCATCCTCGCCCGCCGGGGCTACCGCGTCGGCATGACCAGCACCGACGGCGTGTACGTCCGGGGAAAACGCATCGACGCCGGCGATTGCAGCGGCCCGAAAAGCGCGCGCAACGTGCTGATGCACCCCGACGTCGACGCGGCGGTGCTCGAAACCGCGCGCGGCGGCGTCCTGCGCGAGGGGCTTGGCTTCGACCGCTGCGACGTGGCGGTCATCACCAACATCGGCAAGGGCGACCACCTCGGCCTCTCCTACATCAGCACGGTCGAGGATCTCGCGGTCGTCAAGCGCGTCATCGTGCAGAACGTCAAGCCGGAAACCGGCCACGCCGTGCTCAACGCCGCCGATCCGATGGTCGCCCGCATGGCCGACGCCTGCCCCGGCCGGATCATCTTCTTCGCCAGGGACCGCAACCATCCGGTGATGGCCATGCACCGCGCCCAGGGCAAGCGCGTCGTCTTTCTGGACGGCGGCGACATCGTCGCCCTGGAAGGCGTCGCCGAGCAGCGCATCGCGCTCCGCGACGTGCCGGTCACCGCCGGCGGCGCCATCGGCTTTCAGGCCGAGAACGCGATGGCCGCCGCCGCCGCCGGCTGGGCGCTGGGACTCGACTGGGCGGTCATCCGGGCCGGCCTCGCGGCTTTCGTCAACGACGCCGCCTCGGCGCCCGGCCGTTTCAACCTGTTTGACTACAGGGGCGCCACGCTGATCGCCGACTACGGCCACAACCCGGACGCCATCCAGGCGCTGGTCGAAGCCATCGAGCACATGCCGGAAAAATCGGGCAAGCGCCGCACGGTGGTCATCAGCGGCGCGGGCGACCGGCGCGACGAGGACATCCGCCAGCAGACCGAAATCCTGGGCGACGCCTTCGACGCGGCGGTGCTCTACCAGGACCAGTGCCAACGCGGACGCGCCGACGGCGAAGTGCTCGCGCTGCTGCGCCAGGGCCTCGAAAACGCCAGGCGAACCAGGGACGTCGTGGAGCTTCGCGGCGAATTCCTGGCCATCGACACGGCGCTCGCCCAACTGAAAGCCGGCGACCTGTGCCTGATCCTGGTCGACCAGGTCGAAGAAGCGCTCGCGCACATCGCCAAAAGGATCGCCGAAGCGGAAAACGGCCACTCCGGCGCGAACCGGAATCCGGAAACAGCAACTCATTAGCGGCAGGCATTCATGCCTGCCGCTGTGAACGAACCTGGAAGGGGTTTTGGCCCCCTCCCAGGTGGCCACGGCCGGAACCCCGGCCTTCGCGCCGCCCTGAAGGGCGGGGTTTCAAACCGGAGTCCGTTTTATGATGAACACCAGCGCGAAGCGCCGCGGAGTCGCCGATGCCCGCTCCCGCATCCTCCACGCGCGGCGCGCTGAAATGAAGCCTTCCTCGTGAGAAAGGTGGCCCACGGCAAAGCCGCGTGCCGGAAGGAGTCGCGGCGGTCGGGGAAAGAGAGGGCGGTTGATCGCGGCACGCCGGGCTGAAACGTGGAGCGCGGGCGTCTCGCCCGTTTCGTTCGCTTTGCGGGCGGGACGCCCGCGCTCCATTCAGAACCTTCCTCTTGCGAACCAAGGGCCGGACATTCGAATCGACCCGGCCACGCCAATGAAATCAAACACCTGGCCCATCGCACGGCTGGCTTTTTGCCGCCCGCGCGGAGCATTGGGCCGGGTTTCCGGGGTCAGCGGATGACGGCGCGGTCGGGGTTGAACAGGCGGAGCAGCAGGTTCTGGCTCACGTCCGCGCCCAGGCGCTTGGCGACACGTTCGGCGATGTTTTCCCTGACCGAATAATCGAGGATGTTTTCCGCCTTGATGACGTCCCGCGCGACGGAATCGATGGTGCCGAAATCGTCGGCGAGGCCCAGTTTTATGCTTTGCGAGCCGGTCCACATGAGGCCCGAAAACATTTCCGGGGTCTCTTTCAGGCGATCGCCGCGCCCCTTGCGCACGACGTCGATGAACTGTTGGTGAATTTCCCGGAGAAGCGTCCCGGCGTGTTCTACCTGCCCGGCGTCCCTGGGCGAGAATGGATCGAGGAATCCCTTGTTTTCTCCGGCGGTCAGGAGACGCCGCTCGATGCCGAGGCGCTGCATCGCCCCGGTGAAGCCGAATCCGTCCATCAGCACGCCGATGGAACCCACGATGCTGGCTTTATCCACGAAAATCTTGTCCGCGGCCGAGGCGATGTAGTAGCCGCCGGACGCGCACATGTCCTCGACCACGGCGTGGAGCTGGATGTCCGGGTGATTCTTGCGCAGCCGGCGGATTTCGTCGTACACGATGCCGGCCTGGACGGGGCTGCCGCCGGGACTGTTGATGCGCAGAATGACGCCCGCCGTCCCCTTGTCCTCGAAAGCCGATTGCAGCGCCCCGTTGATTTTCTCCGCGCTGGCGTTTCCCTTGGCCTCGATGGTTCCATTGACGTCGACCAGCGCCGTATGCCGGCCGTTCGCGCCCAATTTTTCCGACGCGCCCCAATCGACGACCAGCGCCAGAACCGTGACGAGGTAGGCCAGTCCCGCGAGCTTGAAAAAAATGCCCCAACGGCGTTTGGCCCGCGCTTCCTTCAGGGATTGCAGGGCGATTTTCTCAAGCAACTGCCGTTCCCACGGCGGCTCTTTTTCCGGTGTATCCACGTTTCGGCTCGATCAAGATATCCGTGGAGTATAGATCAAGCCCGTCCGGAAAGCGGCGCGTGACGCGGCCGGACGGCCCGGTCCGGCGTCAGGCGTTTCGTTTCAGCCACAGCGCGAGCCGCGCGACGTCGTCGACGCAGGCCAGCGGTGCCAGGCGGACGAGTTCGGCGCGCGGATGCGCTCCGTAAGCCACGGCCAGCGCGGCGACTCCGGCGTTGATGGCCATTCGCACGTCGTGCGTCGTATCGCCGATCATCAGCGTCCGTTCGGCCGGCGTCGAGAATTCGCCCATCAACTCCTCGATCATCCGAGGATGCGGCTTGGAGGGACACTCGTCCACGCAGCGCGAGGAGGAAAAATAAGCG
This sequence comes from Accumulibacter sp., assembly GCA_031257115.1. Lineage (GTDB taxonomy): Bacteria > Pseudomonadota > Gammaproteobacteria > Burkholderiales > Rhodocyclaceae > Propionivibrio. The sequence continues at coordinate 10,221 of JAIRPF010000189.1, forward strand.
CCCAGGCCGGAACGGGCGAGCGCGCGCTCCAGCCCCTTTCGATGCTTGCCGGTCGCCACCGCTAGCCGGTATCCGGAAGCATGGAGTTCCCCGATCAGCTCCGGGATGCCGGCAAAGGGCCGGACGTCCTCGTCGTCCGTCAGATAGCGTTGCCTGTAACGGGCGACGAGCGGCGGCAGGCGTTCGTCGGGAAGGTCGGGAAAGAGGTGGCGCAGGGCTTGCGACAGTTCCAGGCCGATCACGTACCTGGCTTGCTCCCCGGACGGTTCCGGCAATCCGAAGTCGCGGCAGGCCGCCCGCAACGTCCGCACGATGATGCCCGTGGAATCGGACAGGGTGCCATCCCAGTCGAAAATCAGCAGATCAAAACGCCTGGCCATGATCCAGCGCCTCCCTGTCCGAGAGCTTTTTCAGAAAATCCCGCAGCGCGTCGGGAAGCGGCGCTTGCAGCGCCACGCCCTCCCCGCTCGCCGGATGGGGGAAGCGCATTTTCCACGCATGGAGGAACATCCGCTTGAGGCCCTCTTTTTGCAGGAGCCGGTTCAGGGCGAAATCCCCATACTTTTCGTCCCCGGCGATCGGGAAACCGAGATGCGCGCAATGAACCCGGATCTGGTGAGTCCGGCCCGTGCGCAATCGCGCTTCGAGCAGGCTGAAACTTTCCCAGCGGGTCACGAGGCGGAAAAGCGTTTGCGACGGCTTGCCGCCGGACGCCACGCGCACGCGGCGCTCTCCCGATTCCAGCAGATACTTGCAGAGCGGCAGTTCGACCTTGCGCGCCGGTTCCATCCACCGCCCCCGTACCAGGAGCAGATAACGCTTGTCGATTTCGCGGCCCGGCCCGCCTTCCCGGAACATGTCGTGCAAAACCCTGAGCGCCGAACGCTTTTTGCCGACGAGCAGCAGCCCGGAAGTCTCCCGGTCCAGGCGATGCGCCAGTTCGAGAAAGCGCGCTTGCGGACGCTGCCGCCTCAACGCCTCGATCACGCCGAAATCGACCCCGCTGCCGCCGTGGACGGCGATTCCGGCCGGCTTGTCGATCACCAGCATCGACTCATCCTCGTAGACGATCGGCAGATCGGCCTTGATCTGCGCGCCGGCGGCGATCTCCTCCGGCCGCCGCGCCACGCGCAGCGGCGGAATGCGCAGCGTGTCGCCGGACTCGACGCGATCCGAGGCGTCGGCGCGGCGGCCGTTTACGCGAACCTCGCCACGGCGGATGATCCGGTAGACGTGGCTTTTTGGCACGCCCTTGCACACGCGCAGCAGATAATTGTCGAGACGCTGGCCCGCGTCTTCCGCGCCGACGATGGCTCGCGCGACATAGTCTTTGCCAACTTCAACCATTTCTAATATACTGGATCCGATTCGCGTCCTGGATCGAAAGAAGCGCCGACCCGTAAGACCTTCGAGCGACGCCGCGCCCTGCAAGTCGCGGCCACCTTCCGGCAGGCCTTGGCGGCTTCTTCCGCATCAACCCGTGCGGGGTCGATCAGCGCGAATCGCCTGGTTAAGTACGCTCACCAGAAGTAGCGATACTACTTGATTTGCGTGCATTCAGCACGTTCGGATCGCCCCAAGCAGATTCCCCCGGCGCCTGGAATTTTTCAGGGCCTCGAAGAATGAACCCAGCGAATCAACCCGACTTGTCGCCTCTCAGGAGAAAACCCCACCCCTCCGGCAAAAACTAGTCCGTCGCTGCCTGCGCGAGGCGCTTCCCACGGTCGTAAGCACGCGGGAGCCCCCCAAAATGAAGCGAATGCTATTCAATGCGACACAGGCCGAGGAACTCCGTGTCGCCATTGTCGATGGTCAGAAACTGATCGACCTGGACATTGAGTCGGCCGCCAAGGAGCAGAAAAAAAGTAACATTTACAAGGCGGTGATCACGCGCATCGAACCCAGTCTCGAAGCCGCCTTCGTCGATTATGGCGTCGAGCGGCACGGGTTTCTGCCGTTCAAGGAAATTTCCCGCTCGTATTTTCTGCCGGGCGTCGATGCCAACCGCGCGAGCATCAAGGAAGCCCTGCGCGAAGGGCAGGAACTGATCGTCCAGGTCGACAAGGACGAGCGCGGCAACAAGGGCGCGGCCATGACGAGCTTCATCAGCCTGGCCGGGCGCTACCTCGTGCTGATGCCCAACAATCCGCGCGGCGGCGGCGTCTCCCGCCGGGTCGAGGGCGAAGAGCGCGCCGAACTGCGCGAAGTCCTGGATCAATTGCAGGTTCCCCAGGGCATGAGCCTGATCGCGCGCACGGCGGCGATCAGTCGCGGCGCCGAGGAACTGCAATGGGACCTGAACTACCTCCTCCAGCTGTGGAAGGCCATCGAGGAAGCGGCGAGCGAAAACGTGCTCGAAAAATACGGCTCGCGCCTGCTGTATCCCGAAGGAAACCTCGTGATCCGGGCCATCCGGGACTATTTCCAGCCGGACATCGGCGAGGTTCTCGTCGACACGGACGAGATTTTCGAACAGGCGCGCTACTTCATGTCTACCGTCATGCCGGCCAACGTCGGCCGCGTCAAGCGCTATCACGACGACGTGCCGCTCTTTTCGCGCTTCCAGATCGAGCACCAGATCGAATCGGCGTATTCGCGGCAGGTCAACCTGCCGTCGGGCGGCGCCATCGTCATCGACCACACCGAGGCGCTGGTCGCCGTCGATGTCAATTCGAGCCGCGCCACCCGTGGCGCCGACATCGAGGAAACGGCGTTCAAGACCAATCTGGAAGCCGCCGAGGAAATCGCCCGGCAACTGCGCCTGCGCGACCTGGGCGGGCTGATCATCATCGATTTCATCGACATGGAAAGCGCGCGCAACCAGCGCGAGGTCGAAAACCGCCTGCGCGAAGGAATCAAGCTCGACCGCGCCCGCGTGCAGACCGGCAAGATCAGCCGCTTCGGCCTGCTGGAACTCTCGCGCCAGCGCCTGCGCCCGGCGCTCGCCGAAACGAGCTACATCCCCTGCCCGCGCTGTTCCGGCACCGGCCACATCCGCGGCGCGGAATCGGCCGCGCTGCACATCCTGCGCATCTTGGAAGAGGAAGCGATGAAGGACAACACGGGCGCCATCCACACCCAGGTGCCGGTCGACGTCGCCACCTTCCTGCTCAACGAAAAGCGCGCCGACGTACACGCCATCGAACTGCGCCACAAGGTCAACATCCTGCTCATCCCCAATATCCACCTGGAAACGCCGCAGCACAGCATCGTCCGCCTGCGCCACGACGAACTCAACCAGGAAGACATCCAGACGCCGTCGTACAAAATGGTCGAAGCGCCCGCCGAGGAAAGCGAACGGCCGGCCGCCGCCGTGGAAACCCGGACGCCGCACCAGGAAGCGGCGATCAAGCGGCTTATCCCGGAGCGGACGCCGGCCCCGATCGCCCTCGAAAAACCCAGGGAAACGCCGGAAAAAAGCGCCGGCGGATTCTTCTCCCGGATCATCTCCTGGTTCCGTGGCCCCGCCGAACCCGCGCCGGAGGTCAAGCCCGAAAAAAAACCGCGAAGCGCCATCCAGCGGAGCGGGCGGCGCGGTCCGCGCAACATCCGTCACGACGACGACCGCGATAATCGTGAAACCCGTTCGCCCAGGGAGCCGAAGGGGGCGCGCGATTCCAAGTCCGTCCAGGCCGCCCAGCCGCGCGAGGAAAACCAGAAACCCCGCGAGCCGCGCCGCCAGCGGAACGAACAGCGCCCGGAACGCAAGGAAAGGGAACAGCCGGTCCTGATCGTCGAAGCGCAGGAATTCCAGACCGCCGAGGAGGGCGCGGCGAAAATCGCGGACGACGGCGCGGCCCGCCGTCGCGGGCGGCGCAACGGACGGCGCGACCGTCCGGAGAGAAACGAGCCGGCCGAGACCGTCACGATGACCGCCTTTGAAACCGCCGGAACCGAGTCCGCGCCGCCGCCCGAACGAACCTCCGGGGAAACGTTCGCCCAACCCGAACCCGAAAACGGAACCGACCGCCCCGCCGTGACTCCCGCGCCCGCCGCCGCCGTGGCGTCCGGCGACATGCAGATGGAAATCCCGCTGGCGATGGCCGCCGAACCGGGCACCGAACCGGCCGCCGCGCCGACTCCCGCGAACCGCGCGGAAGGTATCGGCGAAACCGGTGTCGGCGAAACCGCCCCTGCCCCGGCGCGGGACGAAGCGGCGGCGGCCCGCCGCGCCGAGGAAACGGTCGATGTTTCGGCGGCATCCGGAGAAATTCCCGCCGTGGAAGCGCCCGCGTCCGCCATCGCGCCGCCCGCGCCGCCGCCCGCGGCGGAAGCCATCGACATCGGCAAGGCGCTCGAAACCAGCGGCTTGGTCATGGTCGAAACCAGCAGCGACAAAATCCAGACCTGGCAGCCGGACGCCGAGGAAATCCCCGCGCCGCGCCCGCGCCGCCCGCGCGCCGCGCCCGCCGTTTCGGAGGAACCGCTGGTCATGGTCGAAACCCGGCCATCCTGACCGCCCGCGCGGCGTCTGGAAAGAAACGCGAGACCGGCGGAAGACGGGCATGACGCCCGCGCCCTCCGCCGGGCGTTTCACCATAAAACGGACTCCGGTTTGAAATCCCTGCCCTTCAGGGCGGCGCGAAGGCTGAAACTCCGGCCTGAAGGCCGGGGTTTCGACCGTGGCCACTTGGGAGGGGTGCCAACCCTTTTTCCAGGTTCGTTCACAGCGGCAGGCATGAATGCCTGCCGCTAATGAGTTGCTACCCTTCCCCGAAAGCCCCGTTATTACATCGAAGCCAAATCAAAAAACGCGGCGGCATTTCGTTTTTCTTGTTGCTCACCGTAAAGCCGACTCCGGTTTGATCCCCCGCCCTTCAAGGCGGCGCGTCCCGCGCCGGAGGGCCGTTCCTGGATTCCCGCTTTCGCGGGAATGACGGGGGGAAGGGGGATGCGGCAAGGGTACGGCGAAGGCAACGGCGAACCGGATTTCCGCTTGCAAGGGAGTGACCGGGAAAAGGAACGGTCATCATACGGACGTCTGATCTAGCGCCGTCATTGCCTCATGTCCGTGGGAAAATTTTCCCACGGACTTTTTTATTCCGGAAGATTGGAGCGGTTTCGATTCGTTAGATAACAATCTCTTTTCCCCGTCATTCCCGCGAACGCGGGAATGACGGGTGAGGGGAAGGCGGTGAGGGGAAGCGGCGAAGGCAACGGCGAACTGGGTTCCCGCTTGTCAGGGAAATGACGGGAATTCATGGCCATTCCCCTTGAGACCATCCGATCCGCGATGAAACCCCCCACTCGTCATTGCGAGCGGAGCGAAGCAATCCAGTCCGCGCCCCGTCACGACCATTCCGGATGGCCACGGCGCTACGCGCCTCGCAATGACGGGCGCGGTGCCCGCCCTTCGCGGTCAAGGGGGATGCTTTGATCGCCCTCACGTCCCGCGCCGGAGGGCACGTCCCTGGATTCCCGCTTGCGCGGGAATGACGAGGGGAGAAGCGGCGAAGGCGACGGCGAATCAGGAACGGCAAAAGAAAAAACCGCGAAAAGCCGCGCTTCGCCCAATTTTTCCGCCGCGTTCCGTTTTGGCCGTTCCCAATTCCACCGCTGCGTTCCGTTTTTGGCCGTTCTCGCGGCGGGGCGGGCTATTCGGAACGTTCGACGTTCAGGTTGAGATCGAATTGCCGCGAGTCGCCGTCGTCGGCGATGGCGGCGGTGGAGCGGCCTTCGCGCGCGCGTTCGATGGCGTCGAGATAGGCTTCCGTGATGTCGCCGGTGACGTAGCGGCCGTCAAAGCATGAGCAATCGAAATCCGTCACCCGTGGATTGATTTCGCGGACGGATGCCTTGAGCGCCTCCAGATCCTGGTATACCAGGGCGTCCGCCCCGATCTCGCGCGCGATTCCGGCCTCGGTGCGGCCCGTGGCGATCAGTTCGCCGCGCGTCGGCATGTCGATGCCGTAAACATTGGGGTAGCGCACGGGCGGCGCCGCCGAGGCGAAGTAGACCTTGAGCGCGCCGGCCGCGCGCGCCATTTCGACGATCTCGCGGCTGGTCGTGCCGCGCACGATGGAATCGTCGACCAGCAGGACGCGCTTGCCCGTGAATTCCTGGCCGACGGTGTTGAGCTTCTGGCGCACGGATTTCCGGCGGATCGATTGCCCCGGCATGATGAAGGTCCGGCCGATGTAACGGTTTTTCACGAAGCCTTCGCGGTAGGGAATGTTCAGGCGCTGCGCTAGTTGCATCGCCGCCGGGCGGCTCGAATCGGGGATCGGGATGACCACGTCGATTTCTTCGACCGGAATGCTGCACGCCACCTTGTCCGCGAGGTGTTCGCCCATGCGCAGGCGCGTTTCGTAGACGGACACGCCGTCGATGACCGAGTCCGGGCGCGCCAGATAGACGTATTCGAAAATGCACGGCGAGAGCGCCGGCGCGTCGGCGCATTGGCGGAAATGCAGCGCGTGCGCCGTGTCCACGAAAAGGGCTTCCCCCGGCGCCACGTCGCGCAGCGCCTTGAATCCCAGAGTGTCGAGCGCGACCGACTCGGAGGCGACGAGGTATTCGGGGCCTTGCGGCGTTTCATTGACCCCGACGATCAGCGGCCGGATGCCGAACGGATCGCGGAAGGCCAGGAGGCCGTAACCGGCGATCATGGCCACCACCGCGTAAGCGCCCTTGCAGCGGCGATGGACGCCCGCGACGGCGGCGAAGATGGTGTCGAGGTCGAGCCGGAAACTGCCGGCCGATTCCTGGAGTTCGTGCGCCAGCACGTTGAGCAGCACCTCGGAATCGGAGCGGGTGTTGATGTGGCGCAAATCCAGCCGGAACATTTCGTCCTGCAAGCGTTCGGTGTTGGTGAGGTTGCCGTTGTGCGCGAGCACCAGGCCGAACGGCGAGTTGACGTAGAACGGCTGCGATTCCGCCGCGTCGGCCGGCGACCCCGCCGTCGGATAGCGGCAGTGGGCGATGCCCATGTCGCCCGGCAGCGCGCGCATGTTGCGCGTGCGGAAGACGTCGCGCACCAGTCCGGGGCTTTTGTGCATGAAAAAAGCGTTGTCTTCGCTCGTGGCGATGCCGGCCGCGTCCTGCCCGCGATGTTGCAGAACCATCAGCCCGTCGTAGAGCAGTTGATTGACCGGCGTGTTCGCCATGACTCCGAGAATGCCGCACATGGGGTTATCCTGGAAAAAGCCGTTGAACCGCGAGGCGCGGAAAAGACGAGACTTCGATCACGACGAGACATCGATCACGACGAGACATCGATCACGACGGACACGGCGAACACCGCGAAAAGCAAAAGATTTCCCGCTTCCGTTTTTCGCCGCGACCGTTGCGTTCGTCGTGGTTGATTTCTCGTGCCTTTTCTCCGCGCGCTCCGTGTTCTCCGGGGTTGTCGACTGTGTTTCTACCTGAACCGGATTCGTTTCGCCACTTCCGGCGGCAGCCAGGGCTTGCACGCCAGTACCGCCGTTTCGAGCGGCGCCGACAGCAACGCCCCGCGCCACCACGATTCCCTGGGCAGCGACAACATGCCGCCGATCGCCACCAGAATCAGCACGATCAGCGCGCCGCGCGCCGCGCCGAAAAGGACGCCCAGCGCCCGGTCGGAAGGACTCAGCCCGATCGCCTTGAGCAGGCCGCGAACGGCCAGGCGAACCATCGCCATCAGCAGCAGCACGATCACGAAAATCAGCACCCAGGCGACGACGATCCGCAGCACCGGGTCGGCGGTCACGGCCTGCAACTGCCAGGCCAGTTCCTCGCCCCACCATTTGGCCGCGAGGAACGCCAGCACCCAGGCGGAAACGGCGATGATCTCGCCCAGCACCCCGCGCCATGCGCCCAGGGTCATGGAAAAGAGCAGGATGAGCACGACGGCGCAATCGAACAGGGTCATTGTTTTGCCGCGATGACCCCGTTGACCCCGATGCGCTTCATTTTCTCCGCCGCTTTCTCCGCCGCCGGGCGATTGGCGAAGGGGCCGGCGCGCACCCGCGTTTTCTTGCCCTCCGGGGAATCGATCGATTCGGTATACACCTTGATTCCGAGTTCGCCGAGTTTCGTCTGCAATTGCCTGACGTTGGCCGGGTTCGAAAAAGCGCCGATGAGAATCACGAACTGCCCGCCGGCCGGCGCGGGATCGGCCGGAATCTTGCCGCTGAGGATCGCGGCGGCGCGCTGGGCGTCGGCCTGTCTTTCTTCCGCCCTGGGCGTCTCGGCCGGCTTGGGCGTTTCCGCCGGTTTCGCCACGGGCCTGGGCGCTTCGGCCGGTTTCGGAGCTTCCGCCGGTTTTGGCGGTTCGGCTGGCCTGGGCGGTTCGGCTGGCCTGGGCGGTTCGACCGGAGACGCCGGCGCTTCCCTCGCCTCGCCGCCGGCCGGTTCCAGCCTCGGCCTGAACGGCGTCTGGTCCTGGCCGGGGATGCGGACTTGCACGTCCTGCACCTGCTGTTTCGGCTCCTCGTCCATGACCATCGGCAGAACGACGGCGGCCAGCCCGGCGAAAGCCACGGCGCCGACCAGCCGCCGGCGGGCGCGTTTCTTGAGTTGCAGGCTGATATCGGGCGAATCGGACATGGCGGGCGCAAAACGGTTGAATCGGAATCCCGGTCAATCCGGCCGCTCCTGCCCGATTTCGCGCAGGACGGCGGCAACGGTGTGGAACGATCCGAAAACGATGATTCTATCACCTTCTTCCGCCAGACCGACGGCGCGCCGGAACGCCCCGGCCGGCGAGGGAAAACACTCCGTCCGGCCGCCCGGCCGCTCCGCCTCCACCGCCGCCGCCAGGATTTCCGCCGCCGCGCCGCGCGGCCCGTCCAGCCCGGCCAGCAGCCAGACGTCGATCTTGCCGGCCAGCAGGCGCAGCGCGCCGGCGATGTCCTTGTCGGCCAACATGCCGGCGACGGCGATGGTTCGCCGGTAGAGGCCCATCGCATCGAGATTGTCCGCCAGGCACCCCACCGCCTGCGGATTGTGCGCGACATCCAGCACGATCGCCGGGCGTTCGCGCACGCGCTGGAAACGCCCCGCGAGCCGGACTTGCCGCAGCCCGTCGCGGATCGCCGGCAAGGCGACCGGCAGCCGCGCCTGCAAACCGTCGATGGCCGCGAGCGCGGCCGCCGCGTTGCCGAACTGGTGTTCGCCCGCCAGGGCCGGAATCGGCAAATCCTCGCGGCAAACGCCCTGCCGCCCCCGGTACGTCCATCCCGCCGGCGCGCGTTCGTAGCCGAAATCGCGGCCGATCAGCCACGGGTCGGCGCCGATGGCCTGCGCATGCGCCAGCAGCGTTCGCGGCGGGCGCGCGTCGGCGCAAATGGCCGGCCGTCCCCCGCGATAAATCCCGGCCTTCTCGAAACCGATGCTTTCCCGATCCGGCCCCAGCCAGTCGGTGTGATCGAGCGCGATGCCGGTCACTACCGCCGCGTCGGCGTCATACACGTTGACCGCGTCGAGCCGCCCGCCCAATCCAACCTCCAGGATGACGACCTGCGCCCGCGCCTCGGCGAACAGTTCCCACGCCGCCAGCGTGCCGAATTCGAAATAGGTCAGCGCCACGTCCCCGGCGGCCCGCCGCGCCGCCTCGACGCGGGCGAACGCGGCGCACAGCCCGGAATCGCCCGCCGGCGCGCCGTCGACGCGCACCCGCTCGTTGTACGAAAGCAGATGCGGCGAGGTATAGCAGCCGACGCGGTAGCCCGCCGCGCGATAGATCGCCTCCAGGCAGGCGCAGGTGGAACCCTTGCCGTTGGTTCCGCCGACGACGATGACCGGACAGGTCTGGCGCTGCCGCAATCCGGCCTTGACGCGCGCCACGCGCTCAAGCCCCAGCTCGATCCCGGCCTGCCCCCTGGGATGCAGCCTTTCGAGGAATTCCAACCAGTCAACGAGCGAGTTCACGGACATATCCCTGAAAAACGGAAAGCGGAATTTTGATCCGATTCCGGTTCGATGTTAACCCAAGCGGAGAGCCGTTCTGGACACGAAAATCATTAACCCCTCGGAACAAAAACAACGCGGCTCGTCATTTCACCTCGCGAACGAGTGATTTTGTCTCAAGTATTCATTCCGTCCGGCATCCGGTCGGCGCGGGCGTCCCGGAGGATTCATGTGACGAGTCTCTTTGTCGACGCCGATCGGGACATCGTAAATGCGAGTAGGCAGGAAAACAGAAATACCACGACAGGATACGAAACCGTCCATGCCTTGTTGCCGGAAAGATTGCGATTCACAGGCTCCAGAAGATAGACGAAGATGTAATGCGAAGCATACATGCCCGGCACCAGGGGGCCAATCGATGCCGTATGCGGGAAAGCCAGCATTTTATCGTTCGACAGCGCCATGACGGCTACTCCAACCCCGAAGAAATACGTGCCGACGACGTAGTCCTGGACCATTGAAGTGCGCCAATTGCCATGCAGCAGAAGCAACTCGGAAAAATGCAGCGCGGCTCCAATGATTGCAACCGATAATCCAATTGGAAACCACGAAGGACAAGGGGCTTTCCCACGTTCCAGCAGATAACCCGTTACGAAAAATATTAGCGCAAAAAAGGGGCCGTTCCGAAAATTGAAATTGGCGTGAAAGCCGATCGGGCTATCGCCATACGCCATTCCGGCGAGACCTGTCGCATAAAGCGCCAACGCCATGGCGACGAGAATACGCACACGGCGCAATCGAATGAAAAATGCCGAAATGGATAGGCTGCACAGCAATCCGGACAAAAACCACAAATGTATGCAAGCGCCCTGCATGGCGGTTTCCATGGGATTTTTCAGCAGCTTGACGAGATTCCAATAAATGACCTTGACAGGCCCAGCCGTGCCATGAGCGAGCGCGTCATGAATATTCCATGGAAGCAGGTATATTGCAGACTAGGCGACGAACAGGAACGCGATTCTTTTTGCCATCGCCACGGTTGGAGCATACACATCCCCGGCCCCCTTGAATTTTCGCGCCCAAAAATAACCGGAGATCACAAAGAAACAAGGAACCGCGAATCGTGCCGTTTGGTTGATCACGGTCGCAAGGTCAAGCGTATTGCCCATTGGGGAAGAATGCGACTTGAATGGGGCCGTATGAATCACGATTACAGCGAAAATCGCGATCAAACGAAAAGAATCGACACTATGTATCCTGTTCATCGTAAAACTGACTCCGGTTTGAAACCCCGCCCTTCAGGGCGGTGCGAAGGCTGGAACCCCGGCCTGGA